>JAJOIW010000073.1 GCA_021209225.1 Verrucomicrobiota bacterium
ATGCGCCCACGCCCGGAAAACCTGCGCGATCCGTCGGCATTCCCGGACCAGCAGGAATCCGCCTCATGGGTCATCCGCACATCTTTGTGTGTGCAGCCACGCGATGGGAACCTGTTTGTATTCATGCCTCCGGTGCCATCGACCGAGGATTATATCGACCTGTTATCGGCGATTGAAGCGACAGCGCGCGAGATGGATCTTCCCATCATTCTCGAGGGGTATGTGCCGCCGCCGGATCCCCGGATAGAAAATCTCAAAGTGACCCCGGACCCGGGTGTCATAGAGGTGAATATTCATCCTTCATCCAGCTGGAGCCAGCTGGTTGAGAAAACGGAGTTTCTTTACCAGGCAGCTCATCAGTCACGACTGGGAGCTGAGAAGTTCAATCTCGACGGGACCCACACCGGCACTGGTGGTGGGAACCACGTCATCATCGGAGGGGCCACGCCCAAGGACAGTCCATTGTTGCGGCGCCCGGATCTGCTTTCCAGTCTCCTGTGTTACTGGCAGCAGCGGCCATCCTTATCGTATCTCTTTTCCGGAATGTTCATTGGCCCGACATCCCAGGCTCCGCGGATTGACGAAGGTCGTGATGATTCACTCTATGAATTGGAGATAGCCATGCGGGAACTTCAAAGGCTGCAATCCCAGGGGCCAGTGATGCCATGGACTGTGGACCGGTTGTTCCGCAATATCCTGATCGATATCACAGGGAATACCCACCGGGCCGAATTCTGTATCGATAAACTATTCCCTCCGGATTCACTGTCCCAGCGGCTTGGATTGCTTGAGTTCCGTGCCTTTGAAATGCCACCTCATTCCCGTATGAGCCTGGTTCAGCAACTGCTCCTGCGCGGGTTGATCAACCAGTTCTGGGATCAGCCCTACAAACCCGACAAACTCACCCGTTGGGATACCCAGCTTCATGATAAGTGGATGTTGCCTCATTTTGTGGCCCGCGATCTGGAGGAAGTGGTGGAAGACCTCAGAACCTGGGGCATGGGATTCGAAACCGAGTGGTTCCTGCCCCACCTGGAATTCCGCTTTCCCCAGATCGGTGAGGTTCATTACCGGGATATCGGAATGGAACTTCGCAACGCGATCGAGCCATGGCATGTCATGGGTGAAGAAGGTGCTCCGGGAGGCACTGTGCGCTACGTTGACTCCTCAGTCGAGCGGATGCAGGTCAAATTCACCGGACTGACCCCGGATCGGTATCTGGTGACCTGTCAAGGGATTCCGCTGCCATTGCAGAACACAGGTGTCGAAGGGGAATATGTCTGTGGTGTGCGCTACCGGGCCTGGCAACCACCCCGTTGCCTCCACCCGACCATCCAGGTGCACGCTCCCCTGCGCTATGAGATTTATGACAAATGGAGTGGGCGGTCCATCGGTGGCTGCACATATCATGTCGAACACCCGGGGGGGCGGAACTCCGCGACATTCCCCATCAACGCTCTCGAAGCTGAAAGCCGTCGCGCCTCCCGTTTCAATTCCTGGTTTGATCCAGCTCATGCCTCTCCATATCCGGTCAAGGCACATCCGGAAATAACACCCGACTTTCCCTACACACTGGATCTTCGCAATCCCCGCCGATTGCGCATGATCTGACCGGTTCTGTGGGATATTCAACCCATCCCTCCATACCTCAAGGAGGGTCTGCAAAAGTAAAATTGATTATTGATCGAGAAAAAATATGGGACACGATGATGATTCATCCAAAAAGCTGAAACAGACACAAAACCAGTCGCAGTCGCAGTCGCAGACAGGTTCGGTGTCATCCGCATCTGGCAGGGAATCGACCCCAGGCTGGTTTGATGGCTACGATGTGGGCGCTTTCTACGATGAAATGTTTGAAAATGACGGATCGACACGCCCGCATTACAACAAGCTCAGGCAGTTTCTGGACGCGACGTCCCGCGAGGAATTCAACAATAAACGCGCCTCAGCAGACCAGTCACTGCTGCGCCAGGGAATCACTTTCACTGTCTATAATGACGATCAGGGCACGGAGAAAATCTTTCCGGTCGATCTCATTCCCCGAATCATTGAAAAGTCGGAATGGGACCCGGTTGAAAAGGGGCTCCAGCAGAGATTGTATGCATTGAATGCCTTTGTGCATGACGTCTATCATGAGCGTAAAATCATCCGCGATGGGGTGATACCTGGAGAATTTGTCGACGGATGCAAGCACTTCCGCCCTGCCATCGCCGGCTGCAAAGTCCCCAAGGACATATATATTCATGTATGTGGGACCGACCTGGTTCGTGCGGATGGTGGTGAATATTTTGTATTGGAGGACAATGCCAGGTCGCCATCGGGAGTTTCTTACATGTTGGAGAATCGATCCTTGTTAAAGAAAGTGTTTCCTGGATTATTCTCTGATTATTCTGTGGGAAGTGTGGCTGGATACCCGAAGGATTTATTGGAGGTATTGAAGAATATTGCGCCGAATTCCGATGGAGACCCGGTGGTGGCGGTATTGACACCTGGTTCGTATAACAGTGCCTATTTTGAGCATTGCTTTCTCGCCCGGGAAATGGGGGTGCAGATCGTTGAAGGCCGCGACCTCATCGTTGAAGACAAGGTTGTCTATATGCGGACGATCTATGGTCTGAAAAAAGTGGATGTTCTGTACCGTCGTATCGATGATGATTTTCTCGATCCGACGGTTTTCCGCAAGGACTCTGTATTGGGGGTTCCTGGTCTGGTGGAAGCGCATTTTTCCGGCAATCTGGGATTGGCCAACGGGATTGGCACGGGTGTCTGTGACGACAAGCTTATATATACATTTGTGCCTGCGATGATTCGATACTACCTCGATGAGGAACCCATCCTGTCCAATGTGGAAACTTTCCTCGCCAGTGATCCGGTGCAGTTGAAGTATATCCTGGAGCAGACTGACAAGCTTGTGATCAAACCGGTGAATGAGTCCGGTGGATATGGGATAGTGATCGGGCCCCGCGCGACGCGCAAGGAATTGGATGAGTGCCGTGAACGGGTCAAGGCGGATCCCCGCAACTACATTGCCCAGCCACCACTGGCCCTTTCCCGCCATCCCACCTGGTGTGATGGATCGTTGGAGGGCCGTCATATCGATCTGAGGCCCTACATTTTATATGGTAAGTCGATCAAAGTATCCCGGGGAGGCCTCACGCGGGTGGCTCTCAAAAAGGGATCTTTGATTGTGAACTCCTCTCAAGGAGGCGGATCCAAGGACACGTGGGTCGTCTCATAACACAGAAAAATGGCTAATGTGAAAATTGAAACAGGCAGAAGAAAAACCGAGATGTTGTGCCGGGTTGCCGACTCCTTATTCTGGCTGAGCCGGTATTTGGAGCGGTCTGAGAATACCTGCCAGATGGTTGAGGTTCACCTCCAGGTATTGCTGGACTCCGGCCAGGCCCGGGGGATCACCCCGAGGGATTTCTGGAATCCCATGCTGGTGAGTCTGGGGGACGAAGTCCTCTTTGAAAAACTTTACCCGGAATACTCGCACCAGAACGTCACGGAATTCCTGACCTTCAACCGGGACAATCCCAGTTCGATTTTCGGGTGTGTGTTTGCTGCCCGCGAGAATGCGCGCATGATACGCGACCAGATTTCTCCGGAGATGTTTGAAGCCATCAACCGTCTGTATCTGACATTGAGGCAGACGGCGACGTATTCCATCAGCCAGAGCAGCCTTTATGATCTGTTCCAAAGGATCCGGGAGATGATATATCTCATCAATGGGATCATTGATGCGACCATCCCCCGCATGATTGGATACGAATTCATGCGTGCCGGTCAGTTTCTTGAAAGAGCGGACAAAACCGGCCGGCTCCTGGACAGCTGGGCATTCGCCCCAATGGAATTGTCTGACGCGGAAAATGATTCTTACCTGGTGGCGATATTGCGGTCGTGCAGTGCACTGGAATTCTATCAACAGGAGTTCAAGACCCGGATCATCCCCAGAAATGTGCTGCAGTTTCTCATGCTGTCGCGCGTCTTTCCCCGGGCCATTTTTTTCAGCCTGAGTGAATTGCAGCGCGCCATTCATGCCATTTCCGGTTGTCCCACCACTCATTATTCCAATGAGGTCGAGCGTTTGTGCGGGCTCCTGATTTCCGAATTGAACTACATCGTTCTGCAGGACGTCATCGACCGGGGAATCCATGAATTCCTCGTCACTCTCCACTCCAAAATCGAAAAAATCGCCCTGGAATTCAGCAAACAATACATGTTTTTCCCAGTGGTGGACCCCGCGAATGAACCGGATGAGGATTGAATTCCCGCAGGGTTGGGCAAAGAAATAAATGAATTTGATGGATTCCTTGTTTCGCCGACTTAATCTTCTGTGAGCTGACTCAATGAGTCATAAGCTCTGAATACATGATCCAGCCCGACTCAGTATCCAATGACCTCGAATTCAGTTCGTTTGGTGTTCGGCCATATGGGCCGATCAAGGGGTATTATGACGAGTTGATTGACGACCGGGGCAGGACGCGGCCGCATTGGAAAAAAGTCTGGGATAGAATCAATGAGGGGGGGATTGGAAGGACTTCAGAACCGCCAACTCCTCCTGGATCAGATCATCCGGGAAAATGGGGTCACCTATAATCTGCACAATCAGGGGGACACCGCCGGTCGATTGTGGATGATGGACATTCTGCCATTGGTGGTGGATTTTGCTGAGATGGAAAGATGCGCGTTGGTCTCGATCAACGCATGCGACTCATCAATCTGATCCTCAAAGATTTTTATGGTGACCAGGAATTGCTCAAGACCAACCGGTTTCCGGCAAAACTGGTGATGGGAAGCCCGTCATTTCTGAGGCCATGCCACCGGATGCTTCCGAATAATCAGGAATTCATCAATTTCTATGCGGCCGACATGGCGCGTTCCCCGGATGGGCAGTGGTGGGTCATGTCCGACCGGATCGATGCCGCATCCGGACTCGGGTACACGATGGAGAACCGGTTCATTTCGAATCGGACCTATTCAGGCATGATCCGCGAGCTGGGCATTCTGCCGATTCGTCCGTTTTTAGAGACTTTTCGTCAGTCCTTGGCGGGATTGGGGGAATTTGCCGGGGACAATCCGTTAGTTGTTGTTTTCACGCCGGGTCCCCTGAATGAGACCTACTTTGAGCATTCGTATCTGGCCAAGACCATGGGATTTCCATTGGTGCAGGGCAATGACCTGACCATGCGGGATGGCAAGCTCTTCCTAAAGACCATTGAAGGATTGAGGCAGGTTCATGTGGTGTTGAGGCGGGTGGATTCGGAATGGTGCGAGTCCACTGGAATTGCGGAGTGAGTCGTTGTTGGGTATTCCAGGATTGCTGCAGGCGGTCCGGAATGGTCATGTTGCCATCAGCAACTTTCCCGGGTGTGCTGTTGCTGAGAGTCCTGCGATGCTGGCGTTTCTGCCCAACCTGAGTGAGCATCTGCTTGGGGAAAAGCTGCTTCTCCCCTCCATTGCCACCTGGTGGTGCGGGCAACCGGCAGAACGAGCCTATGTCCTCGACCGCCTTAAGGAACTGATCATCAAGCCTGCTTTCGGGTATTCCAAGCAGTTCAAACCCATCTTCTGTCCCGAGTTATCCCGTGACGATCTGGACAACCTGCGGGTTCTCATCAAGGAAAGACCCGAGTATTTTTGTGCTCAGGAACCGATGTTGCAGGCGACAGCTCCCATATTCAACGGGTTCCATTTTGAGGCGCGTCATGTTTTATTGCGCCTGTTTCTTTCGCGTTCCCACCGTGGTGAGATCACCGTTCTGCCAGGTGGACTTGGGAGGGTGGCTCCGGAGGTTCCATCCTATGAATTCAGTATGCAGTCCGGTGGTCAGGGAAAAGATGTCTGGGTGCTCTCGGATGCCCCGTCCATTGCCAATGAAGTGGTTCAACTCGTATCCGTGCGATCGATCAAGCGGCAGGCACAGACACTTTCAAGTCATTTGGCTGACAATCTGTACTGGCTGGGCCGCTATGTGGAGCGTGCTGAGATTCTGACGCGGACCTTGACGGTGGTTCTCAAGTCCCTTCTGGAGGAATCGACCCGCGATGACATTCAGGCGGCAACCAACCTGATGCAGTCGATCCTTTTCAATGAGGAGGCTGCCAAGCGTTTGGATGTTGGCGATCTGCAAACCGCCGATTACCTGGTCATTCTTGGGGAGTTTGTCGTAGACCAGATCTGGCGATCCGAGAATCTGGCGTCTCTATCCGCGGTGGTCTCACATATCCAGCGTACCAGGGACGCAGTTAAGGAGAGAATCTCTGGCAACACCAATAACATCCTCCAGTCCATCGATACTTTAAAAAGCTTCTTCTCCAGTAAGCCCGGCGAAGCCGATTTTTCAGTCATATACGAGAATCTACTGAATTTTTTGGAAGTTCTTTCCGGTTTTGCCGGAATGGTTGCGGAGAACATCACCCGGGGACCGGACTGGTATTTTCTCGACCTCGGCCGGCGCACGGAACGTGCCATGGGACTGCTCGAATTGCTCTCCTCGTGCCTGGTCATCGAAAAAAGCTTTGAAGGCAGTATCCTCAAGCAGATCCTGGATTTCGCGGATTCCACCATCACATACAGGCAGCGCTACCTGAATGAACTCAGCCCATTCCTGGTTATGGATCTGGTCATCAAAGACCTCACCAATCCGCGTTCACTTGCCTTCCAGGCGGAAACGATTCAACGACATATTCAGAGTCTGCCGCATCGTGTCCCATTTGAGAGTCCCCACAGAATTGATGAACTGGCCCTTTCGTTCAGCAGCCAGCTCAATCTTGCAAGCCTCGAAAGCTTTCTCATCACCGATGAGGAGGGCTGCCGCAGTGAATTGAACGCTTTCCTTTCCCATCTGGTTCAGTGCCTGTTGGATTTTTCTGAAGCCCTCTCCAAACAATACTTTTCAGTGACCTAAGTCTGAATTCGCGAATGCCATGAAAGTCTCAGCAGCCCCCCCGGTCGATACCACGCAAGATGCGGACAGACAGTCTTCTGTCTCCTATACCGTGCATCATCGCACCGTTTATCATTACCAGTTTCCCGTCTCACTTTCACTCCATTCCGCCCATCTCCAACCCCAGGATTCTCTCAATCAGCAATGTCGGGATTTTCAATTGAAAATCTTTCCCATACCTGAACATATCGATGTGCGGCAGGACTTCTTTGGAAACAGCACACATTACTTCTCCGTTGAAAAAAAGCACGATTGTCTGGTTGTCGATGCGCATTCCCGGGTTGAGGTTCAGGCTCCGGTTCTCCCCGATCCTTCCACCGTTGCCAGCTGTGCGCAGGTCATCGAGTATCTCAGTTATGCCGCCCCGGATAATGCTGAAACGGTGGACATCCAGCAGTATCTTTTCCCCTCTGAATCGATCGCATATTCCCCATCTGCCAAGTTGTTTGCTTCCCCCTATTTCAGAGATGATGCCAATTTCCTGGTTGCCTGTTGTCGGCTGGCCCTCGACATTTTCGAGGAGTTTGAATTTGATCCCACCGCCACATCCGTCTCAACCCCACTGGAAAAAGTCCTCGAAATGAAAAAGGGTGTCTGCCAGGACTTCGCTCATCTCATGATTGCCTGCATCCGCGCCTGCAATCTTCCAGCCAGATATGTCAGCGGATATATACTCACATCCCCTCCCGATGGGCAGGAACGTCTGATCGGTGCGGATGCCACTCATGCCTGGGTCTCCGTCTTCCTCCCAAAATTCGGCTGGGTCGATATCGATCCAACCAACGCACAGATCTGTGGCACAGACTATGTCACCGTCGCCACTGGAAGAGATTTTCATGATGTCAGCCCCATCAAAGGTCGGTCCTCGGGGGGGGGGGAACAGAAAATTTCCATCGCCGTCACCATGTCTCCCGACCATCCAAAACTCCCGGAGAAAATTCCTCTCTTTCTTTAATTCTTTTCCATTGACTTCCTGCGTGAAAGTAATACATCTCATCATACTCCTGAGCGAGTCCGGGCATGAATGACCATGCCGGCCCAATCTCAAGTGAGTGATTAAAGACATAAATTTATTTGTGAATATTTCGTGGCCCGGTGTCTTACATTCTCATTCCTTTGGGAGCCAAGCCATGACATTGGAGCTTACGGGGACATCCCCCGATTCTGGCCATCCTCTCACCTCACATCCCGAATGGCCTGGATTTCCGGCGCTGGATCTTCTGCCTTCCGGTCCATCCATTCCCACCTGCTGAATCCATGAACGATCAACGATACCAGGGGAATCGCATCGAATTCGAGATGCGTCCTCAGCCAGATGATGTGACCTGTGGCCCAACCTGCCTGCATGGGGTCTACAAGTAT
Source organism: Verrucomicrobiota bacterium (assembly GCA_021209225.1). Classification (GTDB taxonomy): domain Bacteria; phylum Verrucomicrobiota; class Verrucomicrobiia; order Limisphaerales; family JAJOIW01; genus JAJOIW01. The sequence continues at coordinate 8,315 of JAJOIW010000073.1, forward strand.
TTCGGGAATCCCGTCGCTCTCCACCAGATCCGGCAGGAGATCACCAGTCTCTACCATGGTGGAACCCTCGCTGTCTGTTTAGGGCATCATGCTTTGAAACGTGGATTTAAAGTTTCTATTTATACATATAATCTGGATGTGTTTGACCCCACCTGGTTTTCATTGAGTGACTGGCAGATTTCATCGAAATTGCAACAAAGATTGGAATATACAAATGTGCCCCGCCTCCAGACTGCCATACTGGCATACAAAGCTTTTCTCGACGATGGAGGAATCATACGCATGAAAGACCTGAGTGCCGCATTGATACGCAAATTCCTGGTGCGTGGGATACCGATTATCACCGGGTTGAGTTCCACCTACCTCTACCAGACGTTCCGTGAACTGCCTGAGAATTGTCAGGACGATGACATTCGCGGCGAGCCATCCGGCCATTTTGTCGTCATCAAAGGCTACGATCCCTCAACCCGAACCGCTGAAATCGCCGACCCCTGGGCTGAACACCCATTCGGACCCGGGCTGTACTACAAAGTCAAATTCGACCGGCTCATCACCTCGATCCTGCTGGGAGTCATGACATACGATGCCAACCTTTTAATCATCGAGCCATTGCCGAATCATCCATCACCCATATCCTGATTTTATAAAAATTCCAGTTTCACAACACCCCCAATTCTTATCAGTTCAATTTATTAATATTTCATAAAATGGTTTGGCTTATCATTGTCGACAATCCGAAGCGATGGGACTTTTCAATACCTGACATCGAAGTGGTCTCAGCGCGGAATTATCTCACCCACCCGGACTATGCTGAGCGGCGGAAATTGCGTGTGATGAATCTATGCAAATCCTATGCCTATCAGGATACCGGGTATTATGTTTCATTGCTGGCTGAAGCGCGTGGACATAAACCTGTTCCCAGTGTTGCCACGATTCAGGATTTCAAAGCGCCCACAGTTCTGCGGGCCATGAGCAGCGACGTCATGCCCATCATACAGTCCTCACTCAAATCCCTGCACTCGGAAAAGTTCACTCTGTCAATTTACTTTGGGCGCAATATGGCTCAGAGGTACGAACCATTATGCAAGAAACTCTCCGCCTTGTTTCCCGCTCCCCTGATTCGCGCGCACTTCAGTCGGGATGATGAAGGGGAATGGTTATTGACTAACATTTCACCTATTTCCATGAAAGACATTCCCGACTCGCATCGGGATTTTGTGGTGGAAGCGGCGCGGGATTATTTTTTGAGGCGGCCTTCTTTTGTGAAGCGGCGGGAGCTGTCGCGGTTTGATTTGGCGATGTTGGTGGATCCATCGGATACCACTCCTCCATCCAGTGAGGCAGCTCTCAAAAAATTTGAAAAAGCCGGAGAAAAGCTCGGTATCCGTGTCGAGCGAATCGACCGGGATGACTATGGGGAACTGGCTGAATACGACGGGCTTTTTATCCGGACAACCACATCGGTGGAGCATTTTACCTACCGATTTGCCCGCAAGGCGGAAGCGGAGCGCCTGGCAGTGATTGATGATTCCCTTTCCATTCTGCGATGCACCAATAAAGTCTACCTGCAGGAGGCTCTGGCAAGGCACCACATTCCCGCTCCCAAGACATCCATCGTTCACAAGGACAATATGATTCATGTGATGGAATCATTAGGTCTCCCAATGATTATGAAGCAGCCGGATTCCTCCTTTTCACTGGGTGTCGTCAAATTAAAAACGCCTGAAGATTATATGGAAAAAACCCGGGCACTATTGGAGAACTCTGATTTGCTGATTGCCCAGGAGTTTTTACCCACACCATTTGATTGGCGCATAGGTGTGATTGATGGCGAGGCATTTTATGCCTGCAAGTATTGGATGGCGAAGGATCACTGGCAGATCTACAATCACGGTGCGGAGGATAAAAATGAGACGGGTGGATGGGTGGATTGTGTCCCACTGGATCAGGTGCCTGCTTCAGTCATATCCTGTGCTGTCAAGGCAGCTTCCCTGATGGGGACCAGTCTCTATGGGGTCGATCTCAAGGAAATCCACGGCAAACCCGTGGTGATTGAGGTCAATGACAACCCGAGTATAGATGCCGGAATTGAGGATGACCTCCTGCATGACTTGCTCTATGAAAAAATCATGGGCAGTCTGCTGAGGAGAATGGAAAAACGCCGCCGGTTGTAATTCTGGCTCATTGAACCAAGCTTCCCACATTCAGAAAATTTTTAATCTCTATCGACAGGCAACAACGGATTATATGAACCCTCTGCATTTATTTGAAGGTTTCGGGGTGGAAATTGAATATATGATTGTCTCGGACGAGTCGCTGGACATCTGCCCGATAGCTGATCGTATTATTCATGACGGAGGGAACCGCAAGAACGACGTTTCGCGAGGGGCATTTTCCTGGTCGAATGAATTGGTTCTGCATGTGCTGGAAATGAAATGTTCGGCACCTGTTCCGGATTTGTCCGGTGTGGCAGAGGGCTTCATGTCGCAGATCCGGGAAATCAATCAATTGCTGATTCCGCACCGGGCGCGATTGCTTCCCTCAGCCATGCATCCATGGATGGACCCGTTCAAGGAAACCCACCTCTGGCCCCATGGAAACCATGAAATTTATCATTGCTTTGACCGCATTTTTGATTGCAGAGGTCATGGTTGGAGCAACCTGCAATCGACCCATCTCAATCTTCCATTTTCGGGGGACGATGAGTTCCGCCGGTTGCATTCCGCCATTCGACTGGTATTGCCATTCATTGTAGCGATGGCCGCCAGCAGCCCGTTCAGCGAGGGGAGCCGCACCGGCAATCTCTGCCAGAGAATGGTGCACTACGCTGGAAACTGTCGGAAGATTCCCGCCATCACCGGACTTGTGGTGCCGGATGTCTACCGTTCAGAACAGGAATACCAGGAGAAAGTCTTTGATGCCATTGAAGCAGCCATTCGCCCGCTCGATCCGGAGGGCATCCTCGAACCTGAATGGACCAATGCCAGGGGTGCCATAGCGAGATTTTCACGTGGTGCCATCGAAATCCGGGTGATGGATACGCAGGAAGCCCCGGTTATTGACCTGGCGATTCTTCAGTTTGTGGTGCAATGGTTGAAGCAATTGGTGGGTGAGGAGATGTCCACTCTGGGCCATCAGGAGTCGGTGTCG
>JAJOIW010000038.1 GCA_021209225.1 Verrucomicrobiota bacterium
TCCCATGACCAATGCATTGAGGGAAATGGTGACCTCGAAAAAGACCAGCGGAGAAATTCAACAAGCTGCCCGACGCGGAATGATTTCGATTCGCGAGGATGCGATCAACAAGGCCCGTCAAGGGATCACATCGCTGGATGAAGTTGTCCGGGTAACTGCTGGAGATTTGGAATAATGACGTTTTCATACCAGGCCGTCGATGTTTCAGGCGCTTCTGTGCGGGGGCAGATTGAGGCTGTTGATCGTCGGGACGCCTTGCGTCTGCTGGGGGATCGTGGGCTTGTCCCATCCCATTTGGAAAGCTCGAAAGCATCGGTTGCAGTCCCATCGCCAGGCAGCGCCCCGCCTGCCTGGAATCGGACTATTCAACGCAAAGAGGTTACTGGATTCACCCGTGAAGTGGCGGCGCTTCTGGATGCGGGAATTCCGGTGCTTCCCGCATTGACAGGCATTGCAGAACAGGTTTCCAATGCCGCGCTGAAATCCATCATACATCAGGTTTGTGAAGATATCCGGCAGGGAGACACCTTTTCCAAGGCGCTATCCAAACACGGGTGTTTCAGTTCACTCTATGTGAGCATGGTCGCTGTCGGGGAGGAGGCAGGTGTGCTCGATGCGGCACTGAATGATCTGGCCGATCTCATGGAACACGAAGACGAGATCCGCAGTGAAGTCGTCTCGGCAGTTTCCTATCCGGCCTTTGTCTTGATTTTCGGACTCGTGACCGTGGTTCTGTTGTTGACCTTCGTGATGCCCCGTCTTTTTGGGATGCTGACTGAGATGATGAACACGCTGCCTTTGCCAACGCTGATTCTGTTGCGCCTCAGTGGATTTGTGCAGAGCTACTGGCCTCTGCTGGCTGTTATGGGTGGGGTTTCGGGATTTGGTTTATGGAAGTTTCTGTCCACTCCCCAGGGGCAATGGCATGCGGATCGAATCAAACTCAAACTGCCTTTGGTGGGGGGGGTATTTGAATCGGCGGCACTCAGTCGATTTTCCCGGACATTGGGGATTTTGACACGCAGTGGGATATCGTTGTTGCCTGCGCTGCAGATTGTGCAGAAAACCATAGGCAATCGGGTATTGGGGGATATTCTCGCCCAGGTTGCTGAGGAGACGCGGAGTGGAGACACATTGGCTGGCCCCCTGCGGAAATCCGGGATGTTTCCGCCAGCAGTCATTCAGATGATCCGTGTCGGAGAAGAAACAGGAAAGCTCGACCGCATGCTGCTCAAAGTCGCCACTATTGAAGAAAGACGCATGCGGAATCGCACAAAAACCTTAATCTCCCTGCTTGCGCCAGCACTCATTCTCGGGATTGGTGCGCTCATAGGCTTTATTGTCATTGCCTTACTTCTGCCAATATTCAAAATGAGCCAGGCAATTAACTGACACTGTTTAAGAAAGTGTATTCATCAATCATTCACAACAAATTCGATAGACATCAATGAAGATATATACAAGTGGATATAATCGTGGGCGTGCCGGGTTCTCATTAATTGAGATCATGGTCGTGGTCGTGATACTTGGGGTGTTGGCGGCGACGATCATTCCCCAGTTTATGGGGACGACATCCGATGCCAAAATCAGTTCGGCTAAATCGCATGTTGCGGAACTGTCATCGGCCCTGGACCGGTTTTATATACATATGGATCGACATCCCACGCAGGAGGAGGGATTGGAGGCACTGGTGAAGGCTCCCGAGGGGAGCACAGGATTCATGGCGTGGTCCCTATATCAAGATGCTCAGGCAGGATCCATGGAATCATCCATACCAATACCGGATTCCCAGCACTCACGATTTGCCTGGCTTTGATGTCTGGTCGTTCGGTGCGGATGGGACAGAGGGCGGCGAAAAGGAGAACGCGGATATTGGAAACTGGAATTAATCCATTCCTCCCGCCGGGAAAGTCATCCGTATTCCAGAGAGTCATGTCCATCCGACCCTTAGTGATCTTGCGAATCAAACCCCAGTCCTGGACTGGGTGTGGGGGATTTTCGCTGGTGGAGATGATGATCGTGATTGTCATACTTGCCATATTGAGTGCCACGATAATTCCTGAGATGCGGGGCACCTTTGGGGATGCACAATTGAAATCAACCACCCGTGAACTGGTTCAACTGGTGGGGACCGCTCAAATTCAGGCGGCCGCAAAATCCGAGCGTTTCTGGCTGGTCCTGGATCCGGGGCCTGAAGGGGATACGATGGGGCTTTTTCATCTGGTGCAGCAGATGGGTTCCGGGCATCAGCTGCAACCAGTGACGGAGATGCCTGGTGTGCGTCAGCGCCTGGCTAAATCCCTGTCCTGTGAGATCCTCACCCATAATCTGGAATCCAATGACGAAGCAGGTATGGGAATCCCATCCGGTGTCCTGCCCGAAAACTCCGGAAGGATGGCATCCACATTTTCTGACTCTGAACTGCCACCTGACAATATCTGTTTTTTCCCGGATGGAACATGCGATCGCAAACGCATACACATCCGCGATCGGGATGGCTTTGGACTTGAGATTGTCCTCAATCCCCTCACTTCCAATCCAAGTGTCCGCAAACTGGAGCGGGTCCAATGATGTGTCGAATCCAACCTTCCACCAGGTCCTCCTCTCATGGATTCTCCCTGATCGAGGTCCTGATAGCCATTGTGATTTTAGGTGTGGGGATTGTCGGTCTGACCGAAGGAATCTCGACCGCTCTCTACTCAAGTCGGGACGCGGAGAAACTGACGGTGGCAACCTATCTTGCCGCCGGCCAGATCGAGTTGATCCGAGCCGATGGGTCTCTGACCGAAGGCACAGAAGAAGGACAATGGTCGGGTCCCCTCTCGGGATACCAATACCTGCAAACCATTTCTGAAAATTCTGACGACGGACTCTATCTTGTCTCAGTCATCATTCTGAATCGGACACCGGAAAAAATATTCAATTCGATGACCTATCTCTACGATCCAGTGCCCGGGTTGAGTGGTGAGTCAGACCAGAACCCGGAGACATCCAATGGGAGTGGGGGGCGGTCGAATTCCGGACGCGCGCGGACAAACAACCAGGGAAACTCCAGATAATGCATGTCCGGAAACAAATAACTCGGATGGGCTTCACTTTGATAGAGGTGATTGTTGCCTCATCCATAGTCACGATTTTAATACTGGGGGCCATGTCGTGTTTTCGGGCAGCTATTGAGTCGCAGAAAATAGTGGATGAACGCATGGAAAACATGCAGAAGGCGCGAATGGTGATGCAGATGATTGTCGATGACCTGCGCCAGTGTGTTCCCATGGTTGGAGAATCCGAATTCTCAGGTATGTCGAGGATGCTTGGGTCGATTGAAGCGGATAATCTGGATTTTGCGACGGCCAATTCTCGACCCATTCAAGCGGGTGAGTCCCTCTTTCACGAAGTGAGTTATTTTGTCAACCCTGGGGCAGTGGAGGGCATGTATACATTATTCCGCAGGCGGGACAGGCACCCGGATGCTGAGCCCCTGAGCGGTGGGGCAATGGAACCGTTGGTCGGCGGGTTGCGATTCCTGAAATTTGAATATTACGATGGGTTGGACTGGTATGATGATTGGGGGGCCACTGAGTCCATTCAAGTGGAGGAGGATTCCCTGCTGGCTCCCAGTAACATGAGCGGACTTCCCTGGGCTGTTCGGGTCACGATCAGCATAGGCAAAGAACCATCGCCTGAGGAGATGGCGGCCATGGTCAGTTCCGGTGGTTTTGATGCATCCGATTACGAGCGTCCGGCTATCCTCCAAACCATTGTCAAATTGCCCGATCAACCCACAGAAAACCTGAGTTCTGATGTGGAGACTCCATCCCTGCCGGAAGGAGGAGATCCATGATCCGACCCGCTCCATCCATCGGCAACCCAATCCATCCATCTGAGAGGGCGTCCGTCCTCGTGGGTGTTTTATGGGTGCAGGTGTTATTAACCGTCATTGTCGTCAGCTTGTTGTACACCACCCGCCTGGAATTGCGCATCTCCAAGACACATTCCGACTCAATCAGGGCCTACTATCTGGCCGTGGCCGGGTCGGAAAAAGCCCGGCACATTCTCGATCTCGCACTCAATGACAGGCAATCCAGTGGGGTTAATCATAAAGATGATGTATATAAAGAAGTGAATGAATTCCGTCCGACTTCCATAGGCACCGGGACCTTCCAGATCGGGTATCCCGCTAATGTGGCGGGACTCACCAACTTTGTTTTTGGTGTCCTGGATGAGGAACGGTTCCTCAATATCAATGTGGCAACCATAGAAGAATTAAAGAAGCTTCCCGGATTTGATGTCGACCTGGCACCCTATCTGATTGATTTCCGCGATGAAGATTCTGAAGTGACTCAAGGGGGATATGAAATCGTGGATGAGTCCGCATCGACGATTGCCGGGGGAGAATCCGACGCCTATTCCCCCAAGAATCAGGCATTGGTGAGTCGGCTGGAAATCCTTGCCATTCCAGTGGTGAATGCGGCTTTAATGTATGGCGAAGACAGCGATCTGGACGGCGCATTGGATTCCCATGAAGATGATGGCGGTCTGGGAATGCCAATGGACAATCGGGATGGGCAGCTTCTGACCGGGTGGGTGCATTCAACGACAGTGAACAGTGGTATATCCACCGATGATGCCCGCGGGCAGAAAAGGATAAATATACAGGAGGCAGCCGAATCCCAGTGGACCGGGATTAACGGCGTCACCGAAGAGATGGCCGGGCAGATCATCCGATGGCGGAACAATAATTCCTTTGAATCCCTCGTCGACCTGCTTCAGGTGCGATCCGGTGGCGATAATAACAATGGTGAGGGAGGAAATAACAACAATGAGAGCGAAGACTCCAACTCGGGAAACAACGTCATTTCCCAGGATTTTCTCATTTCCATTGGAGACTCCATTACAACGGGCGAAGCCAAAGTGGGATGTGTCAACATCAACTCTGCCTCAAAAGAGGTCCTCACCTGCCTGGATGGCCTGGAGGGAGAATTGGCTGAAGCCATCGTCAATCACCGGTCCAGTTCTGGTTACTTCAAAAATATTCTGGAAATACTCAATGTCGCAGGAATGACTGTGGAGAAGTTCCGGGCCATTGAAAACCGGATATGTGTCCGGTCTGAAACCTATCGCATATACAGTGAAGGACTGGTTCCAGCATCGAATATCTCCCGTCGGCTTGAGACAATCGTGCAAATCAACAGTTCTGGAATTAAAAATATTGCCCAGCGAATCGTCGACTAACATCAACAGGAACTTTCATCCATTTGTATGCTGCAACCATCTGATCCATCATGGATAACTCAGGCCAGGGAGAAATTTCCACTGGCAGCCCGTCTCATCGATTCTTTATCCAGATCGGAAACCATATATATGCAATGGGTTCCGGAAAGATCAGTGCTGCGGGATTCCGCCGGCAATTATCATACATTGGAGCAACTCAAGGGAAATGAGTTGGGAAATCAGATTCATAAGATTCTTAAAAAATCGGCATCCGGATTGGATCTATTCAAATCCCGTCCGACATACAGAATTCTGATTCCATTGACTGGGTTTTCCTTCAGGAATCTGGAGGTGCCAAGTGGAGATATGGACCGGATGCGGTCTATGGCGGCGCTTCAATTGGAAAAGGATTTGCCGATCAGCCTCGATGAATGTGGATGGGGAATTTTCCCTTCGTTGAAAGCAGAGGCTGAAAGTGCCAGGACGTGGATGAACGTGGCCCTCGTCCGAAAGGATATCGGACGGCTGGATGAAATATTCCGTCCGGGAATTGAGGCGGATTACTCCATGGCACCGGCGGTGATTGAGGCCGCCCGCTGCCTGTCTGGAGAATCCGGTCATTGTCGTATTCTTCATTTGGATACTCAATTCTGTGAATATGTTGAAATTGTGGATGGACTTGTCCAACTGGCGATCCAGCTCCCGATAAAATCCGCGGATTGGACGGGATTGGATGCGAATACATTGCATAGGCATTTCCAGCATGCGACACCGGGAAAGGTGATACTGCTTGGATATGGTGCCATTCCATTTGGAGGATTCAATGAATTCAGAAATTCACTTAAGCAACATTTCCCGGATTGGGAACTCATTTCCCCCGGGGGGGGAAAGCAAGTTAAAATCTCCTTTGGAGGTGGTGGCTGAAAATCGGGGGCTTGAATATTTATTTGATGTGGAATCGGACGCAGCCGGCCGTTGTCAGGTGCGCAGGCGTTATAAAATCCGGCAAATACAAATATGGGGAGCTGCGTCCTTACTTTTTATATTGTTATGTATTGGGGTGAGGTATCTGGAACCCTGGTTTGACAGAGGGAGAACTCAGGACCAATTATCCATACTTCAAAAGGAAGCCAGATGGATGCCTGAAGTGGATCGGGAATTATCCTTCCTGCAGATGCTGGGAGGCAATCATTTAATGTATGAGTCCCTTTTTCCTATTCTGGCGGAAGCCTCAGTTCCGCAATTCAAGCCTGAGGAGATTTCCATTGGCAGGCAAGGGGAAGTGCATTTTTCGGCTTCTGTAAAGCAGGTTGAATCCATTGCTGAGCTGAGGCAAAAACTCCTCGACACGAAATTCTTCAAAGCAGTGGTCGTCGAATCCCAATCCCCGAATGAGAAGAAGGAAATGATCAGCTTCAAGGTGCGTGCCTTATTGGTTGATCCTTCAGTCTACAAGACACGATGGCTGGAATTTGTGCGCGGCTGGGAGGGCGAGGCCATGCAATCCTCCACAGCAAAAGAAAAAGACAATTCATCAACTCAGAAATAATCGCGGAAATATGACTCAGAGTGAGAAAAAATTAGTTCAAATTACCGCAATCGGTTTAAGCCTGTACCTGGTTTTTTTCTTTGGTGCCGGGTCGCTGAAGAAATATGAGAATCAATTGGCTGAATTCCATAAGAAGCGGAAGACGATCCGTGAACTTAACGTGAAGCTGCAGCCCTATGGCAACCGGGTGATGCTTTTGGAGAAGTTGAGAAAGGAGATGAATCTTGAAGTGAGATTTCTGGATATTCCTGACCTTGGGGCGCTGTCGAGTGAGGCTATTCAACGATGTGCCCGAAGTCACAGTGTGAATATTGGATCCTTTCGTGAGTCGGCAGCCACCACAGGAACATCCATACGATTTGAAGCCTCCGGCCAGGGTGCCTCCATACAGAAGTTTCTCAAAGGAGTGACGACCAGTGGATATCCTATCTATATTGAGTCTCTGCAGGTTCAGACTATGGATGGAAAACCCGGACAATTAAAGATGAGCATCAATCTACTCGTCCTCAATTTCAAATCCTGGAAAAGCGGGGTGAAAAATGCGTGATATATCCCACAACATAGTTTTGTTGATGAAGCTGGCAACGATTGTTACCGGGTTTGGTTTCATCTTTTATTTTCTATATCTGATGTCCGGAAGCATGAAAGTGGCGACAAATCCATTGGAGATGGATCTGGGGCTGATTGTGACCAATCGCGCAATGACAATCGGGCGGGATGCATTTTTAAACTCCCAATTGGAGAAATCTCAGAAGATTGTTGAAGCCCCCCGTCATCTGGCAGCGATTGAAAAGGTGAACAAGAGTGGAATTTTTGGGGCTCCTCCAAAGCCCAGGCCTTCTGAACTGACTGGAATAGCCGGAGATATGGCTTTCATATCCCTCCCGTCAGGAGAGACAAAAGCGATGGTGGTTGGACAGACCGAAGCTGGATTAACTTTATTGAAAATTGGAACAAACCGGGTCCTGGTCCAGGAGGATGGAGAAGAAAAAGAACTCACCATCTATTCTGGCATGGGCGGGGAATCACTGAAAAATACTCATTTGAGCGGGGATAATTTATGATGAAAAACTTCAGGAACTTTTGGTTCATTATAGGGATCTTATGGTTGATCGGTTGCGATCGCCCTGAGGAATCCACCAAGCCGGCGGCTTTATCCGGTTCAGTTGGGACGAATGCCATTGCCACCAATACGATTGAAAATCTGGAACCCATTCCTGTCCCGACAAATCAGGTGGAGACAGCCAAGGAACCCTCCGATGGGGCAGATGCTGTGGTAGCCAAAGACAACTCCGGATCTGACAAATCCTCAACGGGTGAGACCCCCGCAGGTCAGGAATCAAATAAGGAGAAGAAAGAAGAGGTATCCGACGACTCCGTGGAGCTGAGTTTCAAGGGGGCCAATGTGGATGCGGTGATCGAATGGTTGTCCAGGACGACCGGGAAAAGCATTATCAAGCATCCTAAAGTTCAATGCCGGTTAACCATCGTGAGTGTTGGCAAGTTGCCGAAGCAGGAGGCATTGGACCTGATTTACCATGCCCTTTCATTGGAAGGATTCACAGCATCCGAATCAGAAAAATCCATTGTCATCCTGCCCGATTCAGAAGAATCCAATGTGGCACCAAAGTTATTGTCCAATTCAGATGATGAAAGTGTTTCCGCCGAAGCTGAAAGTGGGAGCAGTTGGCAGAAGGTGATGAAGGTATTCGAGCTTCAATTGCCGATGCGGATGAACTGAAGACACGTATCAAGGCGGTTCTTTCAAAATCTGCCAAAGTGGAATCCGAGCAGACGGGCAATAAATTGATTGTGACGGACTATATAGATAATGTGGTGATGGTCGAGCAGTTGATTAAATCCTTGGATGTCACAAAAACTGCGGATTACACTGTCCGTGTCATACCGATAGTCAATGTGAGTGCCGAAGATCTGGCTTCTGAAATATCGCCGATGTATAGACGTGGGCGATCCAATGGAATGCGGAATGTGGAGGTAACTGCCAACAAACGGTCCAATTCTTTAATCGTTTTATCCAGTGAAGTGGATTTCGAGTCCATCCGTGAGCTCGTCACCTCATTGGATACGGAAGAGGCGCAGGAGAAAGTTCTGAGACAATTTGAACTCAGGAACGCCAATGCCCAGGAGGTTGCCGAACAACTCCAGACACTGTTTGAAAATCAGGGCAGCAATCGGAACCGCTATGATTACTATTATTCCAGTCGTCGCAACACCAACCAGAATACGGTGAGTGTGGTTGCCGATCCCCGGCGCAATACACTTCTGGTGCAGGGCCCACCAAACAGCATGCCTGAAATTGAGGAATTGATCAAAGCACTGGACGAACCCATCTCCCAGGAAAGCCTGAAGCCACACATCTATCAACTCGAATTTGTGAGTGCGGTGGATATGGAACTTGTCCTGAATGAATTATTCACTGATGACACGGATCAACGCAACTACTGGAGTCCCTGGGATTACGGATATGGTATGGAAAGCAACTCCAGTTCGGGCACTGGACGACTGCTTGGCAAAGTGAAAATCACAGCCGAGCCCTATTCCAATTCCATCATTGTGAGTTCCAATTCGCCTGAGAATGTATCTGCCGTTGCTGAGGTGATCAAGTCACTGGATACGCAATCCCAAGCCGGTGAGACCACACTTCGGGTTTCCTTGAATTTTGCTGAGGCCGTCAAGGTGGCCAATAACCTGAACGTCCTCTTCGCCAAGGCCGGATCCCCGCCCAATCAGGGAAATCAGAACCAGAACCAGAATAACCAGAATAATCAGAACAACCAGAATGCCGACCGCCCAGGGAACACCGGTTCCTCGTTTGAATTGGAGCGGGAAGTGGAAGAGAGGGCCTATTTTCCCTGGCTGGGAGGTCAACAGGACAATAACCGCTTTGGAACAACCACAACCCGCCCGGTCAGTGAACTCGTGGGACGCGTCCGGATTGTCCCGGACCCGCGCACCAATTCCCTGGTGATCACATCCAATATGAACTTCTTTCCCCAGGTCATGAAGCTGATTAAGGAATTGGATGCCCCAACCCCACAGGTCCTGATTGAAGTGCGCATCCTGGAGGTTTCGTCGGATTTCCGGGATAAATTCGGGGTCCGTCTGGCTGCGAACAATACCGACAGCTTTGAGGCCGAAGATTTTGAAAGTGCCTTTCTTGGTTCAGCCACCGGCACACTGGGCGATACTTTCTCAAATATCTTTGGCAGTAACTCCAGCACCGGCGTCCTCGATGCCAATGTCAATGTCAACCTGCTGGTGCAGTTTCTTCGGAAAAATGCCAATGGTTCGGTCCTGGCCGAGCCACAAATCAATGTGGCCGACAATGAACTGGGAAGGCTTTTTGTCGGATCGCAGGTTCCATTTATTTCCGGCAGTCTGAATGTGCCTCAAGGCCGGAATGACAGCTTTTCCTACCGGGAGGTCGGTATCATTCTCGAGGTGACCCCACAAATCAATAACGACCAGGAGATCGCCATGAAGATCCGGGTTGAATCATCGAATATCCGACCTGGTGAGACTCTGTTCGGGGCAGCCATTCTGGATTCCAGGAATTTCCGGACCGACCTTCAGGTCCGCAATAATCAAACCGTCCTCATTGGTGGCATCATCCAGGCGGAGCAATCGGATCTCCAGAGAAAGGTCCCGATACTTGGTGACATTCCGATATTGGGTTACATGTTTAAAAAGAAGGATACAGTCAAACGCGATGTGGAGTTGATGGTTTTCCTGACGCCCCGGATCACGAGAACTCCCGCGGAAGTGGATCAATTGATTGATACGATAGGTCAGAAAACCCCGAGTATCCGGCAGTGGAATAAAACCTATAACGATCGCCGGGAATGACTCGGGACCCGTATGAGTCACTTTTTATTCAGCACGTCCTGAAGGAGTTTTTCGACCTCGGATCTTGAGAACGATGGTTCTGGGGATTTGAGGAATCCGATGAGTGAGACGTGGTCCGGGAGCCGGGTGGTGAGTGGGGTTGTCCCCGGGCTGATCCGCGCCCCGGCTGGAAATGGAATGCCGGTTTTAAAGCTGATGTGCTGCATATGGGATGCTGAAATGGTTGAGAAGGTGATTTCCAGTGAATCGGTTGTGGTATTGCTGCCGGGAATGGAGACATTCTCAAATATGAAGCCATCCGGGGCCTCGATGCTTCCGGAGCTGGAACTGCCGGTTGTGGCGGATAACCGTATGTCTCCTGTCACCAGGGGAAGCCTCGCGGTGGATGTGATCAGGAAATCCACTTCACTGGAATAAAGCACATCGGTGAGGATGAAGTTTTTCCCGTAGGGCACAATCAGAGGCGATTCATTGGAAATGGTCTTGAAAACCACATCCTCGGGATTGGGGGTGGTGTCGGGCAATGAGAGAAGAACCACTCTGTGATAGGGTTCAACAGTGCCCGGTTCATTCGCAGATTTTTCCTGAGCGGACACAAATTCTGTCCCAATCCACAAAATTCCCAAATAAATTCCCCACATATACAAATGTCCTCTGAAGTCATTCATAGTGGGATCATGTGAAAAAAATCTGATCTTGTCACAGACATTTATGCCAAACCCCGTCACGGCAGAAAGAGAAGGTCCACGCGTTGGTATACACATACATGAAGATCCGGGAAGCCATTCCGTTCCGGCTTTCATACCAGGAGTCTCTGTTGATGAGTG
>JAJOIW010000202.1 GCA_021209225.1 Verrucomicrobiota bacterium
AAATCCATGAAACCGGATTCCACCGATGGCGAAGGACGCTTTCAGACGGACCGGTTGCTGATTAAATCCCTGGCAGTCGGGTTCGATCGATTCTTTTCCGTTCAGGTGGAAATCGGAGCATTCCAGGCCCATCCCAATCTGGAATTCCCTCGCTTATCACGATGAATTGACCGGGCTCAAAAATTATCGTGGTTATCAGAAATCACTCGAGAACCTGAGTCAGAGAAACGGGGAATCCACAGAATTCATCTCGCTCATTCTCGTCGACGTCGATAATTTCAAATATGTCAACGACACCTGGGGACATGCCTTTGGAAATTGGGTGCTGGAGGAGATTGGCCAATTTTTGGCGAATTCCATCCGGCGGGGTGACGAGGGGTTTCGTATTGGCGGGGATGAATTCGCCATCCTGAGTTATCAATCCTCCGCGGAGAAATCCCGCGATTGGGCACGCCGGATCCATGCCAGTCTGACAACTCATCTTCATCGTTCCACGGGGAATTCCCGGCTGTCTGTCAGCATGGGATGTGCCCAGGTCCCTCCAGGTGGATTCAACAGCTCACAGATATTTCAAATTGCCGACACCTTGCTTTACCAGGCCAAGCAGTCCGGTAAATCCTCCATTATTCTCGGTTGAACCAGTTCGCCGGATCCATTCCTCAATCATGGAGCAATGTATGTATCTTCACCACCAGGTGTGCTGCCGAATCAGGGGAATTTTTGTGAATGGTCGCGAGGCTGACAGGTAGTTGAAACCTCTTCGGTCCAGCGCTCCCGGGATTGAGGTATTGAACTCCCCGGATAATTTCCTCCCGCGGCTCATGGGTGTGCCCGGATATCACCATATCAATCCCCGCAGCTTCCGGCACCACATCCAGCTCATTCAGATTATGCACCATGTAAATATTCAATCCCAATATCTGCACATGGTTGGTCTGGGGCAAACTATACGCCCATCCCCCGCGGTCGACATTCCCCCGCACTGTATAAAATGGAAGTCCCCAGTTTTTAAAATAGAGATAATTCTCCTCACTTCCAAAGTCGCCAGCATGAATGATATACTCCGCCCCCTTGAGGTGGGGAAAGATCTCAGGTCTGACTAATCCGTGTGTGTCCGAGATGACAACAATCATGCCCATTCCTTATTGTTGCGGTGCGATATGTTCCGCCGGATGGTAAACAGGTTCCAGATCCACATTTCATCCGTCGCTTTTTATTCAGGTATTGCAAGCCCTCCCAGCTCAAACCTATCCCGATTCCTCCCAGGCAGGATGAACCCATCAAATCAGTTCCGGTGCCGGATTATAAAAATTGACTGGATTGGGAGCAGTATAGTTGGGAGAACCACCTGAAGCAACAAAACATCTCCGGGCATAAGATATTTTGAATCCTGGGGGTGGGTCTGCTAGGATGATCCGGAAAACCGGAATCATGGATTTGGATCGGAATGAAAAAATGGTTGGAACTGTGCTGATCGTGGACGACACGCCCACCAATCTCGAAGTGCTGCAGGAAGTTCTGACCAATGCCAATTATGAGGTGCTAGTGGCGATCGATGGGGAGAGCGCTATCGACCAGATCCAGTATGCCCGTCCCGATATCATACTCCTGGATGTCATGATGCCCGGCATGGATGGATTTGAAACCTGCCGTCGCCTGAAAGCCAATCCCGATACCAGCGCCATCCCTGTCATTTTCATGACCGCCCTCTCGGAGACAGCGGATAAGGTCAAAGGCTTTGAAACCGGCGCCGTCGATTACATAACCAAACCGTTCCAACACAGCGAAGTGCTCGCCCGCGTCAAAACCCAGATCACTCTCAGCACACTCCAGAAAAAACTCGAAGAACAAGTAATCCAGCGCACACACAAACTCGAAAAACTCAACGCCATCTACCGCAAATTCCTCCCGGATCAATTCCTCACATTCCTCAATAAACAGGACTTCGTACAGATCGAACTCGGCGACCACGTCGAGATGGAGATGACGGTTTTCTTTGCGGATATCCACGGCTGGACAACCCTCTCGGAAAAATGGGATGCCAATCAGAATTTTCAATTCGTGGTCGACTACTTCAGCCTCGTCGGGCCAGTGATCCGGCAGAAAAATGGATTTATTGACCAATATTATGGGGATGGAATCATGGCGCTGTTCCCCACCTGTCCGGATGACGCACTCAGGGCCGCCATAGGCATGTCCCGGGTGCTGGCTCAGGAATGCATGAATGAAAACGCCACCATCCCGCCCATCCGGGTTGGATATGGATTGCATACTGGCGAACTGGTGCTTGGAATCGTCGGGGAAATGGAACGCATGCAGGGAGCTGTCGTCTCCGACAATGTCAACCTCGCCTCACGTATGGAGGGCCTCACCCGCATCTACGGAGCACAAATCATCATCAGTG
Source organism: Verrucomicrobiota bacterium (assembly GCA_021209225.1). GTDB lineage: Bacteria > Verrucomicrobiota > Verrucomicrobiia > Limisphaerales > JAJOIW01 > JAJOIW01. The sequence goes on from JAJOIW010000202.1 coordinate 2,405, forward strand.
AGTCCACCCTCAATAAACTCCATAACCCACACGACTTCCGCACCCGATACCTCGACTCCGTCAAAGTCAAAGGCCGCCAGACCAGGGTCAATGTCTTTGAAGTCTATGACGCCGATTCCCCGGATACCATCGCCCTCAAAGATCAGACCAAAGCCAGCTTTGAAGAAGGGATCAACCTCTACTATCAGCGCCATTTTGCCGAAGCGGGTGTCGCTTTCAATTCGGTTCTCCGCTCCAATCCGGATGATCGCTCGGCCCGTATCTACCTGGAGCGCTCGGCCAAGCTCATGGTCCATGGCGTCCCGGAAGATTGGGACGGGGTCGAATCGCTCCATTCAAAATAATTTTCTTCACCTCAATTTTGAAATGTGCCCGTACTGCGGGAATAATAGACTCAATCAACCCGGATCAAATCCCCGGCCGATGTTTATTCAGTTATGCTCGAGTTTATTTATTGATCACATCCAACTGAGCCACAACAAATGAGCCAAAATCAGAAGACCTCGTGGATGAGACGAATTCAGTTCTCATCTTTTTTCCGTTCCAGTCTCCAGCGGCGACTGATCGTCATGATCTTTTGTATGGCTGTATTCCCTATCCTCATCAGCTCGGTCATTGGGAATTTCTGGTTCCAGCGCACCTTGCAGAAATCAACCGTCCGGGAATTCAAACTCTCCAACGAATTGATTTCCCAACGCATCAAAAGCGAATTGCGCTTTGTTCAGGAAACCATGGGTTTTGCTTTCCGCAATTTTGAGCAACGCTCCTTTGGTGGGCGTAGCCAGACTCCATCGCCTCCCCAGGCACCCGGCGAGGCCGATGGAGAAGAGGTCGATTCCGCGGCTGGAGGCACCATGCTCAGTGGACTCCTCAAGGTTCTTCAAACCAACATCGACACCCAGCAGTCGGTCACCATGCGGCAAGCCCTCCGGGAAATGATCAACAGCCCCACTCTTTTCAGAGCTATTGACTATGTCTCCAGCCAGGGCGCTCACATAGAAGGATTTCTCATCGACTCCAAAGTTCCATACAACTGGACACCCCGGCAACCCGAACATGCCCCGGATTTCCTTCAGGATATGGGATATGTGGAGTTTCTCGCCTTCCTCGACCGGATGCGGGACAATTTTGAGAATCGCATCAAAAATCCCTCGGGACGGGTTCAGCCAATTATTGGAAACGGTATTCCCGGCACCTTTATCAGCGATGTCGTCCCGGCAAAAGATATGCTTGGCCAAATTATCCAACCCATTACACCAGTCATCCATATTTGGGCTGTCAATCGTCTCATCTTCCGCACCAACAGTGATCCCCGACGCAGTTCGCGGGGATCCAATGACTCCCCCTACTTCATGAGACTTGAAATCAATGCCCAGGAATTCTTTCAACGGCTGGTCTCGCACAACGAGGAATTTGCCTCAAGTACCGGGGATTATGAGAATGCTTTTGTCGGCCTGCCCGGTGGGGACTACCTGCTGCATCCGGATCAGGACTGCATCCTCTGTTCTCATACCGGCCATAAAGGCATGTCATGGAAAACTGATTTCCCGGAACTCCTCCAACGCTTGAATAATGCGGATACGGAAGTTTTTTTTGATCGGGCACACAATCAGGTGGTCGCCGCACAGCGCGTTTACTTTGATGAAACCGATGAGAGCCGGCACTGGATCCTCATCCGCAGTGTGCCCATGCAGAATGTCCTGTCAGCCGTGACAAACCTGCGTCGCCTGACTGTCATTCTCGTCCTTATCATGATGGTGATCGTGGTGCCAGCCACCCTCTGGATCACACGTGGCTTCACACGTCCCATCCGTGCCCTCGTCGCAGCCACAGATAAAATTGCCGAAGGGGATCTGGAAACCGATATCCCAGTCCGGGTCGAGGATGAACTCGGTCAACTTGCGGATAGTTACGAAAAGATGAAAGCCCGCATCCGGAATATGATCCAATACCTCAAAGATCGGCAGGCAGTCGCCGAATCCGCCAACCGGGCAAAATCCACTTTCCTCGCCAATATGAGTCACGAGCTGCGCACCCCACTCAATGGCATCCTCGGTTACGCCCAGATTTTAAGACAGAATCCGGATCTCACTCCCAAACAGGCAGAAGGTGTCAATGTGATATTGAGGAGCGGTGAGCATCTGCTCAGCCTCATCAACGATATTCTGGACCTCTCAAAAGTCGAAGCTGGGAGAATGGAGCTGCATCCCACCGATTTCTCCCTGCATGACCTCCTCGATAACCTGAGCCGGATCATCGAACTAGCGTGCCCGTCAGAAAAAAATTGTTTACAAATTGATTAAAGGTGAGGGGTTGCCTGACACCGTGCATGGAGATGACAGTCGTCTCCGGCAGATTCTCATGAACCTCCTCAGCAACGCGGTCAAATTCACAGATCATGGGGAAGTCCTGCTCACCGCCAAATTCCATGAGAAAAAAATCCGATTTGAAGTCATCGATACGGGACATGGAATACCCAATGAACATCTCGAATCCATTTTCTCCCCGTTCCAACAGGTCGGCCGCGTCGATCGCATGACCGAAGGCACTGGCCTCGGTCTCGCCATCAGCCGGAAATTGACGCAAATGCTCGGTGGCGAACTCAAGGTCAAAAGCGAAGTCGGAAAAGGCAGCCGATTCTACTTCGAAATCGATCTCCCCAAAGCCACCGGCCTGACACCAAATCCGGCCGATTCAACCATGCACTGGATGGGGCCAGGCATCCGGGATGCGAAAAAGGTCGAAGCGGCAAAACAGGCGGCCAATGACCCGCGAACAATTGTCGGCTATTTGGGCCCCAGGCGCAAAATCATGATTGTGGATGATAAATCCGAAAACCGGGCTATCCTCAAAGAATTATTGACCCCATTGGGGTTTGTCACAATTGAAGCCGAAGACGGGGAGGAGGCAGTCCGGATCTACCTGAAAGAACTTCCGGACCTCATCCTGATGGACCTGCGAATGCCACGCTGTGATGGCTATGAAGCCACCCGGAGAATCCGTGCCCTGGATGCGTCCACTGAACCGGAAAATCCCTACCATCCGGTGATAATCACCATTTCTGCCTCGGCCTTCGCGTCGAATCGTCAGGATTCACTGAATGCCGGGGCCACGGACTTCATTCCCAAGCCTGTGAGGCGATCGCTGTTGTTGGAGACCATCCACGAACATCTCCACATTGATTGGGAATATGAGAATTCTCCCGCCACGGACCGGGCCCTTGGCACGGACTCCAACCGTTCCGATGCTGAAATCTCATCCATCCCGGGCAGAGTCTGTGTTCAATGTGTCCAATACGTGGACGATCTCATCGATCTGGCCCGCCGGGGCAACCTCAAAGGTCTGGAAACCAAACTCACTGAAATGGTTGAATCGAAACCACAGATGCAATTCATCGATTCCACTATCCGCCCCATGGTGCGTGGGTTTAAAATGAAGGAAATCAACCATTTCCTGCAGCATTCACGCGAGGAACTCGTCCAGAGGCTCAACACATGAGTGCTCACCACAGGGGGTTCGGCCTGTAGAGTGGGGATGCCCAGGGGGACTTCCTGGATGCGTTGAGCCCTGGGTCATCCACCCGTTGAGCCACCTCCAGATAATCCAGAATCCGATCCCGGATGTCCGGCGGAATGGGAGTCATCCCGTTTTTTATCTGCATGGTGTCAATGGTCGCATCCCACCGCTCGCGCGACATGTGATTCGAAGCGACCAGAGTTGTCGAGTGGCAGGGCATGCAATAGCCCAATACATATTCCCGTCCCGTCCCAGGCTTCAAACCGAATATCACATCACCCTGAGACTCAGGGGCAAGGGCAGGGGAACCACCTCTGGATATCCCATCCTGACGCCCCGCCTCCTGCCCGATCCCCTGCAGAATCACCACGCCCAGGACAATCAGGGCCGGTCTGAATATTCTCCATGATTTCATCTGTGCAATGGCTTAGGCGGTTACTTTGATGGCAATCCGGTGCATCGCATTATTCAAATACCCACGAGGATTCCATCCAGGCACAACCATTGGCTGCATCGCACCAGTGACATCTGTCGCTCGGGCCCACACCTCATAATACCCCGGACCCGGGAACTGAATGCCAACATTCCATCTTTGCCAGGCGAATTTATTGCGCGGAGCCTTCAGCTCAGTTCGTTTCCAGGTCTGACCAAAGTCTATGGACACATCCATGGCTGAGATATTTCCCGATCCACTCCAGGCATGCCCGCGGAGTGGCACTTCCTGGTTCTGTGGCACTTCCATTCCGGTTTCAGGGAAAGTGATGATCGATTTCACCGGCATTTCTGAGATGATTTCCATGTCCTGAGCTGGCACATCTGTCCCGGGTGCGACTGGGTATTTGGGCATCCTGTAAGAATGGCCCGTCATCTTTTCCCCGTCGTGAACCACATTCCGGACCGTGATGCGCTTCAACCATTTCCCGCTGGTGGAAGCCGGCCATCCCGGGCAAATCAGCCGCAGTGGAAATCCATGCACCGCAGGCAGCGGCTCCCCATTCATTTCCCAGGCAAGTAATGTATGCTCATCCAAGGCTTTCGATATGGGAAAACCCCGGGAAATCACCACCTTCGATGGATCCCGGCTCAGGTGAATGTCCTCACCATAGTATCCGATGTAGACTGCCGAATTCCTGAGTCCAGCGTGCAGCAACACATCGCGCAACCGGATTCCTTTATACAAAGCACATCCAACCGCCCCCAGTGTCCATTGATTTCCCGGAGCAGGTGGGTAAAAGCCCGCCCTCCCATTGCCGCCGCATTCCAATACATAGGCACCTTCCACCACCTTGAACCCCGACTGCAGCTGATCCATCGAGAGTTTCATCGGCCTCTCCACTTCACCATCAATGTCCAATGTCCACCCCGAAAGCGATCCCTGACCAGCCCTCTCCGGCATCAATCCATTGTTTCTCACAAAATGTCGCTGGTTCGGCGTGATCTCGTCATCCAGCAACAGAGCTGGAGTCTCCATATTGACAGGCCGAAGATTCAATACCCGCAATCCCGGTTTGTGAATCAGATCCATTTCCTGCACCACCTCATCCTGGCCCAAGGCCACTGGAGTCAGACCTTGGGGAATCAGCCCACCAAAAGGAATGTCCATTCCCAGCATCGCACTGAATGTCGCCAAAGTGGATGCCTTCACAAACTGGCGCCGATCCCCCCTGGAAACGGCCGTATTTTCTGGTTTCATCGTACTCATAGGATTCGGATGGTCACAATCTACCTGTTCGCAATGGATCAAACAAGCGGTGAGATGTCTCATCCCAAATCAGGAATCCCTTGTTTAATTTTGCAGCCTGCTTCATTAAACTGCAATCCATGCAACCATCTCGCGAGAACGTTGATCTGCGGTCCATCGTCGGCCATTGTGAATCCCTGCTCAACCCGACAGGCATCGAGGACTATAAAGGCGCTGTGAATGGACTCCAGGTCGAAAACAGTGGAAAGGTCACTCACATCGGTGCCGCCGTCGATGCCAGTCTGCACGTCATTCAGAGAGCCATCGATCTCCATGTGGATTTATTAATTGTTCATCACGGCTCTTCTGGACACCCCGCATCCCATGGACTGGTCCAACTTTTCGAATCGCCCGGCTCCTGATTCAGAACGATCTGGCCCTCTACCAGTTCCCATCTCCCCCTGGATGTCCACCCGGAACTGGGAAATAATGCCTGCCTGGTGCATGCCTTGAATCTGCGGAATCCCATCCCATGCCCCCCCCATCAAAGGCATCCCGCTCGGCTTGCGTTGCCATGACTTTCTCCCAAGACAGGAATTGGAATCCCGTCTGGCCAAGGCGGTCGATTCTCCGGTCCATGCGCTCCGATTCGGTCCGGAGCTGTGCCAGTATATCGCCATCGTTTCCGGTGGAGCTGGATCGGAAATCGCAAGTTTGGCCGCCGAAGGTGTCGACACTATCATCACCGGCGAAGGCCCACACTGGACTTTCGCGCTGGCTCAGGAACTCCAGCTCAATGTTCTCTATGGAGGCCATTACGCCACGGAAACATTCGGCGTCAAAGCCCTGGCTCACCAGCTCAGTCAACATTTCCAACTCCCATGGACGTTTATTCATCAACCCAGTGGCCTCTGATCTCTTCAGCATGCCACCTGTTCATATTTGACCATCTGGTAATTTTGAACCCATAGGCAGTCCTTGCCGGAGAAAAATTTGTCCCGGATTCACAAGCCGGAAAGTTATTTTCCATTCATATATCCTGGAAGATTCATTCATAGTTTTCGCCGGGCGCCTCCGCCTGTCCGGACTGGATTGTGGTGGGTGGTTGATTCCGGATGCCACCCGACCTGCCATCCGGAAAATTGGTGCGTCACTCATTTCTGGTACTAATTTTGCTGTTCCATCCTGCATGGCAATATCCCGAACAATGGGTGGTGATTTTCCCATACGCCTGCTTTTGGGATACTGTTTTTCGGAGGTTGGTTATGGCATTTGTAGAAATTATTGAGTTGTCAAAGGCATATGGCGTTGAAGGGGTTGATCGGCGGACGGTGTTGAAGGGAGTCAATCTCGAAGTGCCAGAGGGAGAGTTTGTTGTCATCACAGGATTCAGCGGGTCCGGAAAGTCGACCCTGGTCTCCTTGCTTGCAGGCGACACAACACCTGATGATGGGTTTGTTCTCCTTCAGGGCAGGGCAGTCAGTCCCCACGATAAAAGGGTGGACCGCCTCCAGTCCGCTTTTCCGGATTTCGAGTGGTCCACCATATTCGATGCTCTTCAGCAGACAGCCGGAAAAAATGATTTCCAGGGGGACCTTCCCCTCATCCTGGACGCCGCAGGATTGCTGGGCAGAGAAATGGAAATTATTGGCACACTGGATGGATTGACTCGGCTGAGACTCAGTCTGGTCATGAGTATCACCCGATCTCCGGACGTTTTCATTCTCGATGAGCCATTTGAAAACGTGGATCGCTCGTGGAAGCCTATCCTGCAGCACCAGTTCGCCCATCTGCTTCGCGCCACAGGGAAAACCATCGTCATGATGACCAACGATCTCGATGAAGGCATTCTGATGGCCGATAAAATTTTCCCGCTCACTCGCGGTCCCCAGGCCACACTGGGCCCCGGGTTTTTTGTCCCATTTCCCCGGCCCCGAACTTTGAGTTCCATTTCTGGCTTGCCCGAATTCCAGATGCTGCGCCGACAGATCATGGATTTCCTGATGGGGCAGGCGCATGTTTCCGATATGGATCTGAGTTCCCACCCCGTCCGTGGCCAGTCCTTTGACTGGTCCCATAACCATCGCTCCCCGTCGTGGCGATAATTGGATTCCAGCCCATTCTCCACCATCTCATGATCTTGCCTTCCCCGTGCCCCATTGAGATTTCAATGAAACAAAAAGATGCTTTGACCTTCGTCGGCCAATATGGAATATGGTTGGCCGATTGGCATGGGGCCACATCACACGTCCCAGCCAGCCATGATCACGACCCACGATGGCATCGCCTCACAATCTGCGGCGAATATGTCACCCGGTCAGTCAATCCGTCATAAAATAATAAGTTATTAAAGTGGAATACAATCGTAAGAATCCCTTTCCTGCTCCCTATCGCGGCAATTACCGGTTGAATGGTGCCGGGTCGCGCAAAGATACCCGTCACGTGGTGTTCAGCATTGATGGTTCCGGATGGAGCTATGAGTGTGGAGATTCTCTTGGGGTCGTTCCTCAGAACTGTCCGGAATTGACCCAATTGCTTCTGGACAAATTGGGCATCGATGGCTCCCAGCCTCCACCGATGCCGATGGTCACACCTCCACAGTTTTTGATCGCCTCCTCAAAGACTTCAATATCAGCAAAGTCAGTAAAAAATTTTTAAACTGGGCCGCACGTGTGGGTCCATACCCGGAGCTCGAAAGCATTGCCAATGATAAGGTGGCTCTGAATCAGCTCACTGAGGACAGGGACATCGTCGATTTCCTCGAAAAATACCCCCTCAAAAATGTGACTCCCGATGACTTGTTCGACCAGCTCGGAAAACTCCAGGCCAGACTCTACAGCATCGCCTCCAGCCCGCGCAAATACCCGGATCAGATCCACCTCACCGTGGGTGTCGTTTCACTCACTGTGGATGGACGCCAGAGAAAAGGCGTCTGCTCCACCTACATGGCAGATCGAATCCCAGATGGGGGTTCGGTTCCCACATTCATTCAGGCTTCAAAAACTTTCCGTCTTCCAGCGGATCCCACCACCCCAATCATCATGGTCGGTCCAGGAACTGGTATCGCCCCCTTCATCGCTTTCCTCCAGGACCGGGAGGCCACTGGCGCCTCAGGAAAAAACTGGTTGTTTTTCGGTGATCAACACCAGGCCACCGACTTCCTCTACCAGAAAGAACTCAATGATTGGCTGGCTTCCGGCCTCCTCACTAAACTCGATACCGCCTTCTCCAGAGACCAGGATGAAAAAATTTACGTACAGAACCGGATGTACGAAAGTGGTCAGGAACTTTGGAACTGGTTGGAGAATGGTGCGATTCTCTACGTCTGCGGAGATGCCAAACGCATGGCAGTGGATGTGGACAATATGCTCCAGAAAGTCATCGCCGATTTTGGTCACCTGCCTCCGGATGGTGTTGAGGAATACATGAAAGCTCTCAAAGCCGATCATCGCTACCTGCGCGACGTCTATTAAAAACCCTGAAATCACACCTCACCAGTTGTTGCTCTTAACAGTCATCTCTATCCCTGGTCATGACCCTTTTGCAGGGTCTTTTTTCTGCCCTCCACGCATTGACTCCTGGTGTATCATCCACTCAGCATGAAAAGAAAAACCCTGGGAATTATTCCTGCCCGATTTGCCTCAACCCGATTCCCTGGCAAGCCATTGCACCTGATTGCTGGTAAGCCTCTGGTCCAACACGTGGTCGAACAATGCCGCAAATCCGCCCGCCTCACCGATGTCATCGTGGCCACCGATGACCAGAGAATTGCCGACGTCACCTCAAAGTTCTGTCAAACTGTCATGACCCGCTCCGATCACCCGAGCGGCACCGACCGCATC
>JAJOIW010000139.1 GCA_021209225.1 Verrucomicrobiota bacterium
GGCAAAATCCGGATTCATCCGGGTGGGGAGCGATGCCATGGAGCCGGCAAAACTCATTATATAGGCCCGGCCACCAATTTTGATGCTGAGTGAGCCCCTCGGCAGCCCATTGGTCCCAGTTGGACACCACCTTGGACCAGCAGTCACTTCCATAATGGGATGCCTCCTCAAGACTTGAAAAATCCTTCACATACCAATCCCTTCCAATTCGGGCGTGCAGAACTTCATCTGCCCAGTCATAATCCTGGAATAAGGCAGCCAGGGAATCTCCCGACAATCGCGCCACTTCCCATTCATATCTTTTTCCGGTTTTATTCATCAGGCCCTGCTCAATGAACCATAAAACCGCGTGACGTTCCTGGGGTGTAAGCTGCTCATTGAGACCCAGTGACCAGGTGAAATTCACACGAACCCAATCAGGCCAGTGAATCCCGAGTTTATGGAAACCAACCTCACCCATGATGGCATGCCGGGCTTCATCCCAGAGTTGACGCGTCATGTCGCGGTAATATCCGGCATCCCGACCAGGTGATTCAATAAGGATGGATGCCATCATTTCCGGGACATCTATTTCTCTCAATCTCTTGAAATACATCATCAGAGTTTTAGAGACTGGAGAATAGGATTCGTTATAAAGATATGCCTCAGCATGGACCCCCATATTATAAGGATCCGGAAACCGGTGGTCCCGGCGCGGTGATTTATTATATATCACCTGACTTTTTGAGGTGAGGCGCCCGGCAATGGGAGCAGGATCCGGATGGGCAGCCTGACCGCATATCCCACGTGCCTGGTTTAAGCAATTCCTCAGGTTGGCAATCCAGCCAGGCATTTGTGCATCTGTATTTATAGCCAATTGAAAAGCGGCCAGTAACTGGTCACCACAGCGCTTTATATTCTCCAGGTCCATCAGCATGATTCGAGCCAGACGGATTCCCGGGGCATCGGCCAATGGATTGGAATCCGTGACATGGGCTTCAACTGCCCGGATCAACTCCGGAACCACCACACTGTAAACACCGGATATCACCCCGTGAATGGCAGGCACTGATTCAATCTCGTCCATGAGAATTTCCAGGTGATCATCCGGCACCTTATCCAATCCCAGTGGCGGGTGGCGCATCTCGGTTATCCGATTCCTCACCAGATTCTGGTTCTCAGAACTCAGATATGCGTGATGGCTGAAGACCATCTTCACTTCATAAACCGGTTCATTCGTCAGACGGGCAAGAAATATCCTCCAAAGTCGATGCCACACAAAATGATAGCGTTTCATTCGACTGACGCATGCATCCACGGAAAGGCCAGTTCGCGCGGCTTCATCCAGGCTGCACAAACCAGCCGCCTGTGGCAATCGACTCCAGTCCACATGTGAGTTCATCAGCCTACTGTGCATGAAAAAAATCCTTATGACAACCTCCTCATCGTCCGATAAAAGGGTGATTCGTCAATACCACGGGGTAGATATCTCTGGTCCTGGATCGCCCATAAATTTTCCGTTGCGGTCTGTCGTCCTTTATGTATATTCGATCCAGTTATCTGACAGCTGATTTTTCGCGGCTTTCTTTGACCCGGATCTGGAGAGAGCGGTTCGTTTCTCTAATTCTGTTCTGTAAATGCCTTGGTGGTCGCCTTTGAAAATAGCCTTTTTGATATAAGCTTTAGAATTGTATATTATGAGTGCTGTGAATTTATTATATATAAACCGGGGTTCTCATGTTGGCAATATATGGGCGATGAGCAGTTTATATCTCATATTATGTGGATGCCTTATCGGACGGGTGGAGTCGAGTCAGCTGGCTGATAATCTCCGTTCAGGAAAGGTTCAGAAAATTGTATGTTATGGAACGAGTCTGACCTCGCATGGGCCCTGGGTTGAACAATTCAGAAATTATTTACAGGTAGAGTTTCCCGGGCAGGCGGAAGTGATTAATAGTGGGGAGAGCGGATCCATTACCCGGCGGGGTTTGCAATTTGTGCAGGAGAGGGTAATCCAACATCGGCCTGATACGGTTCTGATGGAATACGCCGCCAATGAAGGCGCTCCCGAACACAATCTCAGTCCAGCTGAGTCACGAAGCAACTTGGAAAGAATCATCGACGCCATCCAGTCGGATCTGCCGCAATGCGAAGTTGTGCTGATGGTGATGAATTCGCCACAGGCGGGCTTCTACCTGGAAACCCGCCCACGGTGGGCCGAGTATCATCAGAATTTCCGCACTGTTGCGGCCGGGCGCAACCTGCTTCTGATTGATATGGAAGCCGAGTGGTTTCGGGTATTGGCGGCAGATCCCCGCAACCCGGCATTGTTATTGCCTGACGGGATGCATCCGACCTGGGAGGGGGCACTTAGAGTGACATTGCCCATGCTGGTTACGGGTCTGGGGTTTGAGAAAGTGGATGAGGGTTCGGATCCACAGCCAGTTGATGAGGCCCTCCGACTCCGGCAGGTCCAGTGGTGGTCCAGAAAACTTTCTCTTATATGGATGCCAGGAATGGTGTTCGGCTGAAACTTGATTCTGAAACCCGGGTATTGGCCAGGATTCCGATTTCCACCTCATCTGAATCTACGGCACACCATCTGGTCATTGATCCGAAAACAGGTGAAAATGTTTACCGGTTTATTCCAGTAGGGACACTCGAATCGACCATGGAAAATCTGGTGGATGGAGATGCATTTCAATTGATTGGAATAGACTACTTCCAGGAGAACTGGAATTTCCGGCTCCCCCTCACATCTGATTCTGCATCCAATGAACTGGCTGGTTATGCCATTCTCCAGGCGGACAATGAATCCAGGCCATTTGGTTTGGTCCAGATTCTCCGTTTAAATCCGGGATCTGACGCAGGTCAGAATTGGGTTGAGTTTCCAGCGGTGTCAGGCAATCCAGCGGCTCACATCGTCCTGCCAATGAACAGGAACGAGTTTATCCTCGAGTATCCCTGGTTTATACGCACATTCAGCAATTATTATAAGCTTCGATTCGGTGCCAATACGCAGCCTTGAACCTGATCCCGGCGATCTGGATATCGGAGTGGTCCATTCCTGCTTTGGAGTTGAATCTGGATCTATGCTGGTTTGCTCCAGGCCATTCTGTGTTGGGATAGTGCCAGTTGGGTCTGGGATTTTATGAAGCCCAGGTGTCCCGCAGGCGGAGATTGGTTCAGGCGAGCAGTTCCTGAATGGGGTTGCCGTTGCGGACCAGCATCACGGGTCGACCTGTGGGTGTGAGATACTCTTTGTGGTGGTCGATGCCCAGACAGCGGTAAAGCGTGGCCGCGAGGTCGTCGGGTGTGAAAATCCGGTCTTTGGGGGCCTTCGCCCTTTTGCATCCGATTCGCCAAATAGCCTGTCCTCCATGAATGCCTCCGCCACCCATCAGGGCCACCATGGCGCGTGGGTAGTGGTCCCGGCCCCCGCGTTCATTGATCTTTGGAGTTCTTCCAAATTCGCCCGTCACAAAAACCACAGTGCTGTCCCACAAACCTTTGGCATGCAGGGCCTCGAATAAACCGCCCAGTCCGTCATCCAGTTGAGGGAGATTGTCCTCTTTTAACTGGGAAAAGTTGTCCTGGTGGGTATCCCATCCTCCAAAGCTCACTGTGACGAACGGAACCCCCGACTCCACAAGCCGCGTCGCCAGAAGGCAACTCTGAGAAAATCCGCTCTCCCCAAAAAGTGAGGAGATACTCTCTGGTTCACGCGATAGGTCAAACGCTTCGCGTGTTTCTCTGGACCGGATCATCTGGTAGGATTTTTGGGAGAATTCATCCATGCCAGCTAGCAGTTTATCCTCCTGAGCGAGTGTCCCAAAAGCGGTATCATACCGCTGCACCAGATTGTGCCGCCGCTGAATATCCTCCAGGGTCATGCCCTGTTCCAAACCCAGGCCGCGGACCCGCATCGGTTGCCCTTTTTGTGGAGTGCGGCCGGTTTCAAATGGGCCATATTGCATTCCCAAATAGCCCGTCGGATTGTCAGATTGAGATGGAATGGCAATAAATGGCGGGAGTGCATTGGTACTGCCGATTTCACGCGCGACAACTGCTCCGTAGGCAGGGTATTGCAACGATGCGATGGGTCGATTTCCGGATGCCAGGTATTTCTGACCGAGCTCATGGGCTGCCAAGCTGTGGGAAATTCCCCGAATCACCGAAAACTTGTCGTTGGTCCTGGCTAATCTGGGGAGATGCTCGCACATTCTGATGCCAGGCACCAAGGTGCTGCGTTCCTTGAACTCGCCTCGATGGGTTGAAGGAGCACCTGGTTTCAGGTCAAAGGTATCCATGTGGCTGGGACCGCCCATCAAGCGCACAAATATGGCAGATTTTGCTTTTCCCGACCTGTCTGGGGTGGATGCTCTCAGCGACTCCCACATGGGCAGGTTCACCCCAAGTCCCATCCCCATCAGGGCCCCAATCTGAATGAAATCACGCCTGGCCACCCCATCGCAATACGTCCGGTTGGATCCAGTGCTCACAACTTTTTTTCGCCAATTTTCTCTTCATGGATATCTGATGTGGAAATTCATCCCGTGAAACCTGTCAGCAGCTGCATGACTGTTCCCTCATCGGGCTCAATGATTGACCAGAAACTCCTTCGTGTTGAGTAACGCCCACAGTAATTCGCTCAATGCATCGGCCGCATTCGGAGCAGAATGAATGTCATGCATCGCATTCTGAAACTCATGACTCAGGGGAAGGCGGCTCAATGTTCGGAGAAATACCTCATTGATTGCCTTTTCCAATGCCACCTGATTCTGAGAAGTGGGAGAATCCGCTGATGGGGATTCCAGTCTGGATACAAGGTTATCCCTTTCTTCCTTCAGGGCCTGGAGCTGGTTCTGGTACTGTCGCATGGACTTGCGATACCTCTGTTGGGCAGCCGGATCCGGATCCTCAGGCGGAACCGGTTTATTTTTTGTGTGGTCCTGATAGGCCACCCTCACTTTTTGCAGTTCCGATTGGATTGATTTTCGATCCGCCCGTTTGTTCTGAGCTGGTGCGGATGACCGGAGTTGCTCGCGGATTTCGTCCGCCCAACGATATGTGCGTCCCTCTTTGCCAGTGACCGCTGTCAGCACATCCGGATCATTACGCGTGTATATAGTTTGAAGCAAAGTGGGCTGATTGCTCCTTTCGCAATCGCAATTATTCAGGCGCTCGGGTTTACCGAAAACATTCAGGGCGTAGCCGAGGCCATTTCTGGTATTCGCGCTGAGGATGCTGGATTTCACCCCGATCGCCCGCCCGTCAATTTTACTTGGCATATGTGAAATTTCAGAGCTGGGGGCTGTGGCTTGTTGAATGGCGTCATGGACGACCTCCGCTGGCAATCGCCTGAGAATCATGCGACTGAAATTCCTCTCATCGTACCTGTTGGAATCATTGGGTCTCCACGAACGCTGATAGGTATCGCTCGTCAGGATCTCACGATGCAGCCATTTCATGTCAAATCCGCTTTCGATGAACCCTCCGGCAAGATAATCCAGCAGTGGTTCATTCACTGATGGGTTTGCCAGATTCATGTCATCCGCTGGCTCAACCAACCCCCGATGAAAATAATGTGCCCAGACTCGATTGACAAAAGCACGGGAGAAATATGGATTTTCCCGGTCCTCCATCCAATCCATCAGCGGTTCCCGCGGGTCGGAGTAGGTGGCCAGCATCACTGCCTCACCTCCGAGCAGTTTGGGAGTCAGCACACGTGTGTTCAGGCGACGCTTCTGATTCGGATTTTTCAGAGTCGGACTGCCGGAAAATCTCTGGTCCACAAAAACTTCCTGCCAGGGAACTGGTTCACCCATGGCCACCCTGCGTTTGATCTCCTCGTCGAACGCCTTCCTGTTTGTGCCCATTTTCCTGTCATACCCGGTCGATTCTTCAATCTCGGCGAGAATTGAGGCGTAAGATTTCCCAGTCTGCTTCGGATTGTCTGCAGGGTTCCGGCCAAACCGGACTGGCTCAAAAAAGTCCTTGAACTGGGAAAAATCCTGCTGTGTCCATTGGTCAAAGGGATGCTTGTGGCATTGGGCGCATTCGATGCGGACTCCTAAAAAAGCATGGGATATGCTGAGGGCTTTTTCATCGGCTGTGCGGACATTGCGTCTGGCCCAGAAGTGAGGCATGGACGGGCGATCGGCAAAGGAACCCGGTTCATTTTTCTGAAGGTAACCACTCATTTCGGTGGCATAGACTTCGAATGATTCCTGAGGGGATGATCGGCTGCTGGCCAACACGATGCCCCGGACAATCTGGTTATATGGGACATTCTGTGTGATGCGCTGGTGGATCCACTCCCACCATTGGGTGGAGAATTCATTTCTGAAATTGCGCTCCGGCATCTGCTGGTTGTTATTGCCTGTGAAGTCACATAACCGGGTTGCCCACCAGGCAGCATACTCAGGCGTATTCAGCAACATTTCAATTTTTGCCTGGCGTTTGCCTGGCGAGGGATCATGCAGAAACCGCATCACTTCATCCGGTGTTGGAAGTGTTCCGGTCAGGTCCAGGCGCACTCGGCGCAAAAAATCCTCATCGCCACAAACCTCAGAGGGGACAATGCCCAACCTGGATAGTTTTGCCAGCACCAGCCTGTCAATTTCAGTGCGTGTTCTCAGTGCGGGATACTTCCTGGCCAGCTCAGAATCCCAGGGAATCAGAACCTCCACCGGCGCCACTCCATTGTCATAAAACGCAACAATATGTGTGTCCCCGGATCCCACAGCTGTCACCACGCCCCGCTTGTCAACAGTCGCAACCGACTCGTCATTCGTCTGAAATCTTGTCATCCCCGTCACATCCTCCACATCCCCATTGTCCCAATGCGCTAATACCTTCAATTCCACCAGCTCACCAGACCTCAAAAACTGGATCTGGGATGGCAGGATCTCCAGCTTTAAAAAAGCCCCAGAGGTTTCCGCGTCATTGTGGGCTCCGCTTTTGATCCAATTCAGAAATACATTGTATTCCCATGAGCCCACATCCATCCGTTTTTTTCCTCGGTGTTTCTCCTGAAGTGTGGCTTTTTTGAGAATGAGGCTGTTTTCTGGATGGTTCCGATCTATCCGTTCATCATTTTCCGCGGTCAATGCCTGGTGATCCATCTCGAAGTCATAACCAAAAAGGGAAAGCCGCAATTCGCCTTGGCCTTGAAACGACCCATGGCATTCCCGGGAACTGCACCCAAGGCGGCTCGCCAAAGGAATGACATGCCGTCGGAAACTCACCGGAACCTCATCACCTGTTCCCCCAAATCTCAGGTCGCATGGCTCACTGACCGCGGGTTGCGTCCCCGCTGCTGAAACCGTTGGCTCCCCAAGCAGGGCTGCCATCATCATCACCAGCCAAATCCTCATTTTTAGTTTCACCTGTGGGAATTGTTTCTCCGTTCCGGTAATTTAGCCCGCCTTCCCCACTCTGCCAAGGCACTTTCTCGTCACCTCACACTTCAAAAATCTCATGATCCACAGAAGAATATTTTCCATTTTCCAATTTCTATGGAATAAATTCCCACTCTGAATATCACATTTTCAAGGATCGATCGTGGCGGCAGAAGCATTCGAAAAATTAGTTGAGCTGCATTATGAGGGGCTTTACCGCTTCGCCTTCAGCCTGTGCAGGGATGCCAGTGATGCTGCCGACCTCACGCAACAGACCTTTCTGATCTGGGCACGAAAAGGGGAACAACTTCGGGATTCCAGTAAAGCCAAAACCTGGTTATTTACTGCCCTCTATCGTGAGTTCCTCGGATTTCGGCGCAAACAAGGGCGATTGCAAGTCATGGAAAATAGTGAAATGGACAAAGAATGGGCGTCGGTGCCACCGGACAGCGAAATGACGCTGGATGCGGCTTCAGTGATGGATGCAGTTCACAAACTGGATGAAACTTACCGGGTGCCGTTGGTGCTCTTTTACATCGATCAGAACTCTTATAAAGAAATCGCGGACATATTAGGTGTTCCCATCGGCACCGTCATGTCCAGACTGTCACGCGCCAAATCACAGGTTAAGAAATTTTTGGAATTGAATCTGGATGCATCGGACGAACTGTCCCCATTTTTTAAACTGAACCCGTCCACAGGAACAACCGGAGCGCACGAAAATGAATGATGAAGATATAAAATCCATTTTATCGACCTATCGACCTGGCACTGAGGATGATGATGACCCGTTTTTTCAACCAGCTCTTCAGGCATTGCACAAGGATCCGCAATTGATGAAGTGGTTCGAAATGGAGCAGTCATTTGATCACGCCATGCGCTCGTGTTTCGACTCCATTCCCGTGCCTTTGGATCTCAAAAACAGAATCCTCACAAGCTCCCCACCTCAGGGCTATAAACGTCCTTTCCTTTCTTTCCCCGCATCCTCAGTTTTCTTCCTTCCGTTGGCGGCATTGATCATTCTGAGTCTTTTCCTTTTCAATCAGTTTAAACCAACACAGAGTGGAACAAAGGCTGACATCGTTTCCATTGAAAAAATGGATGGGCAAAGCTGGCATGAAGCCATGGCCGATTGGATGAGCCCTCAGAATCTTGGGACTATCCGCTATGTCAGTTCCATGGATGAGATTCAATCCTTGATGACCAGTCACTTTAAAGGTTTTCCTTATGCACCCAACCCCTCTGATGTCAGTCAGTTGCCTCCTGTGGCGTGCCAGGCGATTCAATGGGGAGATTGTCGTATCACCCTTACCTGTTATAGATACAGCGGTGCCATTGTTCATTTTCTTGTCGCTTCAGACCCCACGTGTTCAGATTCCACCGACCCACTCCATGAAAACGTGATCGGCTATGACGATGAGGTGTTTCAGTCCGTGCGGTGGGGTGATTCCAATCTCGCCTATCTATTGCTCACCCGGTCATCCAAAGAAGGCATCCTGAAAAAACTGATGAACACCCAAAATGCCGGAGTTCTCCCAATCTCTCATTCACATCTCCTTGCCAGCCTGAAGTGACAGCCACAAATGCATTTCTTTCGCGCATCGCAGCAAGTGGCTGCACCCTGAATCGAACCCGGCTGCGCGTGCTTCAAGTCAATGTCGGCAAACTCTGCAACCTCACCTGCACGCATTGTCACGTCAATGCCGGTCCAGCTCGAAAGGAAATCATTTCCCGCCAGACCGTGGATCGCATTCTGGATTGGGTTGAAAAGTATCCGGTTTCGTGTATCGATCTGACCGGTGGCGCGCCTGAGATGATTCCCGATTTTCAATACTTTATCCTGGGTCTCCGCGACATCTTGCCTGACGCTTCCATTATAGACCGCTGCAACCTCTCCATTCTTGTCCAACCCGGTTATGAATGGGTGGCTCCATTTCTTTTGGAAAATCAGGTCGACATCATCGCATCCATGCCATGTTATTTGCCTGACAATGTCAATCAGCAGCGCGGTCAAGGGGTTTTCGATGACAGTATTGAGGCCCTCAAATTGCTGAATTCCCTCTCCTATGGATTGGAAGGCTCCAACCGTCATCTCCACCTGGTATACAATCCTAATGGGGCCTTTCTGCCTGGCGACCAGGCCAAACTCGAAGCCGACTACAAAGAACACCTGCTGCATTCTTACAACATCTCCTTTCATAAACTTCTCACCATCACCAATATGCCCATCGCTCGATTCGCATCCTGGTTGAAAAATCAAGGAACTCTGGCGGATTACATGAATCTCCTTCAGAATTCCTTCAACCCTTCCACCATCCATGGGCTCATGTGCAGGGATACTTTAAGCGTCAGTTGGACCGGGACTGTCCATGACTGTGACTTCAATCAAATGCTCGATCTCCCGACATTCTCCTCTCAACCCCGAAAACTCTGGGACATTCATCCCGATGACCTCGCTCAGACTCCCATCGTGACTGCCAGCCATTGCTTTGGCTGCACCGCCGGCGCCGGATCCAGTTGCGGCGGAAGCCTCGCATAATCTGACAGGGAACTCCTTCCAACCAGGCAATATCAAAGTGCCTGTCCCTTTAATCGAGAGTAATAAAGTGCCTGTCCCTTTATTGAAAAATGGCGGGATGGGATTGGGGGAAAGGAGCTGGAAAAGGCCATCGAGGGGTGAAAACGAGTTGAGGAATGGACCTGCACCAGGATACCGGGCGAGTGGAAATATGTGCCTGTCCCTTTAATCGAGAATAATAAAGTGCCCGTCCCTTTATTGTGCGGGTTCCGTGTTTGGTCTTCTGAGGGGATCCAGATGAGATTCAGCGGGGATAGGCGCGGTAGAATCCGGAAGGTTGGGCGAGTCGGGAGGCATCGGTGTCGATGAAAATGCCAAGACCTCCATCGATTGTGACTGGGCCGAGATCGAGCCAGCCATTGGGAGGGGGGGATTATTCCGGCATATTCGATGCCAGCTTTTTGTTCAGGAGTGAGCGGCAATGTCAGCCGGATGGAGTTGGGTGAACGATCGATACTCTGGAATTTTCCCAGCGGGGTGGGGCGGAAAGCCAGAATGGCGGATGGTGAGCCCCGCCCGACAAAGATTCGGCTTCGGATGGGATCGTAATGGACTCCCCGAATGCTGCCATTGGCAGTGCCGAAGACGCTGTTGGTCTCGGAGACCTGGCCGATGGTTCCTCGAATTCCGAAGCCATAGGTTACTGCTCCAGCGCCAGCAATTCCGTTATGAGAGTAAAGTTCTGAGATGGCGATATAGTTTCCATCGGGTGTGATGCGGATCTCGTCGCCAATGGAGTCGCGGGCGGTATTGCCAATGAGGGAATTTTCTGGGTTGATCTCCCCGGCAAACCCGGTAAACCCGTCGCACCAGGTGACAGCTCCAGCTGAGGAATTCCAATTGCCCGTCGGCACAACGTAGTGCCCATTGGTGAGCGCAAAAATGCCTCTGGCACCGACCCGATCATCCGCCATTGTGCCAATGAGTGCCTGTTCGGGATCGATGGGACCGGATCGGCCCGTTGTGCCATTGCACCAGAGGACTGCCCCGATATTGGCAATGTTCCTGACGGGATGGTCCCAGACATGGCTTCCAACGATGTAATGGCCATTGGCCAAAGCCACCACTCTCCCCCCATCGCCCAGGAGATCGTTGGCAGTAGTGCCAACCAGGGCATTGGACTGGCTGACAGTCTGGTTTGGGCGACCTATTGAGCCATCGCACCAGACCACCGCCCCAACATCAGGCATCGGGGGGGAAGAATTATCCCAGTTTGGGCCGAATGCGACAAAGTTGCCATTTTTCAGTCCGACCACTCGGGCAAACCAGTCATTGGCTGAGCTTCCGGTAAGGGAATTTTCAGGGGTGACCAATTGTCCAGGTCGGCCAAGGTTGCCATCGCACCAGGTGATGGCACCGGCGGCGGCTGCGCCGGTTGCAGGGTTTCTCCAGAATTGGCTGGCGACAACAAAGTGTCCATTTGCCAGGACAGTGATGCTGGGGGCCCCCTGGCCAATGAGATCGCCTGACGGATGCTCCGGT
>JAJOIW010000170.1 GCA_021209225.1 Verrucomicrobiota bacterium
ATCTCGATCTTTTGGATGCTGGGGAACTGGTTTTTGCCATTGGCAGTCCGCTTGGTTTGGAACGCACTGTGACCCAGGGGATATTAAGTGCCAAAAACAGATTGATCATGGGGGACCTTTATTTGCAGACCAATACCCAGATAAATCCCGGCAACAGCGGAGGCCCACTTTTTAATAAATCCGGCGAAGTGATCGGGGTGAACAATATGAAACTGACTTCGGGCGAAGGCCTTGGATTTGCCATTCCTGTGACACGTTTGATATATTTTCTTAAAAACCAGGATGCATTTGCCTACAATCTGGACAATCCCGTGACACCTTATGTCTACGGTGACCCACCGCAAAAGCCGATAACTCTCACGGAATCCAAGGACGATGGCCAATCCAGTGAATAAAAAAGAAATGAAACGTTTGGAACGGCCATGGTGTCCTTTGCTCTGGAATTCGTAATTTATATTTCATGAAACACAATCATTTATATGCGGCGTTCGCCCTGATGACTGCTTTGCAAATCGGGCAACTCGGAGGAGCCACCAAACCTGCTGACGGGTTGCTGCCGGAGGATACATTGGCCGTCATCACCTTCAAGGACATCAAGGCGCTCGAAAAAGCTTATGAAAATGCTCCGAGCTCAAAACTGATGAAGGATCCGGCACTCCAGCCATTCATCAAGAACACCACAGAGAAATTTCAGAACCATTTTCTGAAACCTCTCCAGGAAAAGACGTCCATCGACCTGGTGAAAACCTTTGGTTTAGCGGAAGGTCAATTGACTTTTGCGCTCACCCAGGGAAAAGACTTCGGCAACCAGCTGCCAGGCTTTGTCATTCTGGTGGATGTCGGCAGCAAGAAAAATGAGGCATCCCAACTCCTGGATCAATTGCGTGGTCAGTTGAGCAAAAATGAAGTGACTTTTTCCGAGAAGAAGATTCAGGGGAGTTCCTTTGTGGAGATAGGGATACCTGAAGACATTCTGCCAGATCCCCTGGCTGGAAAAGGGTTGTCGACTGTGTGGTTCGGGCAATCCCAATCCCTTCTCATCATGGGAACTGATGGGGCAGCATTGGAAAAAATAGTCATCAGCAACCAGGGAGGGAATCCCCCAAGTCTGTCACAGAACGCCAATTTCAAAGCCTCATTGTCGTCCATTGATGGATCTGCCGACTCGATGGGTTGGTTTAATTTCGATCCAATCATTGGATTTGCAAAAGGCATGATTGAATCTGTCCCAGCTCCCAAAGAAGGTCCGAATCCGATGGCTGTTTTTAATGCATTGGGGATAAATGGATTGAAAGCGATGTCCTTTTACACGCGTCGTGAATCCAATGGGGAGTTGAATCAATTCACATTGCATGTTCCGAAGGAGCAGCGTCAGGGAATATTTGCCATGTTAGGTGGGGCGGCGAAACCATCCGGGCCTCTCCCATTTCTTCCCGATGAAGTGGCCTCCTTCTCGCGATCACGCCTGAGTCTCAAAGAGGTCTTTGGTGGAGTGGAAAAAATGATCGCACAAATTTCCCCTGAGATGTCCGGACTCATGACCTTCATGATGGCGGGAATAGGAAAAGATCAGGATAAGAGTTACGATTTCAAGAGGGATTTCATAGGCAACCTGGGCGACGACATTGCCACGATTGTTTTGTCTGCTGAAGGCAATGATCTGGAGAAGATTGCTCAACCGCCGCAGATGTTTCTGATCGGTTCCAGCGCGTCGGACAAACTTCTATATTCCGCTAAAATTCTCTCTGGACTGGTTCCGAATCTGGAGGTTCAAACCAACGATTTTCTTGGGAAGAAAATATTGTCTGCTGAATTGCCGACACCGGATGGATCCGAAATGGGCATCTTCATCACCAGCCATGAGGGTTACCTCGTTGTCACTCAAAAACGTTCCATGCTTGAAAAATTCCTGCGTGGCAACTTAGGCACCGGGGCCCGCAAAATAACCGGATCCTCGCAGTTCCGCCGGGCTGTGGACAAAGTTGGCGGCACGTCAACCGGGTTGTTTGGATTTGATGATCCGGCAAAATCTCTGGCTCCACTCATTACCGCTGTAAAAAATGAACCGGACTTGTTTCAGGAAATCGCGGATAATATTTCAGCCTCTATTTCCTTAACCGAGGAAGGTGCTGAAGAATCCTGGATTGATTTCTCTCTGATCCCCGATGCTTCCGTCATCACGAAATACCTCGAAGTGACAGTTTACGCCGGTCACCTGGATAATGATGGATTTAAAATCAAGCTCTACAGCCCGGATCCAAGCGGACTCTGATCGAGACAACCCCAAATCCATATCGCCCGCTTGAGTTCAGTCAAGCCCGATGATTTATACAAAAAATGTCATGCCCGGCTCATTTTTGAGTCGGGCAATTTTGTTCCTGCCTGGTGTCAGGCAATTCATCTCCGGGGGCACTTCAGACAGATGGTGGAATCCCTCCTGATACCTGTCTGGTAACCAGATCTGGTCAGGGCGGTCTGATATGTGAGGATGGCATATAGACTCATCCTTCAGTGTGCTTATGCACTGGCGGCTTAAAATATACACCTATCCGATTTTCCTCATATATACTCTGCTCAGGATTCTCCATAGATTGAATCGCCCGGGAGAGAAGACACATCACATTATACAGATCGTATTTCTATGGTTGGAATCCACCCCCAAGGAGATGTCGGGCGGGAATGTCCTCCAGGATCGACCAGTTGGCGATGCGAAAAAAAGGATTGCATGATTTTACACTGGTTCCTATTGTCCCGTCATTGGATCTGTTCCGGGGAACCTCGTGAAAATCGGGGACGGACGCGCCACTGTGAAAATGATTCGTATGAATCGGGTCATTTGAGTCAGACTGCCGGATGGATTCCAGTTCGATAGAGTATCACTCACCTCCTCGCGACATGGGACGGCTCGAACAAGAATATCGAAATCATTCTCGTTTCCAGGTGGACTCCGATCAGCATTCCTGCGGACCCTCCACCGGCCTCGTTTGATCGGATGCTTGTTTGGAATTCCGGAATCATTCCCATTCTGTTGAGTGGTGTGATTTTCAGAAAATCCGAATATGATAAAAATCAGGAGCTCAAATCAGGAAACTGGAAACAACTTCAGTTCACCAGCCACAGGAATTCGTTGGATTTTAGGGTCCTTCCTCTGCGTTTTCACCACTGGAATCGGGGCCCAGGATGGTTGGAAATACCATTTCAGTGGAGTCCCCATTCCGGACAGGATTCAGGCAAACTCCGCCTGGAAATTTGAAGGAGATGACTCCCTGTTCTCCATCCCGGAATCCAACGATGGAGTGCTCTTTCAATGGAACACTGAAAAACCCAATTCCGGAATCTATTTCCCACTTGGCTTCATATTGGATGAACGAAGCCGCTTCAAGGCATCAGTCCATTTTCGGCTCAGAGGATTGGACCTGGAATTTGTGCCTGGCTCCTTTTATGGATTTCAATTGGCTTTCGGTTTTGTAGATAGCCGGCAGGTGTTCAATGAAAGTTATCGACGTGGCACAGGTGTTCATTCCCCCGACCTCTATGAGTGGAATTATTTTCCTGACACTGGCTTTGGATCGACGATTTCCCCCACGATTGTCGATTCTGAGTCGAAATTTTTCCCGACATTCAATTTTCCGATTGAGGTGCCGGTTGGCGAGGTTGTTGAGGTTACGCTCGAATATACAGGTGATGAGAGAGTGATGTATTCAACTTTGAAGGTGGGGGAATCGGAGGTTCAAGCGATGGAGGCGGTTCGATTGCCGTCGGATGGTTCCTTTTCGGGGAATGAGATTGATGCTTTTTCCCTCACGAGTTACAGGGACTTTGACGAAATGGGCCGTTTACTAGCTGACGGGGAGATTTTGGATGTATCCATCTGGTGGACACCCGCGTTGCCTGTGGAGGGAGCCGCCATGAAAGTGGCATTGAGAGCGGGTTTGTCCGGACTCAATGTTTCGGGAGGATCGGAATTGTTCGTAGATGGATCAGTTCGATTATGGTGTTCCAGGGACTTGGTTCATTGGGAATTTGTCACTTCGGCACCGGGCAGTGAGTTGTCGCAGGGAGCGGGTTTCCCCTTGCCATCACTCACTGATACTGGTGCTGCGGCTGTCTTTTATATGGCTGACTATATTCCCAATTGAATATGCCGATGTTCGCACCGCTGTCCGATTTCCGGAGGGGCCACTGGAGAGTGTTTGCTCCGACGCGGCATGGGATCACATTGATGGAATTGCTGGTCGTCATGGCCATTTTATCCATTCTGGTGACACTGTCGGCTGGGGGGGTGTTCTCAGTGCGCGAAAAAGCGCGTGGTTTGGAGTGCAGCAGCCAGCTGCGACAAATGGCCATGGCCGCAGAAATGTACCGGCAGGATAATCACGGCCGTCTGTTTCCTTATCTGGACACCGGTTCTCATGGATCCTCAGGAAATCGAAGGTACTGGTTTGGTCAATCGGGACAGGGAGCGGAAAGCTTCCGTCGGTTTGATCCCGAATCCGGATATCTCCATGCTTATCTGGGGGCTGGACGAATCCGGCTGTGCCCCTCATTTCCTTATGGAAAGAGTTTTGTCAAACTGAAATATGATGGGGTCAGTTATGGCTACGGATACAATATTCATGTGGCCTCGGGGAATCTGGATACGGGGAGCCCGCATATCCTCAGACCTGCGGGAACGGTTCTTTTCGCGGATGCCGGACAAATTAACACCTTCCAGGCACCCGCATCTGCGGAGAACCCACTCTTTGAGGAGTTTTATATGATTGGCAGGTTTCAAAGAACTATACATTTCCGCCACTCTCACCGCTCTGGGGCAGTTTTTTGTGATGGCCATGTCGAATGGTTGAACCTCTCACTCGCAGGGAAAAAACAGGATAGACTTCTGAATCAGGTTGTCGGTGAACTGCCCGGGCATTTCTTCAGTCACTGACGAGTGAACAACTGAGTTCCTGTCCGGCCGCCTGCCTGGTCGGCGGTCCGGTGAGTCACGGGAGGAGGGAGTTTGTTGGATATTTCGTTTGGTGCATTGCCAAGAAAATCCGTTCCGTTATAATCCATCACCAGATTTCGAACGAGATGGCATGACGGGGTGCTTGATGATTCGGGCGAATGGCAGATGAGAATTAATGGATGGAGCTTTTGCTGAAGGTAGATGGTGGAGGGTATGATTCCCAGGGAGACAGAGTCTTTCGTGGGGTCAGCTTTGCCGTGGCACCCGGAGACATGGTTGCACTCACCGGCCCGAATGGCGCTGGAAAAACCACTTTGATCCGATGCCTCGTCAAGATACTGAAATGGACGTCAGGGAGCTGTGAATGGATGGTATCCGGGCGTGAGATTTCTTATGTTCCACAAAAATGGTCAGGGGACAGTGTCTTTCCATTGGCAGTGAATGGCGTTCTCGCATTGGGGCTGCACTCGGTGAATGAATTAAGAAACGTGAGGGATGGATTGGGAATCACCGGGTTACTGGGAAAAAGCTTCTCCCGATTGTCACTGGGCCAACAAAAGAAGGTCCTTTTGGTCAGAGCACTGGAGAGGGGCCCTAAGCTTATTATACTTGATGAACCATTTGCCGGGTTGGATCGCGACTCCTCCGAGTACCTGATCGGTGTGTTGCTGGAGCAGGTCAGACAAGGCACAGGCGTATTGATAGCTTCACATGAAAGCCCGTATTTAATCCGGCTTGGGGCCCGCATTCTGCCCAACCTGGGACAAAGTCCGGAATTTTCCGATGCGGAGGCTGGATCATGATAGCCCTGCTGGATGGTCCATTTATCAGGATGGCACTTGTTGGGGGGCTTTTATTCTGTCTGGTTGCCTCCATTTTATCCCCCTGGGTGGTCTTGAGACGTCTGTCATATGCGACCGATGCGCTGGCTCATGCAACCTTTGGCGGCATTGCGCTGGCCTTGTTTTTCGGGATGCAGGGAGTGGTTGATAATGCGGGGAGTGGGAAGGTGCTTTTGATCAGTCTGGCATTCAGTTTGTTGGTCAGCCAATTACTGGCACTTCTGATGAGGCAATCATTTTTATCCCAGGATGCTGCTACTGGGATTGTGTACGCAGGTGCATTTGCCTTTGGGGGGATATTCCTGGCTATTCGTCGGGACGATATCCCAAACCATCACGGGCTCGAATCGCTTTTATTCGGCAATATTTTTCTGCTGGAACCTCTGGAGTTATGGATTCTCGGGGTGATTTCCCTTCTGGCCTTGGCCTGTGCCTGGTTTTGGCGAAGAGATATGATGTTGTGGGCATTTGATTCCGATATTGCCATGGCTGAAGGGTGCGCACCGGGCTGTTGCATTTCTCACTCATGGGGACTGTGGCTGTTGTGACGGTTGTCGCCACCAGGTTCATGGGATTAATGATGGTGATGGCTTTTCTTGTGATTCCTGGATCAGTCGGTCTGATGTTTGGGCGATCCTTTGCCGGAGTCTATTGGGTGAGTTGGGCATTTGCATCTTTTTCCATGGTCAGTGGGCTCATAGTGATTGAAAACTGGTTGCCATCTGTTCCCCCTGGCAGCTTAACGACCGCTATTGCCTTTGTCCTCTTCCTGCTGGCGGTTCTCATTCGCTCTCTGTGCTCGAATCAGGTGATTAAAAAATCGCGCTCTCGCTAGTGGCGGGGAAAGTTGCTGGCGAATTAAATGCTTGTTGGAATACAATTCCAACCGCCTCACAAAATCCGGAACCTCAACCCATTGGCCCGAAGTCCCCATTTTCAGGGCGATGGCTTCCGGCAATCGCTCACTTAAAACTCCGCACTCCTGCAGAAATTGAACTTCAAACTGCGTATAATACCTCTCAAGATCGGTTATGCAGGCCTGATCCAGATTTCTTATGAATTGCTGGAAATATTCATAAATCTTCGGGATGGGTGTATTTTTCTCCGTGATCGATTCCACCAGTGACGCAGCTGCCGCCATTGCCTCGCAAGCAAGTAAAGACCGACCCAGATACCCGGCATGGGAGACTAATCTGCATTCCTTTAATACATGGAGCTGGGAATGTACCGGTGCGGTTGTCTGGATCTGGCAGCAATGATATAAGTCGATCCTGCCATGGAATGGTGAGTCTGGCCTCCGGGCGTTTCTGGCCAGGGTGTCCATGCGACCGTTTTCCCGACAAATCCACCGCGCGATAATATCCGTGTCGCGGAACTTCTGGATTGCCAGGATGATCCCTTCATCGTTCATTCAGCACTCAATTCATTGTTCCTCAACGGATTGGCCTGCATATCGTCCCACATTGGCCAGATTAAATGCCTGCTCAAGGATCGCCATGCCACGATTCTCCTGAACTTTCATGATGCGCCGGTCTTCCGGATCCACATCATCGTAGCCCAGCAGGTGCAAAATTCCATGGACGACATAGCGCACAATCTCGTTTGTCCAGTGCTGATTGTAGTTCGGTGCTGTGTCATGCGCGACTTGGGGGCATATCAGAAGTTCACCAAAAATCCGGGTGCAGGACAATTCTGCCGGGCTCAGGTAATTATAGGTGAGGATGTCGGCCGCTCCCAGGTGGTTGAGATGAGTTTCATTCCATTTGGTCATCTGCTTTGGCCCGAGGAAGGCGATACTCAAATCCCAACTTTCCAGATTTCTCACGTCCTGCAGGTAGTATGACGTGACCTGTTTCAGTGCGGATGATGCAATGCGGAATTTTTTCTGCCGGTTGGAAACTGTAATACTCCCCCGGCCGGCAGAGGATGTTTCAGTCGGATTCATGGAATGGGTGGCCATTCGGAGATTTTTCTTCGTAGGCTTCGATGATTTTTTGCACCAGATAATGTCGGACGACATCCTTTTTATCAAAGCGGTGGATACCTATGCCGTCAATACCTTCGAGTTTGCGGGCCGCTTCCACCAGACCGGATCGGCGATGCATTGGAAGATCGACCTGGGATGGATCACCGGTGATCACCAGTTTTGAATCTGATCCAATCCGCGTCAAAAACATCAGCATCTGCTCGCGCGTGGCATTCTGGGATTCATCCAGAATGATGAAAGCATTATTCAAGGTGCGACCCCGCATATACGCCAGTGGCGCAATCTCAAGGATGCCCCGCTCATTGTATTTCTGTAATTCCTCTGCCGGCAGCATATCGTGCAAGGCATCGTAAAGCGGCCGGAGGTAGGGAGAGATTTTTTCCTCCAACGCACCAGGCAGAAATCCCAATG
Organism: Verrucomicrobiota bacterium; assembly: GCA_021209225.1. GTDB lineage: Bacteria > Verrucomicrobiota > Verrucomicrobiia > Limisphaerales > JAJOIW01 > JAJOIW01. Next base: position 8,189 of record JAJOIW010000170.1, read on the forward strand.
CTTCGCCTGCCTCCACAGCCGGCCGGGAAAGAATCAGTCGGCTGACCTCGCCATTTTTCAGTGCACTCACCGCCATCGCCATCGCCAGGTATGTCTTGCCAGTACCCGCCGGGCCAACCCCAAAAGTGATGGTATTGGCGCGAATCAGATCAATATACTTCTTCTGACCCGCGGTCCGCGGGCGGATTGGCGGCTTCTTGGGACTGGTCGAGATCATGTCATTCAGACATTCAATCAGCGCTCCCGCCCCCTCATCCTGGATCATCCCCAGATACCTTTGAAAATCCCGGGTGCGGATCCTTTGCCCGTCCCGCGCCACTTTCTCGAGAATTTCCAAGAGTGACTGGGCGAGCTGGACGGATTCTTCCCCGCCCTCCAACCGGACCCCAAAGGTCGCGGGCGACCACATGAATGCCCAGTTCTTTTTCGAGGATTGTCAGTTTTGCCTGATCTCCACCCAGGACCTGTTGAGCGAGGGCGGCACTTTCAAAATGATAGGTAACGCTGGACATATCAGGCCAAGTCACTCACGGAAAGCTCTGCCATGGCCGCGCGCAATTTACCCGCCACTTCGCTCAATGCCTGCGGCAATACCTGGGTTTGCCCAATGACCGGCATAAAATTATAATCCCCTTTCCATCTGGGAACTATATGGATATGCAAATGATCCGCGATCCCCGCACCAGCCGCTTCCCCCAGATTAATCCCTATATTATATCCATGTGGAGCCAGTTCTTTCTGCATCGCCCGGCGGCAAAGCCCCACCATTCTCCACAGTTCCGAAAATTCATCCGGCGAAAGCTCATCTATATCCGCCACTTCACGGTAGGGTAAAACCATCACATGCCCACCTGAATAGGGATAGTTGTTCAACAAAACAAATCCGCATTTGCCCCGATATATGACCAGATTCGCCTCATCATCCGCAGATCGGGCAATCTCAGAAAAAACCCCACATCCCGGGGAACGTTTCGGTTTGTTCAGTATGTATTCAATGCGCCAGGGCGCGTGCAGTGATTCCATCGCTAATGATTTTCCCACTTTCCATTCACACGCTAATCACTCCTCCCCCAATTGTCAAAACCGTATCTCTCTCTTTATTCCCAGTATTCTCATAGGTGAGACATGGCACACATGAGTGAGACAAAGGTGTGACTCCGGTGGCGCATGTGTGGCGCTCCTGCAGAGTGCATTTTTTTCAAAGACGGTAAAAAAATTAAGTAATTGTCAGGATTTCTCAGGGTTTTCGATATGGCCTGAGTATTGCTGACGTAGTTTCAAACTAACGAAAAGATTTTATGGCGAAGGTATTAGGAATAGATTTAGGAACCACAAACTCATGTATGGCGATAATGGATGGTGGCGATCCAGTCGTTTTGGAGAATTCTGAGGGCAAGCGGACGACGCCATCTGTCGTCGCGTTCACGCGATCCGGTGAGCGGCTGGTTGGGGATGCCGCAAAGCGTCAGGCAGTGACCAACCCTAAAAACACGATATTTTCGGTCAAGCGCTTCATGGGACGGAAATACGACGAAGTGGTCGAGGAATTGAAGCGGATTCCCTACTCCGTGGTGAAGGCCGCCAACGGGGATTGTGCGATTGAAGTGGATGTCGCTGGCGAGAAGAAGCGTTACAGTCCGCCTGAGATATCCGCGATGATATTGAGCAAGCTCAAAGCGGATGCGGAAAATCGGTTGGGAGAAACCATCACGCAGGCGGTCATCACGGTTCCTGCATACTTCAATGATACTCAGCGTCAGGCGACGAAGGATGCTGGTGCCATAGCCGGGCTTGAGGTTCTGCGGATCATCAACGAACCAACAGCCGCTTCATTGGCATATGGTCTGGATCGCAAATCGGACGAAAAAATCGCCGTGTATGACCTGGGGGGTGGAACTTTTGATATCTCCATACTTGAAATTGGCGATGGAGTTTTCGAGGTATGTGCCACCAACGGTGATACTCACCTTGGAGGAGATGACTGGGATAACGCCCTCATGGATTCCATCCTTGATGACTTCAAGAAAACCAACTCCATGGATTTGCGCAACCAGCCCGACGCATTGCAGCGAATCAAAGAGGAGGCCGAAAAAGCGAAAATCGCCTTATCCAGCAGTCAGCAGTATGACATCAAGCTCCCGTTCATCACCGCCGATGCCACCGGGCCAAAACACATCGACCTCTCCCTGACCCGGTCCAGAATGGAGCAGATTTGCGACAGCCTTTTTGAACGCACCAAAATTCCAACCATAGCCTGTCTGAAGGATGCCGGGCTTTCAGCGGGGCAGATCGACCAGATGGTGCTCGTGGGTGGGATGACACGTATGCCAAAAGTGGTTGAGACCGCCCAGTCCCTGATAGGTAAAAACCAAACCAGGGAGTGAATCCGGATGAGGTGGTTGCAGTGGGCGCTGCTGTTCAGGGAGGTGTTCTCAAAGGGGATGTCAACAATGTTTTGCTTCTCGACGTGACCCCTCTTTCACTTGGCATCGAGACCCTGGGTGGGGTCACCACGAAACTGATTGAGAGGAACACGACCATTCCCACGCGCAAATCAGAAGTATTCTCCACAGCATCTGATAATCAGCCGAGTGTTGAAATCCACGTATTGCAGGGGGAAAGACAGCTGGCTAAAGACAACAAAACGATCGGGCGTTTCAACCTGAGCGAGATTCCGCCAGCTCCCCGCGGCACACCACAAATCGAAGTGACTTTTGACATCGATGCGAACGGCATTCTAAATGTCAGTGCCAAGGATCTGGGATCCGGCAAGGAACAGAAGATCAAGATCGAAGCCAGCTCCGGTCTCAGCAAAGAAGATATTGAGCGGATGGCACGCGATGCGGAAGAGCACGCCGAACAGGATCGCCAGAGACGCGAGGAAATTGAAACCCGCAACCAAGCCGACAATGTCGCATACCAGATCGAGAAAACTCTCAAAGACAATTCAGACAAAATCCCGGCCCCAATCAAAGAGAAGGTTGAACCGGCCTTAAAAGCTCTCAAAGATGCCTTGGGATGGACAGGACATTGAGGCCATTCGAAACAGAATGAAATCCCTCCAGGAAGTGGC
>JAJOIW010000109.1 GCA_021209225.1 Verrucomicrobiota bacterium
CCTGGATGGATTGGGCCATGGCCTTCAAACCGCAGGTCATGCGTAACACCCTCTTCCAGAACTCCGGCAACTCCCGTTGGACCGAGCGGGCATGGATGGCTGGATTGGCTGCCAGTGATTGGAGCTGGACCACCCATCTGGAGGACGTGGATTTGGATGGATTGCCGGATATTCTCATTGGAAATGGCACACCACATGATGTCCAGGATTCAGATGCACTCAATTCCATGCAGCGCTCAAATAATTCTCAACATGGCACTAATCCAGCTGACTTTCCTCCCCAGACCGTTCCCAACCGGGCCTTCCGCAATCTGGGCAATTTCCGTTTTGATGACGTGGCATCGCATTGGGGATTTGATTCGAAGGCATATTCACAAAGTATGGCCCTGGGCGACCTGGATGGCGATGGGGACCGGGATATTGTGATCAATAATCTGGATGGTCCTCCCCAGATCTATGAGAATACTTCTGACGCTCCCCGGATTCTGGTTCATCTGGATCCCGGCATCTGGCCTGGATCTTTAAGTGGTTTGCGACTCAAACTCTCCTCTCGTCATGGCACAACTTCTCAGGTTACCGATCTGTCGTCGGGGTATCTGAGTCAATCCGCGCTGGCCATCACACTGGCCCATCCCGGAGGCCAGGCTCATCTTGAATTGTTCACCAGTTCGGGCGATCCGCTCCTTCATGTCAACGACGTGGCCCCAATGACTCGATGGACGATACAATTGAAGGAATTTCCAGAAAGGATCGATCGTACACATTCGCCGACGGATTCGCCGGGTATGACCAAAATCATACCGGATGGCAGTGTTCCCGATCTCATGCCATCCCGGGAAGTGCCTGTCGACTTCCTGACGGATTATTCCATAGTCGATCTGTTGCGTGGGTGTTATGGAGATGTTCTCGCCAATGAAAAAAGCGATGGATTCCTTGTGCCCGCCCCGGAAAATGGGCTTCATCTGTGGTCTGTTCATTCGTCCCCAAGTCATGGATTCAGCTGGCAAAAATCCGATTTCAGGTGTCTGGAGGATTGGCCATCCATTCCGGATTATTGCCGCATCCTGAAATTGCATGCCCCGGATGATTTTGAGTGCCTTGTCACCGGGAAACTCGGGAACAATTCCACGTGGATCTGGTTTCTCAGATGTCTGGGGGCATCCTTGATCCCCACGCAGGCATTCGAGTGGACCGGGAAAACCTCCGGGCCACCCATCTGCTCCACATTCACCGCACCGGATGCCATCCAGCGGGTGATGATCCCAGCTTTATCCGAGGTCCATGGCGGAAGAAATGGCCTGATCCAGTTCAGCAGGAATCCCGCCCCTGACAGCAGATGGATATGGGATGCACAGTGGTCAGAAATATTAAGCCGCCCACTCAATCTGGCCAGTGCTGCTTACTTCTCCTTCCCTCAATACAATGCACTGACAAATAAAAATCATAAAGTAACCCACATGATATCGGCGTGGCACCGGGGGCCGGTGGACGTATGGAAATTCCATGAGGATGGGCGCCCTGAGAAAATGTCTGCCATATCAGAATCTCTGCGTTCAAGCTATGGTATGTGGACATCTGTGACGCCATTGGGATCAGAACCTCCTGCTTTTCTGGTTGGCAACTTTGGAGTGAACTCCCCATATTCTGAATCGCTCCCCATGCGTTGGGTTTCCGCATGGCGGGACCACACACAAATCCTCACTTTGCCTGTATCCCATCGTGCCTTGGGCGGGCATTTCATCGTCGATTTCGAGGTTCTGTCCGAGGTTCTGCCAGGATTGTCGCGCCATTTTCCCACAAGAACTCTGTTTGGCGAGGCCGGTTGGAAGGACGTACTCACGCCTTATGCAGGGATTCATACGGTGGAGGAATCGTGGGAAGTCCAGACACTCCATACTTCATTGGTGAGATGGGACGGTCAGGAATGGACGATAGCCCCGCTTCCAGAAGCTTTTCAGGTTGCACCTGTCCGTTCGGCGGCCACTCTGCCTGTGCAGGATAATGTGGATTGGATCTTTGTCGGGCAGAACCTTTCCTCCCACCGGTCCGACCGGGAACCCATGGATGCCGGAAGCGGGGTGGCCGCATCCCTGGTGGATTCCCAACTGCGGATTCTGCCTGTGAAGGACACCGGATATTTTATGCCATCTGAAGTCACGGCCCTCCTTGCCGGGAGATGGATTCCGCATTCCAATATGTCGCTGCTGGCAATCCGAAATGGCCGGTCACCTGTCATTTGGGTTCCCACCGAATCTGCTGGATCACCGGCTGGTCTGCAGAAATAACACCAACGATTTCAAATCCTCCGGACTCAAACCGGCTTCGAGTCCCTCTGGCATAAGCGATCGCTTCTCTATGCGAAATGAAACCAGTGATTCTTCCGGCAACGCCAGGATCTCACCGGACAGAGTTTTCATTTCAATTCTGCTGGCAGACCGACTCATCAGGAGGCCGGTCAACAAGTCTCCATCCTTCGTCTCAGCCACACACGTCACGTAGTTGGGATTGATCGCCATATTCGGGTCGAGAATATGTGAAATCAGATCCTCATCACTCCGGTGGTAAACTCCGGTCAATTCCGGTCCTATCGATTGTCCCAATTCACCAACCACATGGCAGGTTGCACATCTCTCCAGGAATATTTTCTGACCATTTTGGGCTGACCCATTCTCAGGCAGCTTGGCAAGCCAATCATCAACGATGACTTTCCGATTCGAATATTCCTCATCGCTGAAGTATTTTGACGCCCGGTTCTGTATGGACAATGGCGACCAACGCAGCAGGGTTCTCCTCTGTTCGAGATCCAGATTCAGTTCGCTGACGGTTATGGTCCCGTGATCCAGTCCATCCAGCAGAGCAATGCGATAGGCATTGCGGCTGAGCAGGAGCTGGATGGATCTGGTCCGCAAGGATGGAGCCAGTGAAGTCCATGCCTTGACTATCCAGGTGCCAGTCCGATCATCTTTCAATTTTTCCAGAGATTTCAGACTGGCATTCTGTAAGATCTCGCTGGATGAGGCTGTGAGGATTTCCCCCACAAGTGAGGCAGTCTCCCTCCCCGGAATGCTGCCCAGTGCCTGAATTGCCCGAGCCCGCCTGTCCTCGTCCTCCATCAGATCTGTGGCCACATCGCGGATTCTTTTTCTGAATTTTTCCAAACCTGGTGATGAGGCGTTTGATGGACTCAAAGCGGCCAGCTCCAGGATGGAACTCCAATGGGGTTCGCGGGCATTCTGAAACCAGAAATCCAGGTCCACGGAAATCAGTGGACCCAATTCATGGATATGGGGATTGTGTTTCAGGCCATTCACCAGGGCCTCAAGTGGATCCACTGCTGATTGAGAATTTTTCATTCTGCCAACAGCTCCCAGTAACAAGCGGATCAATTCCGGCCCCGACGTCAGCCTCGACGCCTGATCAATCAGGGGTGCTGAGAAAATCAGAATGTCGTTCTCCATAGCCGCATCCCCGGTGACTGATTTTAAAATCGACATCATGACATCATCGGCTTGGTCAGCTATCAGAATCCGCAAAGCCATCTGATGATCCGGGTGCCTCCCATCTTTAATCCACATCCTGGACAGCATTCCCGCATCCAGGTTGACGGATTCCTCCGCCCTCGAAAAACTCAACGCCGCCTGAAATCGGACATAGGCCTCCTTGTCCTCAAGCAGTGCCTCACCCAGCGGCATTTGATCCAGAAAATGCTTCTCCAGAATCTTTAAAGCATGCAGACGGATGTCGGGTGTCGGGCTTTGGAGAAATTCAGTCAGTTGTTGTGGATTGATTTGTCCCAGTCCGGCGAGACTCCACAAAGCGGATATGCGGGAATCGATTCTGGATGAAGATGCGGCAGTGGCCAGAAGTCGTGGTTTCAGTTCCTCAGCCTGCTGGCTGACGATCAAGCGCTGGGCAGTGGATCGCGCCCATGGATTGGGGGACTCCAGAACCGTGGCCCAACCCGATTGAGGCACCAATGAAAAATTGACCCGCTGTGGCAATTGGGATGGATTTGACGGGGTGATTCGATAAATTCGCCCGCGGTCCTCGCCCTCGCGATAATCCATATTTTTCAGAACTTTGGCTGGAATGTAATCCGGATGTTCAATGACCGCGCGCTGCATGTCCAGGAGGTACATGGCCCCATCGGGGCCAAAAGTCATCCCAACCGGCCTGAATGCCAAATCCTCGCTGGCTATGAACTCCCGGTCCAATTCTTCATCGGCCCGCCCGGCTTTCCACACCGGGCCCTCCCGCCAGAGCTTGTCCCGATGCACTAAATTGCCGACCACATCACAGACGAAAATACTCGATGCCAACCTGGGGCCAAAATATTCGACATCCAGGATACCCATGCCACCGGCAGAGGAAAAATGCCCGGCTTGTTCAGGATGATTGACCCGGGTTTCCTGTCTGGATACCGGGTATATTCTCGCCATGGCACCATGAATGGAGATGTTTCTGGTCAGTTGGGATTGTTTCAAACCTGAAGCATCCTGAGGTATCGGAGTGGGATGATCTGTTGTTGGAGGTAATCGATATTATATGTGGTGAAGCTGTCGCCGCTCCTGTTGAAGACCAGTCCGAATCCTCCGCCGGTCTGGCAGGTGCGGTTGATGGTATTCAGGATGGGATCCCAGGCGAAATCGGCGTCGTTCAAATCCAGTCGCCCCTGGTGTGGGCCATCCACGCTGAGCTGGCCACCCGCACCGCCATTGGCTCCGTGTATGGTATTGTCATAGGCGAACTGAAGGCCGTTCATATTGCTGTCGGTGACTCCGAGATCAAATCCGCGAACGAGGACCTGGCGCACATCGGCCCGGTCATCACCATCCGTATCCGCCAGGTAAAGTATTTCTGGGGGAGCTCCCACTAAAACCCCCTCCTTCCACGGGGTGATCGATGTGGGGAAACTCAATTCCCCGGCAAACAGAGCACTGAAGTCCGCCTGATCATCCCCATCCAGATCGCGGAGAATGCGTATGGTTCCCCCTCCGCGCCGATCCGGTCCGAATCCGTAAGGATAATCTCTCATCTCGACCACATAGGCGTCCCCATTTTCGCGGAAGCATAGAGCGACAGGATCCACGACCATCGGTTCGACGGCCCAGGGCGCGATATGAATATCCGGGTGGTGATGCAGGCCCGCCCCTGTTTGTTTCCATTGAGCCGATGATGCCAACGAAATCGAGCCAATGTAACCACAGATGAGATAGACAAATTGCCAGAACTTCATGGCCATATTCTGCCATGCCACAATTCTTTCTTCAATCCTCGCCACCGGGTATTCTAAAGGATCGCCAAGAGTGGTCTGACTCATTCATATTATTTTCATGAAAGATAAAGCGCCCGACTCATCCGAGACCGACAGTATCCGTTTCCTGACTCAACGCATTCAGGAATTTGTGGCGGAACGCGAATGGAGGCCATTTCACAGCCCGAAAGAAATGTCCGTCGCCATAGTCGCTGAGGCCTCGGAACTCCTGCAGCATTTTGTCTGGAAATCTCCCGGGCAAAGCGAACAGATCGTCTGCCAGAGAAGAGACTCTGTTGCCGATGAAATCGCCGACATCGCCATACTCTTGTTGGAATTGACCGACAACCTTGGCCTCTCCCTCGGTGAAATTGTCTGCCGCAAACTGCATCAGAACGAATCCCGGTATCCAGCTGACCTTGTCCGGGGAACAAACCTGAAATACAATGAACTTTCCCGACCATCCGACGCAGCCAAATAGTCCTGCGACTTAATCAACCCGTTCTAAGCATTTGACGAGCGTGATCCAGTTGTTAAGCTTCGCCCGTATTTCCATATCATGATGAATAAATCGAGAATCCTGCCCACGATAGCCAGCGTATTAGTTCTCACCACTGCCCTGGATGCGGGTGAGTGGGCCAACTGGCGGGGACCCAATGGACTGGGCATTTCCGACGAAACCAATCTCCCGGTGAAATGGGACACCCAGACAAATGTCGCCTGGAAATCAACTCTCCCGGGGCAGGGGACATCCTCACCCGTAGTTTTTCAGGACCGGGTTTTCATCACCACTCAGACTGAGGATGACTCATTGCACGTCCTCGCGATCCATGCTCAGAAGGGTGAAATTCTCTGGAATACAAAAGTAGGGCAAGGGAAGCTGCCCGCTCACAACCTGCACAACATGGCCACACCAACTCCGGTCGCAGATGGCCAACACGTCTGGGCTCACTTCGGCACGGGCGACCTGGTTTGTCTGAATTCCGACGGGACAATTGTTTGGCAGCGCAATCTCGTCCAGGACTATGGAGCCTACCGGTCGAACCATGGAATGGGAAACTCTCCACTGATAGTCGACGGGAAATTGCTCATCGCCTGCATGCACCAGGGGCCATCCTACCTGTTGGCAGTCGACCCGCTCACAGGCAAAAATATCTGGAAAACAGAACGCAATCTGGACAGCAAAGAGGAGGCGATGGATTCCTATTCCTCACCCATTGTCGCACACCTCGACAACCAGAAACTGGTGATATTGTCGGGGGCCGATCACCTCGATGCCTACGACCCCTCCACCGGATCTCAGATATGGATCAGCAGTGGACTCCAGGTGCCCCATCCCTATGGGCGATCGATATCCGGCCCTGCATTCGGTGAAAACACTGTGATCACGGTCGCATCGGGTTTCCGCAACCAGGGTTTTGTCATGGCTGTGAACCCCAATGGCACAGGGGATATTTCGGCTTCGGGAAATTGTGGGAGTCCAAAAGATTCGCACCCGATTGCCCATCCCCATTGATCTATCAAGGCCTGGTGTTCACCATACGGGATGATGGAATGGCTTCCTGCCTCGATCTCAAGACCGGTGAACCCCATTGGCAGGAACGCCTCTTTTCCCAAAACGTCAAAGTCTCACCGGTCGCCGCGGATGGACACATCTACTTCTCATCCGGTGAAGGAGAATGCAAAATCGTCCGTGCTTCAAAGACCTTTGAGATCCTCCATTCCAATGATCTTGATGAATACCTGATCGCCTCACCTGCCATAGCTCATGGGGCCATCTATTTCCGAACCCAATCCACCCTCTACTGCATCCGCACTCCCTGAAAATCGCTCACCCATAAAAGAGCAGGCGCCACCTTGCGGCGCGCGCCTACTTATTCAACCAACTAACTAACAATCTATCTCCTGAACAAACTAACCTTACAATCTCTATTGCGTCGCATTCTGGATTTTTCTTGACATTCTTTTTGCAGATTAAGACTGGATTTTTTCCCGGCCGGGTGGATGCAAATGTTCTGCTATAATCTCCCGGCTGTTTGTGCGGACGTCCTGGTTGGGCCTGGTGCCCCTCAAGCTGTTTTCAGACCCGCGAGCTTCTCGCCCATTCGTTGGAGTCCGGCATTTTCTTGTGTTCATTACCATCTGGATAGAGTAATTTCCCGGCATGCACAAAACTTCAATCATCCTGAGTGTGCTTGGGTTGATGGCGGCCTTGGGGTGTGAATTGGCCATTGCGCCTATGGCCCAGGCTCAGCCAGCCAACCCATATCATCTCAAGCCATCCGGGCAACCAATGGTCATCCGCTCCTTCCTCAAGGATGGTCCGGCCCGTTCCATAAACGTCGGATTTCCTGAAGGGATTCATCTGAGTTTTGACGCCCAAGTTCCTCGTGTTGCCCTGGCATGGACCGGAGATTTTCTGGATATTGGACCTGATCGCGGGTACGGAAATGCCAATGACAGGGGGGGCCGTCCGGCTGTTATTCTAGGAAGTCCTGTTTCCGTTGGCGATTTGGGCTTTCCATTCTCCCACAGCGGCAAAGAACCATCCCACATCGAATTTCTGGGATACCGCATCCATCCAACCGTGACCTTTTATTACAAATTCGATGGGGCCATCTCCGTCGAGCACACCGTCTCTCCCGCGTCTCCGGGACAGGGTCTCACTTACCATTTCAAAATCTCCGGGGCCACTGACGCTCTCAGTTTTCGATTGAATGCGGCTCAGGTGAACTACCATTCTGACAAAGGCCAGCAACGCGGGAGCCACCTCTTGTTAAGCTCAGATGAGGCTCGGGATTTTTCCATCCATGTCTTCCCCAGAAAAAACTAGATCTCAAGAAAAATGAAGCAACTGTTTCAACATATCAATTTGGCGGCGTGCCTCCTGTTATCCATCGGAATTGTCGGGGCGGCGGAGGATACCTGGGAAAAATTTCCTCCCGGATACTCCATTGAGAAGATAACCACTCCGGTTGGTGTGCAATTCGGGGTCAGTGGGCTGGCCATGGATCGTCACGACAACCTGTTTGTCTGCACCCGTGAGGGGCAGGTCTGGAAATTCTCGGATCCCAACTGGCTTCTGGTTGCCGAAGGGCTCCACGAACCACTCGGCATCCTCGTCGAAGAATCCACAGGCCATCTCCTCGTTGTTCAACGTCCAGAATTCACCAGGCTCATCGACGAGAACGGAGATGGAAAAGCGGATTTTCTCCAAACCATTTCCGACGATTGGGGCCTGACTGATAATTACCACGAATACGCCTTCGGTCTTGTGCATGACAAGGATGGCAATTATTACGGAACACTGAATACAAGCCTCAGCTGGCCAGGTTGGGCCGGCAGCGACCGCTGGGATATTGCCCGCGTCCATGATTCAAAAATGGGGCGTGCCGCTCCATACAGAGGCTGGTCGTTTCAAATTTCTCCTCAAGGCACATTCACCCCATGGTCTGCCGGATTGCGCTCTCCTGCCGGACTCGGCATCAACAATTCGGGCGATATCTTTTACACCGATAACCAGGGAGATTGGAACGCCAGTTCATCTCTCCATCAAATCGTCCGGGGAAGATTTCATGGCCATCCATCCTCCCTTATGGATCATCCCGATTTTGCAGGAAAAGACCTCAATAGCATCTCCACAGAGGACTATCACAAAATGTGGACCCGCCCGGCAGTCTGGCTGCCTCACGGAGAACTGGCCAACAGCCCAGGTGAGCCCACGTTCGACAAAACGCAAGGAAAATTCGGTCCTTTCGCCGGACAGTTTTTCATCGGCGATCAAACCATGTCCAATCTCATGCGCGTCTCCCTGGAAAAAGTGGGTGGCGAATACCAGGGAGCAGTGTGGAATTTTATCCGCCCGCTGGAATGTGGCGTGATCCGCCAGGTTTTCGATAGCCAGGGCCGCATGTACGTCGGCCAGACAGGACGGGGTTGGAGATCCGCTGGAAAAGACGTGTTCGGCCTGCGCCGAATCACCTGGGATGGATCCACTGTTCCCATGGAAATGAAAAATATCCGACTGACACAAAAAGGCTTCCGCATCGTGTTCACCCACCCGGTTGATGAGGCTGTCTTCGAAAACCCCGAAAACTTCCAGGTCGAAAGCTGGGGTTATCTCTATCACGCCAACTATGGATCCCCGAAAGTCGATGAAAAGAAACTCCCTGTCGACATACGCCGGGCTCCCAACAATCCTGCGGTCGTAATCATCGACCTCCCACTCGAAACGGAGAAAGTCTACAAATTCACCCTTTCAGGAATTCAATCCCAGACTGGCGTGCCTCTCACCAATTCTATTGGTTACTACACATTGAACCGCTTGAAGGCACCCCGTTGACAGTCGATTCAGTTTTTTGCTGAGTGTCCATTTTCATCCCGGTTGAATCCATGTTCATGATCCGCCTGTCTCTTGCGGTGTGATCCATTGCCGTTCTGCGCGGGCGGGTTCATCAGATTCTCGTCAATGCGGAACTTCTCCACCCGGACCCTGTCCAGAATGGGGTAAAACTCGCGCAATGATGTGCAGATAATTCCCCCGGATTTTTCAATGGCGTTGCGGTAGGCATAGGCACTTTTCCCTCCGACAATCAACTGTGTGGATGGCGGCAGATAGTGTCGCAATCTCACAAACTCGTCCGATAACCTCGGATCATCCGCAGGAAAAACCACACTCAGTGCCACTGCCCGGGCAGCCACCTGACTGGCAGCGCCAGCGATCTCCTCCGCGCTCAGATTGCACCCGATATATTTACAGTTCCATCCTTTCGAAGCGGCAGCCGCATTAACCATGACAGCCCCCAGTTCGTGGAGCTGTCCGCTCGGACTGGCCACCACGATGCGTGGTGCCGTCGGGTCACTGACATACGGTCTGCCGATCTCCCCCAGAAATTGGCGGATCACTGCCGATGCGAAGTGTTCGTGTGCGACTTTGATGTCGCCTCTCAGCCAGGATTCTCCAATGCGACCGGCAAGCGGGCCAATCACTTTTTCCAGCAATCCCTGGTGGCCAAATTGCAGGGCGCTCGACTTCAGCGCGGCTAGCAGAGCCGCATCATCCAATTCCCTGGTGGCCACCAGTGCCGACTCAATCAGATCCTCCGGCGACATGGTGCTGGACACGGGCGCGGCATAGGAATTCCTTTGCCGATCAATCTGTTGCTCCTCCTGAAGCAGCTCTTTCAGTTCCGCCAGACTCATCTTGGACAGCTGCCCAATCCTGTGCCCCCGATCCGATGCCAACCGCATCAGGGTGAGCCGCTGAATATCCTCATCCGAATACAGACGACGATTCGACTCAGTCCGCTCGGGTGTCACCGCCCCATACCGCTTCTCCCAGATCCGGATCACATGGGAGGATAATCCCGTGCGCATCGAAACCACTTTGATTGGGTGCAGATTCTCTTCCATGTTCAATCCTGTTTCCTCATACCGTTTGTCTAAATAAGTTAGTCAAAATATGTTCTGTCTAATTTAATTTATCAACAAAAAACCTCATTATTCGCTAACTTCTCCCTCAATAATGCAATATCTTTGACGTGAATTGAAAAATTTAAGAAAAATTCTAGACAATTATAAAACATTCTGGAACACTTTCGACAGGATCTCGGTCTAACAGACAGTGGATCAACTCAGGTTGGTTTTGAATGTTTGAAAATCTGGAGTAAATATGAACAAAAAACGCACAAGGTTTCAGTCTGGAATTCGGCAAGTAGGAATTGTTCGTCGTTCGGGAAGACCGGGTCCTGAAGAAACGGCGTCAATGACCCTGGACGGGAAGATTCTCCTGTCCGACGAGTTTCCCGAAAAAGTCAAAGTGGATTCCAGCGCCTACGATGACGCTGGCGAATCTGAAGTCTCCACTCGTCTCCCGAGTATTCAGGAGAGCGGGAGTTCGTTGGGGCGGTATATGCATGAGATCGGCCAGGTCGCCTTATTGACACCTGAACAGGAGATCGATCTGGCGCGACGGGTGCGTCGGGGCGATGAACAGGCCCG
>JAJOIW010000108.1 GCA_021209225.1 Verrucomicrobiota bacterium
TGCCCGCCACCAGATCGGGCCAGGTAATCCAGCCAGGGTGACGCCCCTCTGGCTTCAACTGGCCGGCCGGATCCACGCGTGAAATACTGTCCGGCTATCTTTTCATATTCCGGCAATTCGGGCAGTTCATCAAAGAAGGGGGATTCATTGAAATACCGGTGGTCAATCTCACGGGCCCACGGCACAGAATCCAGTGGAAGCCGCAATCCCATGGGCGAATCCCCAGGGATCAGGTACATTCTTTCGGGCCGCAAAAACCAGGGGCCGGAAACCCAGGAATATTGTGGACCTTTCCATCCACGTTCGAGGGGCAATGCATACCCCACCACCTTATCGAGTCCCTGCTCAAAAACCTTGGCCAGCCGCTTCCGATCCTCCTCGTTCTGGAGGTTGTTTTTAAATGGATCCACATTGACTGGCAGACGCCGCTCTTTCCACAGGTAGTAAAAAGCATCCTCATAGCCCGGCAGAATGAATTTCTCCTCGACATCGAGCTTGAATGACAACCTGGAGATGAATTCAGCCGCGTGTTTTTCCTGAGCTCCCTGGGGAGTGCGGAAGTCAGCAAAGAGATCGGGATTATTCCAGACAGGTTGCCCATCCTTGCGCCAATAGCATCCGTATGCCCAGCGGGGGAGGGATTCTCCCGGATACCATTTGCCCTGACCGTGGTGGAGAAATCCACCCTGGCCAAAACGTCCAAATAACCTCCGCAGCAGATCTTCAGCCCGCTCCCGTTTCTTGTCTCCGAGAGCGTCGGTTTTCCACTCCGGACTTTCATAATCCTCTGAGCTGACAAATGTCGGCTCGCCTCCCATGGTCAGGCGAACCTGGTTTTTCCCGAGTCCCTGATCGATGGCATCGCCCAGATCGAGGATCCTGCGCCATTGCTCATCGGTGTAGGGAAGTGTCACCCGAGGCGTCTCATGGAACCGCTCGACCGACATCTCAAAATCGAATTCCACCTCGCATTTTTCCAACCCGCCAGATATGGGAGCCGCGGAAGATGGTTGAGGAGTGCAGGCCAATGGAATGTGCCCCTCACCGGCAAATAGTCCGGATGTGGGATCCAGCCCAATCCAGCCCGCTCCTGGCAGGTAAACTTCAGCCCACGCATGCAGGTCGGTGAAATCCTTATCCGTTCCGGCGGGTCCTTCCACCGGCTTCACGTCCGGCTTCAACTGGATCAGATACCCCGAAACAAACCGGGCTGCCAGTCCGAGATGACGCAGTATCTCCACCAACAACCACCCGGTATCGCGGCATGATCCGCTGGCCTTGGTCAGAGTTTCCTCCGGAGATTGAACCCCAGGCTCCAAGCGGATCACATACCCGATCCTTTTCGAGAGCGCCGCATTCAGAGACACAAGAAAATCCACCGTGGTTTTCGGTGTCAGGTCAATTGAATCCAGGAATTCACGGAACAATGGACCATGGGTCCCTTTTGCCAGAAATGGCTTGAGACTCTCCGCAATCTCAGGCTCATAGGTGAAAGGAAATTCCGTCGCGTCCGGTTCCAGAAAAAAAATCAAACGGATCAATGACCTCCATTCGAGCAACCAACTCAATGAAGACTTCAAAATGATCGGTTTTCTCCCGGAAATTCAGTCGCGCCTGATAGTTGCTGAACGGATCCTGTTGCCAGTTGATGAAATGCGCCGCAGGTCGGATCGTTTGAGTGTAACTCAAGATGCGTGTCCGACTATGTGGTGCCGGTCTCAACCGAACGGTATGAGGCCCCATCTGAACCTTACGGTCGTAACGGTACGTTGTGCGGTGACGAAGTAATACGTCAATCGACATAGGCTTCGATCATGCTCCCACCCAGCTAAATTGAAAGCACGAAGTTGAATTAAAAACGCTCATTCTATTCATGAATCGCAATACTCATCTGAGTGCTGCTGACTCATTCTGCCCGGCCCCAGAACCCATAGGACCCGCCTCAAGCAACCCATCCTCAGTTGTTTTTATCCAAGCACCCGATCAAAGAAGATGTGCCGATGCCGTGTTTTCCTGCTTCATCTCACTCCCAATCCACCGGAAATCTCATGTCTCCAATTCTTTCAAATACGGTTTTGTATATAACTGAATAAAAAATCGGGGGCATCCAATCCTTCCACATTTCAATGCCCCTCACCTCCCCCAAATCCTCATTCCGTGTATTCCGCTTTTTCCGTGGTTGAATACCCCACTCCTCACATTCTCCATCCTCCCGCATCTATTCACCCTCACCTCCTCCACATCCTCATCCTCATTCCGTGCCTTCCGCGTTTTGTATGACGTCCAGATTAAATGATTCCGGCGGTTGGGAAAAAACACTGGACCCTGGGAAAAGATCCTTCAGTATGCAGAAAAACAGAATAATGAAATGAACATCGCTGAACAGAAACATCCATTCAGACAACTTATTGATCGAGGTGACGTGGAGGGTATTCGGTCGGCCTTGCAGTCTAATCCATCCTGGGCAAGTGAAAAAATCTCTTGGGGATACGGCAATAACGTGTGTTTAAGCGATCCCCTGCATTACCTGAGCGATGCTCCATTTCATCAACTCTGGAACCACGGAAAACAAGCTCAAATCGCCCGCATTTTATTGGAATCCGGCGCTCCAGTGGAGGGACATCCCACTTCGAACGAAAGCCCGCTGCATGGGGCTGCCAGTCTGGGCGAGGCAGCTTTGGCTGAGGTTCTGATTGACCACGGAGCGAATCTTGAATCTGTCGCCCAATACCCTGGAATCATCCATGGAACACCATTGGAATTTGCCACTCACTTCGGAATGCGATCCGTGGCTGAAATTCTTTATGCCCGGGGAGCCAAAGTCTATTCTGCCGCTATGGCCGCTGGCGTTGGAGATGAGTCGCTCATGATGCAGCTTTTACCAAACACAAACGCTGAAGAATTGAGTGAAGTCCTCAGGACAGCTGTGGTATGCAATCAACAATCCATCGTGCTCCGCCTGTGGCAATATGGGCTCTCTGCTGATCACGACATTCAAGGTGCCTCACCACTTCATTGGGCAGCCTGGGAAATGCAGCCAGAAATGGTTCGTTTCCTCCTGGCCCATGCAGCGGACCCACATTCCCTCGATTCAAAATATAACCTCACCCCATCCGGATGGGCACAACATAGACTACAGACTTTCCCCCATTCACAACAACTCCAACAGGTCATACATATACTGAGTCAGACACTATAAATAAATAATTTATGAACATTGGAATTTTTTCAGATATTCACGATCATATTCCCAACCTGGTGGCAGCACTTGAAAGACTATCGGATTGCGAACATCTCATTTGTTGCGGCGATCTCTGTTCTCCATTCATTGCCAGGAAAATAGGTGAACTGACTACCAGACCAGTTCATATTGTTTTTGGCAATAATATGGGGATCGATTTCGTATCCGTGAAATTACCCGGTCCTTTGATCATCTTAAATTCTACGGGGAATATGTTGAACTCACTCTCGACAACCGGTTGATATCCATCAACCATTTCGATTCCATCGGAAGAGCCATCGCTAAAGCCCCAGGATACGACCTCGTCTGCTTTGGCCATAACCATTCAGCCGAAATCTCCACAAAACCCACAAACGATGGCATCATCGTAAATCCTGGCGAAATTCTCGGTTCCCTCTCAGGCACCGCTTCATTTGCCATATACAATACCACAAGAAATGATGCCCAAATCATAAACCTTAATTAATCCAATCATTACAACCCATTCATGCATGGTCCAGATTGATCAGCAATTCAGATTGCCTTCACAATCGTGGAAGAATTTTTCCAACCACGGAATTCACTGAATTCACAGAATAGGGTTCTGGTGTGCCTCTCTCACGCACTCCTTTCCCTTCCAGGTTTTCCGCTCTTTCCGTGGTTCAACTATTTTCCCACCACGGAATTCACTGAAGGACTATGATGTTTGACTTATGCCTGTCCACTTCTCTGTTTACTCTTCTTCATTTTCCTGTTTTGAGATTCTTGATTCAATTTGTCTCTTTGGTGTTACCAGTCTTTCAATTTCCGCTTTGGGATAGCTGGCAAAATTGACCAGCAAACCTATTTCCACTTGTGCGGCTTTTAGATAATTGATGAGTTGGGCTCTATGTTCAGGTAAAAGGTTTTTAACCGCTTTGATTTCCAATATCACCTTCCCATAGCACACAAAGTCTGGCCTGTAGGATTGGCTGAGCCGTTCATTTTTATATACCAGGCTCAAATCCGGGTGTGATTGAAATGGGATGCCGCGGAAATGAAGTTCTTTTTCCAGGCATTCCTGATAAACCGGTTCAATGAATCCGGGGCCCATTTCGCGGTACACATCGAAAATTGCCCCGCGCAACTCGAACGTCTCATTCTCACACACCAATGCACACATACCATATCTCGGTCAATGTGTGGGAGTGTGATGAAATTCAGAGTAGTATTTCAAGAAGATAATTCTATTTTATGTGAAATAAAACTCTGGGCAGGTGGGCATTAATTATTGATTTTGAAGATGAAGAATCCTGCTTCCCGATTGGCGATCAGTTGGATACCGCGTTTTTCTCTCCCATAATCCAGCGGGGTGACATTGGGAGTTATCCTTTCCTGAGTGAATTGCCCACCGAGTTCGGGAACAGCCAGAATTTGAAAATCGATATCTCCCCGTTCGCGAAAGACCTCGATTGTCATCTCGACGATTGACTCACCATATTCATTTGAGGTGAGTGTCGTCTCCAGTGGGAGACTGTTTACAGTGAATGGGTTTGTTCCGATGAGGAATTCAGTTTCGTTGTTTAATCCATCCCCGTCGGTGTCGTCGAGTTCAGCAATGGAGTTTTCCACGGGAGATTCATCTGCTTGTTGATTCACGTGGTATTCGATCCACTGACGATAATCATTGATGGATTGCACGGGTTCCATGTGGCTGAGGATACTGTATGCCAGTTTTTGAGCTGATGGATTGCTGAAGCTGGTACGGACCGGGTTTTGTGCGAGGCTGACATTCAAGGGCCCGGAATAATGGTCAATACTGACTTCAAATGCGAGGTTCAGAATTTCATATTCCCCGGGTGGGAGCATCGTCCCGGGTGGGGATGCAAGGACGAACCCAATTCTTCCATGCTTCGCACTCTGAGTATTGACAAAGTGAGTGGCTCCATCGGTGAGCTGATTGTCCATCAGTTCTGCATTTTCGAATGTCATTAAGCGTGGGTCGAAATGGATACTGAATCCGAGGCTGGAGACGTTTCCGGTATGGATGAGGCTGACAGTGAGCTGGGCAATGGATCCAGCGACCACGGATCGGGATGTCAGAAGAATTTGGGCGGATTCCTGGGATTCATTTTGGCCATCCGCGGACAACCGTACTGGAAGAGGTGATATATACTGATCGGATCCAAACTGATTCGGCGCTCCCCCAGATCCTTGTTTGGGGCCGGATTTTAATTTGAGTGCATCGAGACCTGCGACATAGCGACCAGTCTGTATCCAATCGGACAAGCTGATGCGTCCATCCCCACCTGATTCCGGTGGCCAGGTATCCACCGAACTGAACAAGCGATCCTGACTGGATAAACTATCCAAAAGCACCAGATACCGACCCGCCTGAACAAAGTCGGACACATCCAATTGATTGTCTTCATATCCCGTTCCGTTTATCTCCAGTCCAACTAGATCACCTTCAAATCCGGATCCCTGCACTTCGATGAATACCGTGCCAGTGGATTGCCCACCCGCATTATCCAATAATGTATATGTGAATGAATCGACCAGACTTTCCCCCGGATCCAGGACAATCACATTGACTGAGAGAGATGGATCGTAGGTATAGCTTCCATCTTCATTAAGAACTATTTCTGCCCCCTGAGTACTGGCAAATGGGTTGCCATCACTGACCAATGTGAATGCTTTTCCATCGGGGTGGAAATCATTGCTTAATACACCATTGAGTGCGGTGACTGTCAGCACGCCTATTTCTCCTGCGACATAATTGTCCGCCTCAGCCTGGGCTGGATCATCCACGGGAGCAATTGTGAGAGTTATCTCAACCTGAGATTCATACCCATCATCGTCGGTGACACGGATTTGAAAACTGTCCAAACCGGAAAAATCCGGTTCGGGAGTGTATGTCCACTGTCCGGTATTGGATTCGATGGTGGCGGATCCATGTGATGGGGTGGAACTGACGATGAATCGATCATCCTCAGTCAAACCATCGGCATCGGACACGACGAGTTGTAACACCAGGGAGGAGTCCTCATCGAGCGAGCCAGAGTTGCCCGACACAACCACCAGCGGATCATCAACGGAAAGAACAACCACTGGTATCGACACGTCCCGGGAATACCCGTCGTCATCCATAATCGTGATGATAAATGCATCGTCGCCGTGGAAATTCGCATTGGGAGAATAAGTCCAGGCACCGGATACAGCGTCCACCTGCGCTGTGCCGCGGTCTGGCCCTTGTTTCAAAGTAAAATAACTTCCATCTGTCAATCCGTCTGCCGGATCACTCGCCACTATGGTGCCGTTTATGGAAGTATCCTCAGACCCGGAACCATTGGTATGTCCCGTCACCTCCACCAGATCGTCAACCGACTGGATCTCAATGGCAACAACGAAGGTTTCCTGATGTCCGTCATCATCGGTAATCATCACGGTAAAACTATCCAAACCATTAAAGTGAGCTGCTGGGGTATATGCCCAGAGTCCACTCGCGACACCGATCTCAACAACTCCATGCGCCGGTTGAACAGCCAGGGAAAAATACGTCCCATCAGTCAATCCATCAATGGAATCGACCGCTGCAATTGTCCCCGTCACCGCCCCACCATCCTCAAGTCCCACACCACTTAAATCCCCACTCACAGCCACAGGATCATTCACGGATGTCACCTCTATCTGAATCACCTGGTCTGCCGCATGCCCCAAATCATCCGTAACACGTATAGTGAATGTATCCAGTCCGTGAAAATTTTCATCCGGGGTATAGCTCCATTCTCCCGTCCCGGAATTGACGTCCGCTGATCCATGCAACCCATCCACCAGCAGAGAATACGGAGTCGCCGATGTCATCCCATCCGCGTCGTCCACCGCATCCAATTCCCCCACAACAGCCCCACCATCCTCAACCATACTCCCACTCAAATCCCCACTGATAACAGCAGGGTCATCAACTTGGGTAATCGTGATCGTTATATCAGCTGCATTGGAATCATCGAAACCGTCGTTGACCTGGTAAGTGAACGTTACCACTCCAGAATAATTTGCTGGAGATTGGAATGAAAACCATCCATCAGAAGTTATACTTAATACGCCTAGAGTGGGGGGCTGAACCACGCTGATCGTCAGACTGGTTGAGTCGGGGTCGACATCATTTTCTGTAGGGTCAAATATAATTCCGCCATCTTCAAGAAGCACATAGGAATCATTGTTAGCCACCGGCGGATTATTAAAATAAACGATTGTGCCAACTGGTTCAAGAGTGATACTCTCACCTGATGCTGATACTGATTCAATATCAACTGGACTTCCAGTGATATTCAAAGAAGTCTCCAGAATTCCAGCTTTTCTTTCTATCTCAAATAATATATTTGCTATCTCCAGGACACCTGAATCAAATGTTTGTCCAATTTCACTGGCAAAAGCAACACCGATTGATCCAGTCAGTTGATTGATATCACTCACAATCAGAGTGCTCGTTGAGAATCCGGGTGACTTAGTCACTACCGGATTCCTCAAGATCTGAGTATCAAAAGCGACTGAGAATGAAACCCCAGCGACATCCCCGGAAGATTCAAGATATATAGGAATGGAAACCGTTTCCAAATCAATAATCGGGTTTGGATCAAGCAATAATCTGGACTTTGGTATGTATTGATCTCCATAAAGAGCTATTCCCCCTGGGGTCATGAAGCTTGCATATGTCAAACCGTTATTCGTTGACCGCCTGGTCTGAACATATCGGATATCCCCAAGCCACCCATTATCTGAACCTCGCCAATGGGGCCCTAACTCGTCACCAAAGGTATCAATTACTATGAAAAAAAGCTCATTCGCTGGAATTTTCACCGTTCTGTCACTGTCAAATTCAAAAATATTTGTTCCACCCAGGACGGGTTCCAGTCGCGAGTAAACAGCTAGTTCAGTGCCCGGTACCGCATTAGATCCTATCACTTCCTGATAAGAATGGAGGCTCACTTTCACCCTGCCCGGGTTACCAGGAATTGGATTTGACAGTTGCAAATCGATCCGATCTATCTGAATGTCATAATCAGGTGCCTGGAATAACAAAGAATATTGTTCGGTATTCGGAGATTCACCCGAGGAAATTGTACCTTGTTGAGTGTTTCCACCAAGTTCAATATTACTTGCCAGTATAACTTTTGGAATACTCAAAACTGTTATAGCGGCTCTGGATGTGATCGTTTCAAAAAAATCTGGAATCGCGGACTCATTGATTGAATCGAACTGAATAAACCCACCACCTTGTGCAAACCGGTTAGCCAGCAAATCCTTATCAGGAATACCTGGCCCAACTAATACCTGACCGGAACCATCATCAAATACGAATTGAATTTGTGCGATACTTAAACCCCCGACAACAGCATTAAGTCCTGAGTATAGATGCACAAAGTCTGAAACATACCCGGATGTATTTGCTTCACCCGATTCAATATCTACTATAGGACCTGGAGGGTAACCTTCTCCATGGTCATATACAGTCATAGTTCGAGCCCCGGTATCTTGTCTATATGTTTGTTCGCTGACTGTAATTTCAATATACTCGAAAGAGTAGTCTCCCCTGTATGGTTCAACTGGCGTATTCAACTTCTGATCAAGTGAATAAGCAAATTTTCCTGAAAAGGCGAAACCAGCAGGCAGCGAACCAAACGAATCTGTAAGCTGAGCTTCAAACTCAAACTCAGCGGGATTTTGCGACCAACCCACATATGGACAAATACCAAATAAAAATAATGTCACCAAATTTTTATTTATATTAATTGAGAAACAGGAGCAAAGCATTCTCAATAACCAAAACTTTGGGCCAGCGGTATTCATTCCGGCAATGTCTTAATTAACGTATAAATAAACAAGCAAAAGTGGGTAATGTTACTTTTAGAAATGCTACTAAATTGACATATTCCACATTCGGGATTGAATTAAAAAAAGAGTCCACTATTGAGCATCAACCATCTCTATAAAAAAAATTCCCCCACCAGAGTTTTCGACTGACTTGAGAAAAGCTTCTACTGGCACTGGGAGGGAGGAGTGGATATTTGCCGGACGCGGAGTTAAGCATCCGGTCGGGATGGGGTCTGACCTCACTGGATGCCCAGTGAGTGCTGGAGGGCCAGGCGGAACCCGAGATAGTTGTAAATATCCGAAGGCGAGTGGCCGTTGCGGCGAGCCGAGCGGCAGTTCTGCGCGAAGCTGGCCCAGCTGCCGCCGCGAAACACGCGAAACGAGCCCTGACTGCCAACAGGATCGGTAACACTATCGGAGGGGTATGCACCATGGATATCCTGACACCACTCCCAGACATTTCCATGCAGGTCGTAAAGGCCCAATGCATTTGGAGGAAAGGTCCTCACGTTTTTGGTTCCATTGCCAGAAATATTGGCCTGGGTCGAAAGCAGGCTTGCTCCGTGATGGAATGGCCCCGTGGCATTCCCGCGTTCCCGGCAGGCAAATTCCCATTGGGCCTCGGTGGGGAGTGTGTATTCCATGCTTGCGCTGAGACGCCCGGCCATACGCTCTGACTGGGTCAACTTCTGGCAGAAACGGAGACATTCTTCCCAGGAAACACTTTCCACTGGAAGATCGCCGTACCCTTTGAACTGACTGGGTTTCGTGCCCATAACTGCATGCCATTGTCTTTGGGTGACTTCGGTCTCTCCCAACCAGAATCCCCGTGTCAGCCTCACCTCATGCTGCGTTTCATCGGATTGTTTTCCAGCTTCCCCAGCGGGTGAGCCCATCTGAAAGCTGCCGGGGGCGATCCAGATCAGTTTGAGATTCAGGTTTGGAATGACCCAGTTGGAATTGTTTTCCGGCTGGATGACAGCGGATTGACCACCTGATTGCTTATTTTGTTCCCCATCACTTTGTGCACAATTCTGAGAGCATTTTTTCTCACATGTCTGCAGAGCAACCTCATCCATGCCGGCGGAAACAGGTTGGACTGTCCATGATGCAACCAGCACACAGACGACTATCCATGGCAGCACCTCAAATTGGTTTCGTCGCGACTTCATGGACCACCTCATTACCAAACACTCCCAATAAGGGGAAGGATTTTTTTCCCATTGTAAAATGGATCTGCTTGCATGTTCACAATACATGGATACGAAATGCTGACTGAATCATGAATGCCCTTCACTCGCTCAGCATTTTTGATAATTGTCCGTATAAACTGATGTGGGCAGGTATGATGACAGAATTTATATTTATAAATAGGATGATTTGTCTCTGAATAATTTAATATATTTATTCAAGTGTTCTTTAGAAGGGGCAGGAATGTGGAGAGGGATTGATATGTTCATGGGCCGGTGTGGGATGCTGTGGTGAGGAGTGTGGAATATTTAGGGGCTGGTAAATGTCCTGGATCCGGTGATTGTGGGTGGTGGGTTTCCCAAATAGACGATATCTGGGACCGGCTCGGGTGTGGGGGGCGTGAATTTTTCAGATTGTGATCCTATCCGGAGGTTGTGTGATTGCTCCTATTGTTGGAGAATGGGGATGGATATGAATGAGTTGCCGGTGAATGGCAATTCAACCTGCGGAACAAACTGAATATATGATGATGAAGTGGATTTTCTGTGTTATGGCCATGGGCCTCCCGATGGCAGCCGCTGGGCAGATGTTTTTTGTGACTAACCAGGGGTTGTTTGAGCGCATTAATGGTCGGTCGGTGCAAGTCCCCACGGGGTTGACAGCGCCGGTGTATCCGTCACTTTCACGCGATGGCTGGTATCTATCCTTCAGCCGCCCGGATCTGACGAATTTGAATGGAGTGAATCCCAGTTCCGACCTGGTCGTTCTGGACCGGTTCACTGGGAACCAACGCACAGTCATCGACAACAACACTTTGGTGATTGGAGCAGACTTTGACATTTTATCCAGCCAGGTTTCCCCGAGTGGACAAGTCATTGCTTATGGTCTGCGGATTGGTCCAACCTCCGGTGTCGGTTTGAGTTCGACCACGGACCTTGCGATAGCGGATTTGACGACTGGGGTGGACGTATCGAATCCGTTCTCCAACCGCATCAACGAAGTGGGACCGACCAGCGACGTGCTGTCCGCCGAGTTCCGGGGAATCTCATTTTTTCCCGCCAGCGATTCCTTCGTGACGCCAGTATTGGGATTGATTGTGTTGCCTGGATCAGCTATCGGCGATGCGGTTACGGCCATCACCCGGTTTGACCGGAATATCACAACCGGGAAGTGGTTTGCAGCCGCCTCACTTTCCACGCCACGCGCTGAGGCAACTGCTTTTATTGGAACCATTCCGATCGACGTCGCCGTGAACTATCAGGTCTATCCGGCGATTTCTCCGAATGGGGGTCAGCTGGCTTATTTCGACGTGGCCAAGCCCAACCGAACCGGGGCACTGGAATCCCATCCTTCGACCAGCCGGGTGGTGGTGGCGAATGCTGATGGTGGAAACCCGAGGGAGCTGACCCGCTTCGCGCCAGGCTTCCTGCCATCCGGGCTGACGTGGACAACCGATGGCACCACGCTGGTGGTTTCTATTTCACAGCAAGTCAATCCCGGAACCGGTTATATCGACCTGACGGATTCTTCAAACTCAGCTGTTTTTTCCGTCCCGATAGCAACCGGAACAGCTACAGCCATTTCTGAATTGGGCAACGGGTTTGCTCCGACATTGCCAGCCACACGGCCAGTGCATCTTTCAGAGTTGGTTCCCAGCTTGAATCAGAATGGGGATGGTTCATTCACATTCCGGGCGATGGGTCTGCCCGTCCGAGCTCAGCTGGATCTGGAACAATCGCTCGCTGGATCCCCATCCGGCTTCACCAGGCTGCGTCCAGTCACCGGAGGCGAACTGGCCACAGGCATTGTAATCCCTTCAGGTCCGGACGCCCGGTTCTTCCGACTGGCACAACCAGGCGGAGGGTGATTTCAATCCTTTCTGCTTTATGTGCACAGGAAGGATAGCATTGGGAGTCATGTTTTATTAAGCTCAATCGGGAATCGCATGCTCCAGCAGATGCGGATTCATATTCCACGTGTCCGGCTCGGAATCGATGAAATAGGGAATGACATTGCAATATATGACTGGATTGACAGTCCCAATCAAAGTGAATGATTGACAGAGGACCACATCACCGGGCTGGATATTCTGAAGCAATAAAGCTAAATGAATGGCTCATGTTCCGGAATTGAGGACAAAACGCTATTTTCTTTGGCAGGCTTCTCTTCACTCATTTGAAAAAAGGGCGTGTTGACTCATCGAAGTGGACACGGAAGGAAAATTCTGCGACAAGAGATAGAGGCCCGTTGCCTCACAAATAGGACCCAAGGTCCGGATCAGGTGACCTCACAGTTCCACATCCATCATCACAAGCATAGCTCCCGACCATGAATAAATATATATTTTATTGAACAACAGGAACTGTGAGCCATCCAACACCCTGAACCAGCCACATGTCATATATACAATTCCGGATGACTGGATCAGATCGTATTGTATACACAATTGGAAATATTTTGTGCTCTTCTGGTCGAATGGGTGGTGGAGAAAGGTCAAAGAACTGGAGTGCGAGCCACGCTGTGAGGGGAAGAGACGGATAGGGGGCTACTCAAAAAAGTAATATTACTTTTCATTCAGGCCATGAGATTTCCGCAATTTTTAATTGTCAGTTTTTGTGGGTAGTTTCAGAGTATGTTCCGGGTCGTGAATCAGGATGGGCGAGTCCGGGGATTCGGGGAATCGCAGTATTCCGGGGCTTGGAAAGAGGATAAAGCAGATGAAGAAGGCCAGGTGGATGATGGGTTTGAGGATAGCACATCCCCGGTTAATTTGTCTATTCGCAGCTGTGGGAATGGGTCTCCTGTTTGTGATTGGGCTGTCCATAAAGCGGGATTATGCGGCGACCCATGTCAGTGAAGTTCAATTGGTGCGATCGGAGATGGATCGCCATCTTCGTTCACTGGAAGTGATGGCGGAAGCCGTTGGTTTGCGGAGTGAAGCGGGCGAACTGGGACAGCCATTCTGGGACATATTGCAGGAACGATATGCATCGATGTCGCAACTGCGGGGGATTGTGGAGCTGGGATATGCGCCGTGGACGCATGAATCCGGCGCACTGGCTTCGGCACAAGTGACCATGAGATCAGCCCGGTGGGGGGAGTGCTCACTGGGGGAGAATCTCTTGGATTCACCAGATGATAAATGGATCCGAAAAGCTTTGGATGAGGGCACACCGGTTGCGGGTGATTTCAGGATCATTGAGGATATTGCTTTTGGGATTCAGAGGCGTGGGTGTCGAATATATATTCCTGTGAAAGAGTGGAAAGGACTGACTCAGGAGTGGAGTCTGAGTCCAGACCAACCCATATTGAAATCCGCAGGTGTCTTGTATGCGACGATTAATTTTGACCCAATGGTCAAGAGGTTATCGGAGGAGGTTTACAGCCTGCCCTATTCTCAAATCCACCAAAGGTCAGACAACAATGAATGGGTTCAGGTTGCGGGACACAATAAAACACTCAAAGGAATCACTCGAATTCACAATGAGCAGGTGGGTGAAAACACAGGGTTTTATCTATTTGGATTGGATTGGTGCGGACGTCACTGGAACATACAAATGTCGAGGCTGTCATTCACGAACTGGTTGGTAAGTCATTTCAATCCGGGTGAGTGGAACCACTGGATCCTGCCTTTGGCCATCCTCCTCGTATGCCTGGGATTAGCCTTCACATTGTGGAATCAAATGCGGAGTCTCCATTCAGTTCACGAGGAAAATTCCTTTTATTCCATTCCAGTGAGAATAGTTATCGTACCTGTTTTTCTTTTTATTGCTGGTGTCCTGATTGCCTATTCCATTCACCAACGGGAAGACCAGATTATTCAATCCGAGCTCAACCGTCGATTTGAAGAGCAATGTTTTCAATTATGGGATCAGATAGAGTCCAGACTGGAGAGTTATCAGAATGCGCTGAGTCGATTGCAGCTTTTTTTATCCACAAAGCAGGGCATCCCGGAAGACGAGTGGATATTTGAATGGCGGGAACAGGTGGATCGCCTCAGCTTATCTGTGGAAAGGGTGGGAATCATTGAAGTGGGTTTCGGCAGGATAAATGAAAGTATGAGTACAGATACCTCCCGGAATCTGGAAAATACATGCAGGGTGACGCTGGTGTCGAAACTCGGTTCCTACAAGGCGGAGGAACCCTTTTCTCTGAATATTCACGAAGGGCTCCAGTCCATGGCCCTTCAGACCTCCGAGAAAGGATTGCGAGCACGCGCGTCCAGTCTGCTCATGATTCCCTGGATCGGCCAGCCCAGCCCAATCCCGGCGTTCCGGTTATTCAATACTCTGAATGAAACACCTATGCCACCAGAGCCACCAAGCCAAGCTTCAGGACACCAATTGGAAAATCGGGGGAAAGCCTGGGGGTTTTTATTCGCAACCATCAATATGGATTTGCTGATGTCTACCATTCTCGGGCCCCGATCGCAGGACATCGAACTGGAAATCTTCCTGGGCGAAAATCCAACCACCGAAAGGAGGATGACCCAAAAAGTTTCTGATTCCGGCAAAGCCAATGTATATATTCGGAATTATGCCGCCCGAACACCGGATTCCCTGGAACTGGAAATAACCAAATCCCAATACCTCCAACCGTGGATACTTCGATTCCACTCCACCAGGCATTTTAATAAATTTGCCACACAAACAACCAGTCGCTACATTATCTGGGTCGGCAGCTTCTTCTCCGCTATCCTGGCAACCCTCTTCGGATTCCATGCCCTGGCCACCCACCAGACAAAACTGCTCAACAATCAACTGCAATTCTCAAACCAAAGTCTCAAACAAACTCTGGAGGAAAGGGAGAAAATTTCCCGCCACATCCATGACCAATCACTCCAGCACTTATTTGCCATAAGCATGGGCCTGACCCGATTGAAAAAACGCATGAACCTGCGGGACAAATCAGACACATCCAGCATTCTCGATGATTCGATATCAGACATATCGAAAATTTACAATGATTTGAGGAGAATCGCCTGGGGGAGGAATTCGATATTATCTCCAAATGAGAATTTTGCCTATATTCAGTATTGGGTGAACAAGCTGGGACTATATTATGGTATTGAGACATCCACGCAATTTATTCCCGATGGGCTTGGTGGGGAGAGGCATTTATCCAACAAGGACATGACGATTCTATCGGCTTTTATCACTGAAGCCATCAGCAATTCAGCCATTCACGGCAAAGCTACAAATATTGTCACCCGGATTGAGAAGTCCGATTCATTCCTGTCGGTGACAATACGGGACAATGGACATGGATTCAATATAGATGAATTGAACAACAAATCCTTGCATCGGGGAGATGGAATCAATAATCTGACGCACACAGCGCACTTATTCGGTGGACACTTAAAAATAGATACTCAGCCTGGTGCTGGGGCGACTGTGGAATTATCTATTCCATGGCCCATCCAAAATCAGGATTCCTGAATATAAGATAAGAAATCCGCAGGGGAGGAAAAATGGAGAATGCAATCAAACCAACCGGTGGAGTGAAGCAAGTTGTCTTAATTGACGACCATCCTATCGTGTTGAGAGGTTTGAAGGCCGAACTGGAGGAGAATCTTCAGATACATGTGATTGGAAGTTTTTCAGACGTCAAAGGAGGTATTGATTACTGTGCGAAGGTGCGTCCGGAGGTGGCCATAGTGGATCTGATGTTTGGCGACCATGAAGAGCCGGATATTCCCAAGCGGATAAAGTCTGTTTCGCCCGGGACTAAAGTCCTGGTGTATAGTGCATTTTCCGATCCGGCACAGGTACATAAATCTTTTATGTCTGAAGCGGATGGATATTGCAGCAAGCAACCGGGTGGTTATCCAATTGATGATGCGGTGATTCGGGTAGCAAACGGGGAAGCGGTGCTGGACCCGGATATTTCAGGTTTCATTGAGTCTGAGCCGCTGCAGGGAAGTCTCAAGTCGGACCTGTTGGAATTGATTCAGAAATGGTTTCAATCCACCCAACAAAAGCGGGCACAGGAGAAACTGAGTGTGCTGACCAGTTCTGAAATGGAATTGTTGCGGGCCAAGAATGCGGAAGGGAAGGATGTTGTGGCCGCCTTCTTTCTCGGTATAGAAGAAGGCACATTTAAGAACCGGCTGCGACTGATCCGCATCAAACTGGGAAACATTCCCACCAGACAGGTCCTCGAACTGGTTAAGCAGGCAGATGGATAATCAGACAACCCTCCCGTTTGGTTTGAGCGTGTGGTCCATTGCTCAGGGAAATGCATGCGTTCATGATTTCACTTCAGCCCAGACAACAATCTGCACGGCGGCATTGAGCGGCATTTCATCGATACCCAGTGCAACACGGACATGAATACCTGCATCACCAAAAACCCGATTGAATAATTCGGAAGCTCCATTTAAAACGTCCGGATGGCCGCGGAATCCAGGTGCGGTATGAACGTATCCTTCGACCCGAACGATGCGCACTAACTGAGTCCAATCATGACCCACCGCTTGTTTGAGTTGTGCGAGCGCGTTGACAGCACAAAGGCGGGCAGCCTGGTAGCCTTCGACGATCTGAAATTCTTTTCCGCATTTCCCGGCATAGGCGATTTCTCCATTTTTCCAGGGCAGTTGACCGGAGGTTATAATCAGGTTTCCGGTCCGGATCCAGGGAACATACGCGCCGACACCTTGTGGGGGATGGGGCAATTCAATTCCCAGTTCAATCAGTCTCTGATCAGTTGTCATCATATTCTAAATTTGAGTCATTATTTTTTCTTTGCGGAATGTGTATATATTCATCGATATAGATACAAACTGAATTCACAATCACAGTCAGGTGGAGAATGATGGATGGACAGGATCTATCGTGGAAGTGAGCTGAGGGGTTTGGGTGAATCGAGGAAGCAGATTTTGCGGACGCAATCATCGAAGTTATTAGCGCCGGCAATAATTTTGATTTCGACGCGCATGAAGAAAATCGGGAGGTCACGTCGATCGAGACGAGCGATGCGAACGGCATCTTTTTGAGTTGTCAGAATGATATCTGCCTGTCGGATTTTCGAGCGGTTGATGACATTGAGGATTTCCTGTTGTGAAAAGCGATGGTGGTCCGCATAACGTTTTGTATAGACCAGAGTTCCACCGAGTTGAATCAGACTATTTTCAAAGCTCTCGGGTTGGGCAATTCCACTGAAGGCAGCAATTTTTTTGCCATGGATAAAATCCAGGTCCACGCGTTCACCTGTGAAGCAATCTTCAAAGTACAGCGGATGGTGCACACATTCGATGATGCGGGCACTGGGGTTTAACCGGTGGATTTCATTTCGGAGAATTTCGTTTTGTCCATCACTTTTGGTGAGGAAGACGGTGTGGGCGCGTCTGAGATGTTTTGGGGGTTCCCGGAGGATGCCGCGGGGAAGGAGGAAGTTGTTGCCCCAGGGTTGCTGTGAGTCGATAAGCACAATGTCCGTGCGTCGACCCTGCAGCTTCCAATACTGGAAACCATCGTCGAGAAGCAGCGTATCACAGCCGAATCGTTCGATGGCAAATCGACCGGCTTTGACCCGGTCTTTGTCGACCAGGACAATGACATCGCGCAGGTTGGTCGCGAGCATGAAAGGTTCATCCCCAGCGGATTCGGAGTCGAGCAGTAATGAGGTGCCATCGGAAACAATCCGGGGAGGTGTGACATCCTCCTGAAAGAGCAGCTTTCGCTTCATGCGGACCCAGAATGGGGCGGGTTTGGAACGGTATCCGCGCGAGAGTATGGCCACCTTGCGCCCCTGATTCTTGAGTGCCCTGGCGAATTTTTCAACGACGGGAGTTTTGCCGGTGCCTCCAACAGTGAGGTTTCCAATGGCTATCACCTGCACCCCAAGAGTCCTGTCGCGCATAATCCGCAGGTCGTACAGGCTTCGCCGAAGCTTGATGGCCGATTCGAATATCCGGGAAAGCCCATGCAGAATGCCCCCGCAGCATGTCGGCACGATTCCCCTGCCGACGATTGAATATGACCTCCAGGATGTAGGTCTCCACAGACTCAGTAAAATTCTGGAAGCGATCAAGCATTCAATCCGAGTCTGCCAATTCACAGCGCGCCAATCAACTCTGACCTTCAGGATTCATGGAATCCCAACCGAATCCCACGGATCATTCGTGGCGCAGTGCATCAATCGGATCGAGACTGGCTGCGCGATTCGCCGGGTAGATCCCGAAGAGAATTCCGATGAAACCGGAAATACCAAAGGCGACCAGCACAGACCAGAATGTCACAATCGTTTTCATGTCGGCGAAATAAGTCACAAAGAATGGGACTGTGATGCCGACCAGGACGCCGATGACTCCGCCACCGATGGAAAGCACGACGGTCTCAACCAGAAACTGTGTTGTGATATCGCGTCGTTTGGCACCGAGAGCGCGTCGGACACCAATTTCCCTGGTTCTTTCGGTGACGGTTGCCAACATGATATTCATGATGCCAATCCCGCCAACGATCAGGGAAATAGCCGCGATGGATCCTAAGACTATATTAAACATCTGCTGAGTCTTGCGGGCCTGCATCAGCAATTGCAGGGGCACGATCATCTCGTAGTCCATTTTTTCATGTTTATTTTTAAGCATCCAGCGGATCTGTTGGTCCGCTGTCAGGACAGCATCGTCCTCCAGCATCTGAATTGTGATCTCATGCAGTTCGACCGTCTCCGCCTGCATGCTCCCGGAAGTGCGCCGGACGATGGTTTTCCCAAATCGGGTTGTCGCGGTGGAAAGTGGCATGTAGATATTGTTATCCAGTGGTTCGCCCTCCATTTTACCGGACTGGGGCCGTTGGTCGGCCATGTTTTTTTCCCTGAGGACCCCGACAACCCGATAATAGTTCTCACCCACTTTAATGGCATGCTCCAGGGGATTCTGGTAGGGAAATAACTGTTGCGCCAATCCACTGGAAAGAACACAGACATTCTGCTTGAACCTTTCATCCGGGACGGACAGGAATCGACCGGCTATCACTTCGGCTCCAGACATCTCAGGATAGAAAGGGTAGGTGCCGATGACCTGGACTGGAACATAATTTGATGAAAAACGTGCATTTTCCCGGATAATGCGCTTTGGCAAAACGCGATTGACACCGGGGATGGAGGCTAAAATCCTGGAGCTGTCAGCGAAAGTGAGCCCATAGGAAATGGCGAATCCACCGCGGCTGTTATTCTGATTATTGGCGTCTTCAGGGGGTTTGACAGATCTAAGAATGATGTTGTTGCTTCCGAGTTTTTTAATGTCCTCCTGAGCTTCATAGGCGGCACCTTCCCCGATGGCCAACATGGCGATGACCGAACAAACCCCGAAGATAATCCCAAGCATGGTCAGGATGGAGCGGAGTTTATGGAGCATCAAACTTTTGACGCCCAGTTTAATTGTTGAAATCAGCTGGTATTGGTTCATGGAAGCAGGAGGAAATGAATCATCTCATCGGTTGGTGATGTCGCGGTCAATTTTACCATCTTTCATATGAATGACCCTCTGTGCCCGGTCGCCCACCTTCGGGTCGTGGGTCACCAGAACGATGGTTTTGCCATCGGCATTGAGTTTATCGATGAGGTCGAGCACTTCGAGGCCCGTCTTGGAATCCAGGTTTCCGGTCGGCTCGTCAGCGAGTATCATCAATGGATCGTTGATGAGTGATCTGGCGATGGCCACCCTTTGTTGCTGCCCACCCGACAGCTGGTTGGGTCGGTGATCCAGACGTTCCTCCAAACCAACCATCCGTGCCAGCTCGATAGCCCGCCCCATGTATTCTTTGAGATCATACGATTGATATATGAGCGGAACCTGAATGTTTTCAATCACTGTCAATTGAGGGATCAGATTGTAAGACTGAAAAATAAACCCGATCCTTTTGCCCCGAACATTCGATAAAATATCATCCTCCATCTGGGCGACATCGTCCCCCCCGAGGAAGTATTGTCCTTCAGTGGGGCGATCGAGACAGCCGAGAATGTTCAGCATGGTCGACTTACCGGACCCGGATGGCCCCATAATGGCGACATAGGAACCCTCCGCAATTTGAAGATCCACTCCCCGCAACGCGTGCACGATATTTTCCTCGCTCAGAACATAGGTCTTGCGATCCCGCGAATGTCATGATGGCCCGTTTCGATGAATAGTCATGCCCGGAGAAATGATGGAGAAATTAATATCTAACCTGATTATGGTTGGGGACGCTGACGACCACCACCCGCTTCCCCGCCACCACCAGGACCGACCGCCTCCTCCAGCATTCTGGAACTGACTCCTCATCGCCTCCCTCTCGGATTCACTTAACTGTCCATCCCCATCTTTATCAAATTGCTTGAGCATTTGTTCCCGCATGGCATTGCGATCGGGAGAAGCTCCGTCCTGGCCTGAGGCCCCGGGAGTGGCCTGACCATTGGCGATGGTGGCTGCGCCCCGGATCTTCCAGGACCGGCACCCTGCCCAGCCGCACCTCCACCAGGTGCAACAGGTTGTTTGATCTCCTTCGGGGTCGAATCGACCACTTCACCACTCCGAATGACTGAATTATCCAGATCATCCGCATCATAATTGAGCGGTGGGTTCAACATGATCTTATCCCCAACCTCGATCCCGGATACAATCTGTATGAATTTATCGTCAAAAACCCCCAATGTGACAGCTACCGGCTCTGCATTGCCTGAAGCATTCTGCCTGTAGACAACCGTCTTATCTTTTTGGGTTGTCACGCATTGGGTCGGCACAGTGATGACGGAAGTCAGGTTGGTGGTGATGATTTCAACCTGGGCGCTGACCCCGGGTTTCACACCTTCAAGCCGATCATCAATCCGAACTTCGGTTTTATACATTTTCATGTCGGACCCCATCCATCGGCTGGCGGCCTCGGGAACAACTCCCACTTTGGAGACGTAGCCCTTGAATCTTTTATCCGGCATGGGATCGAGAATAATGTAAGCAATCTGTCCCTGACGCACCTGGCTGATGTTGGACTCATGGATCTTGATATCGACTTTCATCTGGCTGACGTCCGGCAACTTGATGAGTTCCTGACGATTTCGCACCGTGGCCCCTTCCTCCACCAGGGATTCACTGCTCCAACGGCTGTCCGAGACAGCATAGACCACTAATCCATCCTGGGGAGCAGTAATGCGGCTCTTTTCCAACTGGATCTTCAAGCGGTCCAACTTATTGCTGTTGAGTAACAATGTGTTCACCTGCGATGCCAAATCCGCTTCAGCTTTGGCTATATTTCCCGAACCTTCCAGTTTCACCCGTTCCATGTCGTCCAGAGCGTCCGAAACTTTGGATTGAAAAGTTGTGACTGATTTTGGATGCTCATATTCGCGGAAGAGTCGCAGGCTCTCTTTGGCCTTGGTCATCGAGAAAAGGACGTTTGTGAAGGACAATTGATCGCGCTCCAGGTTCGTCTGAGTTTCAAATCCCTTGTCGTATAATTTCTTGGAATTCTCCATCTTGTCTTTGGCGACTTTCATGGATTGCTCAAAGGAAACAATGTCATTGGAGGTGGTCAGCAGGGTTTGTTGATAATCGCCGTCCAGGTATTTCTCCAGATCAATCTCTGCAAATAACAAGGCATTGGAAGCGTTTCTCAGGTTACTGGCAAGAGTGCTGCGGGCAATTTCCAGGTTAGCTTCTGCCTGTTTATAGGTTGCGACACTGCGTTCGAAATCTATTTTGTTGCTGGTTGATGCGATCGATCAGTTCCGATGCGTCCAGCTCGACGAGCAGGTCACCCTTTTTGACAGTTGAACCTTCAGGAATGATATATATGACACGCGCTGTCCCATCGACCTCCGAACGTAAAATCGTCTCATTGACAGCGCTCAATTCACCACCTTCCACCACGGAAACCATAAAGTCCGAGCGCTGAACAGTGTGATAAGACGTCTCTGTTTGCTTCGCCCCCCCCCCCGGAAAACATGGTCACCAATATGATGATTAACAGCGCGGCACCCGCCAGAATAAATAACATCCGGTTATTCAACGCAGCTAATTCCTTCTGATTTATATATAAAATATTCATTCGATTACTACCGTTTGTTGAAATGAAAATACTTCGTCTGGTCGGAGAACTTCTCCATCCTCACCTATGGATCCCGTTTCCCCAATATATTCAGTGGGCATTTGAATCGCATCTTGAGCAAGCCAGAATTTTTCGACATCTATATCGAGAGTGCCCAGATCCAACATCAGCTGAAGACGGGCTAAAGGTAATCCACCAATGCCCGGGTCACGCTGTTCTGAGAGGCAACCTGGGAGTTCAGAGCTTCCCTCAAATCCCGTTCCTGGGATCGCCCGGCTTCCACGAATAATGATACACTGGTCACACGATCATTGGCAATTTCAAGCCCCACCAGTTCGATTTCATAGTTTCTTTTTCTCTGGCGCAGGGTGCGAAGCCCGACTTCGATCTCCTGACGCTTGGTATCCAACTGAAGGGAGAGGCGACGCAGGGCGGCTTCAAAGTTGATGATGGTGGATCGGTACGCGTTGCGCTCGCGCAGCCGGTCAATAGGCAAATTCAACTCAATTCCGTAATTCCAACGCACATTGTCTATATTGAAATCCGTGTAATCCGTGGGCCCATCGGAGTTGATTGAAGCGTCCGCCGCCAGATTGAGATCCGCCATAAGCTGGTTGGCAGCCACCACAATTTTCCGCTTGGAATCTTCAAAGCGATCGATCTCGTTCATCAAAGGGAGGTTTTTTTCAATCGCAAGTGCGAATGCCTGTTCGGAAGTCATGACAAATTCCATGAGTCCGGCCGATTTCAGATCCTGAAATGGGCTGTCATCGAGAATGAGTTGACTGGATACCGGGATACCAAGCTGAATCTTCAGAGAATCGAGACTTGTCTGGTAATTGGCTACCAGGTTGACGTAACTGTTTTTGACATCCAGCTCGGCCTGTTGAGCCTGACCCACGTTCACGACGCTTTCGTTTCCTGCCTCCTGGTGAGCAATCAGCCGCCGGGTGGCATCCAGTCGCTGTAAATAGTTTGTATATGTGTTGCGGATGATGTCCTTCGATTGCAGCAGCCGGAAGTATTGCTCCACAATTCCGACAGAGAATTCTTTTTGAAATTGGGTGTAATCCCGCACGGCATAGATGACATTGCGTTCGGCCTGAGTCAGGTTTTCAATCACGGCTCTCCGACCGACTCCCCGCAGCAAGGGTTGAGCCAAATTAAACGAAATAGTGCTGATTGCCGATCGTCTGGGATCACCCGTATAGAATTTCAACAAATCGTTGGCGATGTTCATGCCCAGGGAAGCACCAGTGGCAAAAGCTTGGTTAAAGCCCAAATCTCCGCCAGCTGCTCCAGTCCGATCACCGGAGCCGGATCGGGAATTGCGCCCGAACATTCTCAGGAACCAGTTGTCCTGAAAATTCCGTTCAGCGGCCGTCAAATTCAGAGCGGTTAAGAAGAGCGACTCTTTCTGGGTTTGATATGTACGGTTGTTTTTAACCGCTATATCGAGACAATCATTCAGTGTCAGATGCAATTTTTCCCCACTCAGACTCTCTTCGATCAGTTCAAGGCTATCAATCTCTTTGGGGGACCTCGATGAGAACCGTGTGTCAATAGTAAATGAATTGGTGCGGCCAAATATCTGATTTTCAACTTCGCTGATAATGCGGTATGCATCCTTGTCCGCTTTCTTCCTATGCCAGGAGGCCTGGCAGCCAGTCAGGACAAGGACAAACAAAAGCGACCAGAGGACTGGGTAAGACCGCTTCCACAACGAGGGAATTGGATCGCCCGGAAGTCGGGACGATCTGTGAACCATTTGAATGACTTGGAATTTCAAGTTTCTTATATTCAAGTTTGAGACCTGTTTGATTCAGCTTTGCAAGCTTCGCTTTAAACTGTGATTCAATACTGGCCAGTTTAACGAATCAAGTGACGAATTCCTGACATTAAATTGTCAGCGCATCATATCGGACGGCGCATCTTACCCGAAATCGGCTACGACACCACCGCCAAACACCCAATCAAGAGAGATTAACATTTCAGTTGGTTACAAAAAAGATTGAGTTAAATGAATTGTATTCCAGGTGGTTACCCCGGCAAAGTAGCCAGGTGGAAAATTGATGATGGCGATGAATCAGACGGACTGCCCACCATCCCGCAGGTGGTACCCTGCGTTCCAACATCGCAATTTCCGGCTTTTTTTTCTGGCGCAGGTTATTTCTCTGAATGGCACCTGGATGCAATTGGTTGCCGAAGGCTGGGTGGTCTATGAGTTGACAGAATCCCCGCGAGCCCTCGGAATAACGCGCTTCCTGCATACATTTCCTGTCACTCTGATCACATTGAGTGCCGGGCTCCTGGCGGATCGTGCGGATAAGAGAAAAATCCTCATGCTCACCCAGCTGTTCTCGATGATTTTTGCCGGATGGCTGACGATCCAGGGGTTTTCGGGATCGCTATCCATCTGGCAACTTTGGATAGCAGCCACGGGAATCGGCATTTGCCACGCTTTCGATATCCCAGCCAGACAGAGCTTTGTCGTGGAAATGGTGGGCAGGAAAGACCTGATGAACGCCCTGTTCGTCAATTCTTCAGTTTTTAATGGGGCCCGCATTGTGGGACCAGGCATTGCGGGCATCATCCTGGCCGGTTTCCAACCCTCGTGGTGTTTTCTGATCAACACCCTGTCGTTTGCCGCCACCATATATGCCTATTCACGAATGAGGAATCTCTATCGGGAACCCGCATCCGATCATTTCAAATCCGTTTCATTCAAGGATGCCCTGATTCATATCCGCCGGGATCCTTTGTTGTTGAACGTTCTGTGCACGATTAGTGTGGCATCCATTTTTACTGCCCCCTTTGTTGCTCAGATCCCATCGATTGCCAAGGAATGGTTTCAATTGGGCCCCAAAGGCTATGGCAGCCTGATGATGGCCAATGGATGTGGCGCATTCCTTGCCGCAATACTCCTGACGTTGCTGAAAAGCCCAGAGTGGAAAAAATGGATATTTCCAATGGGGACAACCTTTTTTGCCCTCTCTGTGATGGCTCTGGCTCATACTCGCACTCTGGCCTGGGCACATTTACTTCTGGGAATCAATGGAATTGCCATGATTGCCACATTCTCAACCGCCAATACCCTCGTCCAACTCAATTCCCCGCAATCGATGCGCGGCAGAATCATGGGCATCTACACTTTCTGTTTCATTGGATTAAGCCCCTTTGGAAACCTGCTCATGGGAGAATTGGCCACACGACTGGACCTCAAAAGCGCCATTTCCTTCGCAGGAATTGTCGGATTGATCGCAAGCTTTGCTCTCGCATGGAGAATTCCTGCCATTAAAGCCTCCCCAACCTCCGGGGACTAGTCACCTCACCATTCCAATTCTAGTTCACATCGACAATTTCATGTGGGGATCTCACCTTCACAATCTTCCCGCCAGGGAGTACTCCCCGCCAACTGCAATTGGGGTAGATGATCGAACCGGGACCAATCAGCGATCCTGGATTCAACACAGAATTACAACCAATTGTCGCCTTATCTCCCAATATCGCTCCAAACTTACGCAGTCCAGTGTCCACTTTCTCCCCATTGACAACCACCGAAACTGTTCCCGATGTCTGTTTGTAATTCGATAATATCACCCCAGCACCCAAATGTGCCTTCCACCCCAGAATGGAATCCCCCACATAATTGAAATGTGGAACCTCACAGCCTCCTATCAGGATACTATTCTTGACCTCAGTCGAGTTCCCAATCACGCAGCCATCCCCAATCACTGAGTTCTCACGGATGTATGCATTGTGCCGAATCTGACAATTTGATCCAATCCATGCTGGGCCTTTTATAAATACCCCCGGCTCAATCTGTGTCCCCTCCCCAATCCATACTGGCCCAGTAATCCACACGCCTTCGCCTAAAGATCCCAATACAGGTGGATCACTTATCCTGAGTTCTGAAAGTCTTGTCCCAATCCACCCCAGCGGTTCCCAGACCGCAGAAGCACTTTGAAACCAGTCTGCAAATCGGAATCCCGCCAATTCACCAAAATAATCCTGCCAATATTTCATCTGATTCGAATCTCCCCCACATTGGCATCTCCTCACCCATTTGTCAGCTGCGCTGAAATCATTTCGTCCAGAATAAAGTACCAGGTACATTAATACTGGCGGTTATTAAAAATGTACCTGGTACTTTATTTAATGATGTGATGGGGGAATGAAAGTGAAAGTGAGAAATTGGGTCAACTGAGAGGATGGTGTGTCGCTTAGGAAAGAGTGTAGGGCTGAATAGCTTAGATGAAATTGGTATTGCGACAAATTGGCATAGTATTGCTGTTAGTATCATGGGGGGTTCGATCACCAGCTCAGGGTTTTATCAATTTTGAGACAGCTGATTTGGTGAGAAACGCCTCGGATGGCACAGTTTTGGGATCAGAAGGCTATCTGGCGCAGTTGTTTGTGAGTGGATTTAATGATCCGCATCAAATGTTTCCTATTGGGGGCGTGGCCGTGGTGGGAGCCGATGGAATCATCCAAACGCCAAGTCCAAATAATCGATCGGTTCCGGGATTTCCAAGCGGAAGGACAGTTTTTGCTCAGATACGTGTTTGGAACCAGGAGGATAATTTCAGTTTTGAAGCGGTTCGGGATTTTGGTGGGTATCTTGGTTTGTCTCAGGTATTCAGAGTGGAACTTGCGGACTCATCGACAAGTCTGCTTTCCTCTGGGGGAGCCATTCATGTCCATAAAGTGATCGGAAACAAAGCAGAAAGCGGCCAGATAAAATTTGCCAACCGCGGGCTGGGTTGGGAGGCGCCATTTTTTGATGTGTCGGGCAAACGGCTCGAAGGAGACACTTACGTTGCTCAGCTTTATGCGGGCCCATCTGAGGATTTTCTGAATCCGGTTTCTGATTTGCGCACGTTCGGTACGGGTTCCATGGCTGGATTTTTGGTGGGTGGCACAGAGATTTGCCGAACTCCTCTGGTCCATCCGGGTGAAACGGCCTATGCGAAAATTGTTGTCTGGGAGAAAAAGGGTGGTCCCAATGTGGAAAATGCCATCTCAACCCGCAGACCCTTTGGACAAAGCAACATTGTGCGTGTTTTGGCTGGGGGAGGATTTTTTCCCGAGTTTCTGGTATCCGACCTGAATGGTCTGGAATCTGTCTGGTTGGAGCAGATAGAAGAGCCAACCACACAGGGAAGTGTCCATTTTGCCAATCGATTTTTTCATCCAACCCTTGGACAGACATTGGAATTCCGTGTGTTCATGCCCGATGGGCGCACGCCAGTGAACGCGGAAGGGTTTGTTGCTCAGCTTTATGCTGGCTTTGACCCATTAAACCTGGATCCGGTTGGATGGCCGAACCCGTTTCTGTCCGGAGAAAATTCAGGGATATGGGAACCGGAGGTCAAACTCATCCCGGGAAGCCAACCCGGTGCGGTAGTCTACACTCAAGTCAAGGTTTGGAATACTCAGGATGCTGAAACGCATGAAATAGCCGAATCACTTATGGCCATTCGGGGCGAATCAGACATCATGAGCATAAAAACTGGGGGTGATGGCATTCCACCTTCTCTGCCTCCACCGCTGGTTGAATTAAAAGAGTTTGTATTGTATACAGGTTCGAAGCCGGTGATTACATCGGACTTGAAAAATATAGGCGTAAC
Source organism: Verrucomicrobiota bacterium (assembly GCA_021209225.1). Taxonomy (GTDB): domain Bacteria; phylum Verrucomicrobiota; class Verrucomicrobiia; order Limisphaerales; family JAJOIW01; genus JAJOIW01. The sequence goes on from JAJOIW010000108.1 coordinate 27,915, forward strand.
TGAAGGCGAGCCAGTTTTGTTGGAATTCGGATTCAACGCGAGTGAACCCATCCAGATTGATTGGCTTTTCAATAATATCCCCATTCTAGCACCTAACCGTTCGAGTTTATCCATCCCGTCAGCAGAACCGGACCATGCTGGTATCTATCAGGCAATTGTCAGAAACTCTGCCGGACAGATCGCCACAAGCAAGGTTGAAGTCACCGTTTCAAAAAGAATAGACCCACCCCGAATTGTCTCGGTCAGTGGTGATATGAAGGTCGGGGCAGGCACTTCTCCGATAATGAGCATCGAGTTGGTTGGAACCCCACCTTTTAATGTCGATTGGTATCTTGATGGTGTCCTGCTTTTGAAAAATGCGGGACCACAGATCACGCTGGGAAATGCCAATGCCCAATTTGGAGGACAGTATTCAGTGGCCGTATCGAACGCCTCCGGTTCAGATCAAGCCATTGTTGGAAATTTAACGGTAGTACAACCGCTTTCCTGGGTCGTCATCCCTGAGTCCGTAACGACAAAATCCAACGCATCTGTAACTCTGACCGCCTTTGCCCGCGGATCAGGATCCATTACTTATAGATGGATTCATAACGGTGTGGTTCTACCCATTTCATCCAGTGAATGGAGTATTAAATCTGTTTCGACTGAGCATACGGGAACCTGGCAGGTGGAGGCATCCAATGAAGCCGGAACAATCCGCTCGTCCATCTTCGCTTTGGAAATTGTCGATCCGCCAGTCATTTCAAGACATCCACAAAGTGTGGAAATCGCCAAATCATCCCCACTCTTTTTTGATGTTTCAGTGACGGGCAGCCAACCCATGTCATTTCAGTGGTATAAGGATGGCGCACCGGTAGTTGGTGGGACGAATAAACAACTGGCGATTTCTGATTCGTCAACCGAACACTCAGGCGAATGGTGGGTCGTCGTCAGCAACTCTGCAGGTTCAACTACCAGCCAACGAGCCAAACTCACCGTCGGTTTGCCCCCAACTGTGGATCGCTTACCTGCCCTGGTTTCTGCGCCAACCAATCAGGCCACTTTATTCTGGGCCGATGTTTCAGGCGATCAACCTCTGACTTTTCAATGGGTGAGAAGTGGACTGGTGCTCACATCCACTCAGAATCCCTGGATCATCTTCGACAACCTGCCAGTCCCCCAGGTCGGAAATCTACAATTACTCGTCACCAATAAATTCGGTTCCATCACCACATCCCCGTTCATCATCCGACAACTCCCGGAACTGACTTTCCCGACAGCCACAAACCCGTCGGTCATCAGAAAACTTCCGGAATTGTCCGAAGACTCCAATATACTGCCAGTCTATATATTTATTGCCAACATCCATGGCAGCCCAATTAATATAACTGAACATATTCCCGATGGTTTTATTGTAGATGAAATCGGGGACGGCGGAATCTATGACCCCAAATCCCGCTCCATCTCCTGGCGCCTGCCCACTTCCGGCAGAATCATCACACATTATACTCTCATTGCCAGCCAGGAAATTCTCATTCCGAAAACCTTCAATGGAACGGCAGAATTTGAAGCGGAAACCATCCGTATCGATGGGGATCAGATTATTTCTCCTTTAACTATAGAGCCTCCACCACCAGTAGTGGAACCACCTCACATTGTGAAGGTAAGCGGCGATGTATCTGTCGGGTTGGGTGGGTCTCCAGAGCTCTGGCTTGAAACCGAAGGATCAAATCCCATAGCCATTGATTGGTACCTCAATGGTAAACTTCTATTTAAAAACGCCGGGCCGAAAATAACCTTGGGAAATGTGAGTGCTGAATTCGCTGGGCAATACACAGCAGTGGCATCCAATTCAGCAGGTGAAGATCAGACAACTGTCGGATCTCTGGATGTGATTATGCCTTTGACCTGGGTTACGGTCCCGCAGTCGGTAGCAGTCGCCGCAAACTCCGCAGTGAAATTCACAGCATACGCCCGGGGGGCTGGCAATATTTCATACCAATGGATTCACAATGGTCAGCATCTCGAGGGAGCGTCCAGCACATGGACCATAAATTCTGTCAGTCAAGCAGACACGGGAACCTGGCAGGTGGAGGCATCCAATGAAGCCGGAACAATCCGCTCGCCTGCCTTCACTCTGAGTATCATCGAGCCACCAGCAATCATTCGTCACCCGAAAAATCTGGAAGTTACTGTGGGAAAACCCTTATACTTTGATTCCATAGCCTCGGGGACAGGACCGTTGTCTTATCAGTGGTACCACAACGATAAAATTGTCAGTGGAGCTACCACTCCAAGGCTCCTGATCAAGGAGGCTGCAAAAGAACACGAGGGCCAATGGTGGATCGTCATCACCAATCCATCAGGTTCAGTCGTCAGTGATAAAGCTCAGCTGAGCGTGGGTCTGCCGCCTGAAATATCATTCCAACCTTGGCTCATCTCAGCGCCTGGTGGACATTCAGGTCTATTCTGGGCCACTTTCCATGGCGAACAACCCATGACTTATGAATGGATTTGGGAAGGACAATCTCTGACATCCACAGACCAGCCATGGCTTATTCTCGACAATTTACCTGAAACACCTCTGGGCAAGCTCCATATCAGAGCTTCAAATTCTTTTGGAACGACAGAATCAAAACCATTTAATATTAAACCTATTTTTAACCTTGATATCCCCATGTCAACCGGACCGGAAGTACTCAGAAAACTTCCGCAATCGATTTCCGACTCGACTTCAAATCCAGTATATCTGTTCATTCGCAACATAAAAGGCAAACCGATCCAGATCGTTGAAAGCATACCAAAGCATGTTGTCGTCGACGAAATAGCTGATGGTGGAACATATGATTCACAATCACGCACTCTCACCTGGAATCTGCCAGTGGCTGACGAATTAATCGTTCACTACACATTCTTCACCCAGGAAATAGATTCACCTGCTGAAAAATTTGATGGACAGTATATATATGATGGCAATTCAAATCCAATTGGGGGAGACACCGGTTCTGCTCCGTTTCCTCCAATTCCTGCAGATATATCACCCACGGATTATTCAATCAACTCATCAGAACTCCATAATTATATTAAAGCCTACCTGCAAGGTCAGTCATGGCAGGGAGATTCTGTTGACCTGGCCCATGCAGTCCGGGTCATGAGCCTTAAAAATCAAGGAGGAAAATATCAATTCAATGAATCTCTTTCTCCTCCTCTTTGTTGGATACCCACACGTTCGGATTTCGTGAACAATGAAAATAGAAGCCCGTCGGAGGGCGAATCTCAACCACTCATTCACTTTGTCGGACAGTTCAATCAGGACTCAGTCATAATCCAGCTGGTTATCGAACTACCTGCACGTGTCGCTTTTGCTTCAGGCTTGGAACTCAATCTCAGCCCGGGCTGGACTTGGGACCTCAAGCATCCGGAAATCACTGCCGCTCGGTGGATCTTTCCAGCTGCTCAGGCACGGAAAATAATTGTCGATGTGTTTCCGAATTCCTCATCCATTCCCGCACATATCGACGTATTTGGAAGCGTTTCATTTGACGGTGACATCCAACCTGTTTCTGCTTCAGCATCACTTATCCATCACCTGCCCAATTCAATCCGTACCGCCAAACTACAGAATGGAAAAATCACCCTCACTGGAAATATTGAAATTGGAGGCGAATGGATCATTGAAAAAACTATTGACTTTAAATCCTGGAAGCCATGGCACACTTTTTCCACCTCTCCTGGATCCTTCGAGTTATCAGGATCCATTGAGGACGAAAATCAGGCTTTCTTCAGAATCCGGTTTTCTGAATCCAATATAACCCCAACGCCTGCCATAGAGGGATTCCCTCCACGGTCAGAATAAAATCAGGTATTCACAAAACCATTTATGAGGGTATGCTTGCGCACTCATGAATGTCTGAAATGCGCTTGCTTGATCGATACATCCTGACACAGATCTCTCTGCCAATGCTGGTTTGCACTGCAGGTTTTCTCATATTCTGGATCTCAGGTGATGCCCTCAGTCGATTGGATGACTTCAAATCACTTCAGATTCACCCAGTAGACGCCCTGAAGTATTATCTCCTCAAAATTCCCGGATATCTGGACCTTCTGGGGCCTGTCGCATTCCTACTGAGTCTCCTTTATGCATTTATCCAACTGACTAGATCCAATGAAACAACAGCAATGCGCGCAGCTGGCATCAGCCTCTGGCGCATCGCCCTGCCCATATTCTTCATTTCGCTGTTGTTTGGAGTGGTATCTTTTACCTATCGGGAACTTTACCTTGTTGATTTCGAAACTCAGGCTGATGCCATTGCTCAAAATAATGGTTCCTCACTCAGTCCGCAGGACAATGCACCCATTTCTCAATCCCAATCCCTCCTTTTTTACTGGAATGAAACAGAAGGACGCAGATGGGATGTCGGGAATATTCAGTCCTCTGACGATCAAACTATTCTTGTGGACGTCACCGTCGAATACCTCGACCCAAACGGGAAATCAGTGTTCGTTTGCGCAGAAAAAGCCTATTATTCCCAATCTGTATGGCATCTGTCCAATGCACAGGTGTTCGTCAATAACCAAACACTCGGTTTCCCCGTCCTCGAAAGTAAACCCGCTCATCTCGAAATCCCGGATTCAATCCTCCCTGAGACCCCGGAATTCCTTATGTCCCAACTCAAAATAAGTCGCGTGCAGGACATAAAGGACGCAAGACTTGCTAAATTCAATATCCGTGAAATCGCTCACATTAAAAAATTCCTCCCTACCCTCTCCAACGCAGACTCTTTGTTTCTTTCCACAAAATACCATTCCCAAATCGCAGGGTCCTTAACGTTTTTTGTCGTCGGACTTCTCGCGCTCCCTCTGGGATGCAGACCCGGACGCCGCGACGCCTTCCGGGGTGTCACTCTCGCTTTGGGCCTCTGCTTCACCTACTTTGTCGTCCAAAGACTGTCCGAACCACTCGGCTTCTCTGGGAAAATCCATCCCATACTGGCTGCCTGGTCTCCAAACTTCCTCTTCGCCTCCCTCGGACTCATTTTATTCCTCAAATCCGACAAAAACTGATTTCTTTTGCACTATATTAATGTACCTGGTACTTTTATCAGCATGCGAATACCGAGAGGATTATTAAAGGATGAGAAGCGATCCCAGGTTTTTCATGTGATCAGTCGGGTGGTTGACCGGAGATTGATTTTTGAGAATCCGGAAAAGCAGATGATGTTAAGAATGTTGAGGCAGCTGGAGGCATTTTCAGGTGTGGAGGTTTTATCTTACTGTTTGATGGGGAATCATTTCCATTTGCTTGTCAATATTCCGAGAAGGCCGGAGAGGATTTCGGACGAGGAAGTATGGCGGCGAATGAAATATATTTACAATCCGACAAAACTATCTGAAATCGAGGAGAGGATATGTCAACAGAAAGAACTGGGGAATTTGGGATATGAATCCATGATTTATGATTCTATGAGGGCTCGCATGTATGATTTATCCCAGTTTGTGAAGGATTTTAAGCTTAGGTTTTCAAAGTGGTATAATTGGGAGAAGAGTAGGGTTGGGACATTGTGGGAGGAACGATTCCGGAGTGTGCTGGTTGAAGGAAGCGAAGGGGCGATGATGAGAATAGCAAGTTATATTGAGCTGAATCCTGTTCGGGCGGGAATTGCATCGACTCCAGAAAATTACTTTTGGAATTCGCTTTCAGAAGCAATAAGAGGTGAGCCGGCAGCCCAAAGGGGAATGATCCATCTTGCATCTGGCATAGGGCAGAGAATGGAATGGGAGAAGGCATTAGAAATCTATCGAATGAGGTTAGAGAAACGGTATGGTCAAGTGTCTTCGAGGCAGAATAGTGGCCAAGTCCTTCCAGAAAAGGACGTTGATTGCGAAAATCGGAGCAAATTGTCAGGCAAGGCCTGGAATTCACGAGTCGGCACGTTAACTGATGGCGTGGTGATAGGGAGTCGGGAGTTCATTGAAGAGTTATATGGAATGAAACTGAAGAAGTTAAGTCCCCATAAAGCTCGATTAGCCCACCCGTTGAAGGAGGAATTTGAGAACCAGCTTTATAGTTATCGAAAAAAGGAATAATGAGAGGATGTCAATTCAAGACAGAAATATGTTGAATCTGTCCTAATTGCAGGCAGTTCACTTAAGTTTTGCTGAGATAAGCCAATAGGGTAGGCAGACTTATCGAAAGCGTGTCCAGAAAGTATAGGCAAAAAGCCACAATTGATATTTATGAATGATATAAAAATTGCAATGGAGGAGATGAATGTCCCGGCTCAGCGATGTGGCCAGGTTGAACAAGTGATTTCACAGCCTTTGGAGGATGCCACTGAGGAATCACTACTGCCAATGAGTATAGTTTGTTACAAACTGATGGCAATGGGAAGAGAGTAGGCGCTCAGCCACTAATTAGAGGATGAGCCAATCAGAGCTTTGATCCTGGAATGTGGAATGGACATGAGGAAGTGCACAAGTTTCCTGTAAAAGTGCCGAGGTCATGCACTTATGAGCCAGGACTGGCGTATTGCAATCTCTGCTGAGGTGCCCAAGAAAGATGTGTTGCAATCTTTGAGCGACCAGGTTTCTGGCGAACTCAGCGGCTGCGTTATTGGACAAGTGACCGTGTCGACTCATTATTCGCTGTTTGACTGACCATGGTCGATTTCTATCCAGCTCAAGCATGGTTTTGTCGTAATTGGCTTCCAGCAGCACCACCTGGGAATCTCGGAGTTTTTGTGTGATTGCAGAAGTGATATGACCGAGATCAGTCAAGATACCAATTACAGAATGAGGTGTCCTTAAATTGAAACCAACAGGATCCTGGGCATCGTGAGGGATACTGAAATTTTCCACAACTATATCACCTATTTCGAATGAGCTACCGGTCTGGAATCTGACAAAATCGAGTTTTCTGTTAGTTTGTTTTTCAATTGCTTCGATGGTGAGTCTATTGGCGAAGATGGGAATATTGTATTTTGAACTAAGGACCTGGAGTCCGCGGATGTGATCGCCATGTTCATGAGTGATGAGAATTGCGTCAATATTCTCAGGAGACCTCCCTAACGATTCAAGTCTGGCTTTTAGTTGAGAGCAGGTGAATCCAGCATCGATCAATATAGAGGTTTTGTCTGTTTCCAAGTATGCAGAGTTGCCTCCGGATCCGCTTCCTAAAATGGCAAATTGAGTCGGCATCAAGCTTGAGAGGGATCTAGTTTTTGGAAGAAACTGGAGATTGTGGCAGTTGACGGAAGAAATTGATCACCAGATCGAAGGCGATATGCGCCAATTCGGGATCGTATCTGAGACCTTCATCGCGCATGAAGGCATGCTGAGCATTAAATTCGTGCCAAGTGAATGAGATATTGCATTCGGTGAGGCGGTTATAAACCTTTTGCCGGCCTTCTTGTGGGATATGTGGATCTTGTCTGCCCCAAATCATCAATAATTCACCAGTAATTTCCTTGGACCTGGTTAAAGAATCATCCATTGATCCCTGGCCCAGTCCATTTTTGTGGAGGTCAGTTGGATAAAAGCAGGCTGAACGGCAAACATCTGGCTGGAATGCCGCTCTGAATGCCAGATGGCCACCAATGCAGAAGCCGACTACACCAAGGTTGCCTGAACAATTCGGGTGGTTTTTTAAGAAATCCAATGCTGCGCGGGCATCTGAATCGTAGTGGTCCAGTTTTTTTTCGGTTTTGAGGAAATTGCCCCTAGCTGAGCCTTCCGGGTTGTAGGAGAGAATGGTCCCGGGCAGTTCGAATTCGTGATATATTTCGGGGACTATAACCAAGAATCCATGGCCGGCTAAAAAAGCGGCTACCCTGCGGATCGGGGCGGTGATCTGAAATATTTCCGAGAAAAAAACCAATCCGGGGTAACTCCCTTCCTTGGCAGGTCTCAAAAACAGGCACTGCATTGGACCAGCTGCTGTAGTGAGAGTGACAACTTCATCTTCACGTATAGTCATGAGGTTCACCTCATAACAAATCGCAACCCGGGAAGCCAGCAAAAGCCTCCGATTCCCAACATTTAGTGGCCTTTGAGAAAGCTCCCCCAACATCTGGATACAAATTTGAATCAGAGGTTATGCGGCTGCAAGCTTAGGTTTAAAGTACCAGGTACGTTTTAAATAAAGTGAATGGGATTATGGTTTGGAGTAATGGGAGTTTCTTCCTAAGCCGATTCTGACGAGGATATTGGATGCGTGGAGTTTTTTTAGGAGGTAAGAGGCGCGGAAACGGTCAATTTTGAGAAGTTTTCTACAGAGCGCATTGGTAATATAGCCATGGTGATGGACATAGTTGAGGATTTCAATTTCCTGGAGGTTGGGAATGTCCTGATTGGGTGAGAGAGGTGATTTGAGAGGAGATAATGGGGAGAGGTGGCGAATGGTTGGAGAGAAAGGAGGCAAGTGGTCTGGGAGGATGATATTGAATTGGGATTCTGAACAGGCAGCGAGGCAGATATGAATGAGTTCCGTGACATCACCGGGGAAGGAATACTGGGCGAGCAATTGGAGGGAATCCTGAGAGATCCGCGGTTTTGCATGCGAGGTCAGGTCAGCGATGTGGAAGAGAAGGATATCGATGAGTTGAGGGAGGAGTTGAGATCTTTCAGAGAGAGGGGGGATTTCCAGAGATACCTGGGTAATACGATTAAAGAGGTTTAAGCTGAAAAGTCCGAGACTGGATAGGTTGGTGAGATTTCGGGCTGAAGTGGAGAGAATCTGGCAATTTGAAATGGAAAATGCTTCCTGACCAAGCATCCGGAAGGTATGGGATTCAAGGAAATTGAGGAGTCGGCTCTGGAAATCTAAATCCAAGTGATCAATCTGGTTGATCAAGAGCGTTCCATTGTGAGCGCGTGGGATGCTTCCGACGCGGGATTGCTGTCCCCAACCCATGAATCCAGATTGATATCCAAAGAATTGCGCTTCACTGAAGGCAGAGGGAAGCATCGAACAATCCACTGAAATGAAAGGACCTTGAGAATATGGAGAGATAGTATGGATTTCACTGGCGAGCCATGAATGCTCATCCGGCTGGAACACTGGACATGGATAATTGGCCAATGTGGGGCTGAAATATTGGAAAGATTTGAGAGAAAGGAAATCCAGGACGGATGGACTTTGAGCCAGTCTGGCCAAGCCTTGTCAAATATTTGGTTGGGATGGGGTGCCCTATGCATTCGTCGACAATATCGGCTGCAGAGGAGAATTCCTGAACAAATTGACGTAATGGGCAAGGGCAATTACTATATAGATGAGTATATGATTAAACCCGACAAAGGCAGCGGAAGGAAAATACGGGTATTTTTATCCTTAGCCTGCGCAGCGATTCTTGCGGTTGCTGCATTGATCGCCATGCAGTGATGTTCGAATTCAAGGAGCAGAAAAAAACTGAAGGGATGAATGTTCCGAATATCATGAGTGCGTTGCAGGCCTTGGCCCATGAACAAATGAACTCCGATGAACAAACGCCTGGTGAGGTGCGGGTTTCGACCCTGATTGAACGGGGCTATCTCACCGCAGATGATGTGCGGCCATTCAAGGGAATGGACCTTCGGTTCCCGACACTGATCGATGCGTCAACAAAGCCGGGGGCGATTCTGGCATATGTCCACACACCTGACGATCATTTCATCTGCGCCCTGATGGACGGCAGCGTCCAGCAGATGACCAGATCCGTATACGAGGCGCATATGAAAAATACTCATCTCAACCGATAGAAAGCGGCTTCGCTAACTATTTCAATACGTTGGAATCCATTCTGATCGACATGCACCGACGTCCAGTCATTGGATAGGTCGGTTGCAGATTCCAGCCAGGCCTTGCCTATCCAGCTCAGTTCCAGTATGCCCGGATCGGAGTGGACGAAGGATAATTGAAGATTGGCATTTCTTATTGATAACCAATTGGAGATGGACGGAATCAGAGTTTTTTTCCATAAACGGTAGCCAGCGGCATTGAGATGCAGGCGGTCTGGCTGGAATAGTTGAGGGAATGGCTGACCGGTGGCATCCAGCATGGGGGTGGCCACGTCGATATAAGTCCCGCCCACCTCGAGACAGAACAACTCCAGAAGTGAGTTCAGCTCATCCATTTCCTCCCTGAAAGCGGATCGACTGGGACTTGGTTTGACAGACATAACAGCCAGATCTGTATTGGGGAGGTGCTCCATGAGCAATCTGGAAAATGTATAAAATTCCTTCATGACATCTTGCGGGGACATACCGGATGCCAGATCATTATCACCTTCGTATACAACAACCAGGGAGGGGCGATATGGCTGGACGATACGGTGAAAGCACTCATTGACGTCACTCATCATCGATCCGCCGAATCCCCGATTCAAAGTGGCGTAGCCTGTGTGCTGGAATAATCGTTCCAGATCGGCCCACTGGCGAATACTTGAGGATCCCGTGAACAGTATGGGTGAGGACGCCGGAGGATCCTGTTGGTCGAGCCTTTCAAAGGCGGCTATTTCTGATTCAAATCGGTTTGAGGCGGTGGCATGGGCCACCATACCGGGCAGATGTTGGCCTGCCACCAGCAGCAGAATCAAAAACCGGTCCATCTTTTGATTCGGTATCAAACCACTCCGCATTTTTCTATTTATAAATCATCGGCATGGGGTGATCGTCCATGCGCGTTTTATATATCTGCTATTCACCAGGAACTTGCATTACCTGACAACCCGGATGAATAAGACATCCCCGGTTGCCGGAACAGATACCTTTTCAAGGTCATTCTGGAGTGTCACTTTGATAATTTCCATCCACTGATTGAGTCCTGTGCTGCCCAGTATGGAATACGTCTGCCCTGCCCTTCCGAGCAACTGAAATGAAAGCTGACCATCAGTGACTTCGGGAGAGGACAGCGTGACATTTTCCGGGTCCTGGGTATTGGCTCCCACCCAGTCGATCTGGAGAGCGCCGAGATAGATGAAGTGGAATCTGTTGTTATTGTCCGGGCCGGGAGTCATGGAAATAATAATTTCTCCATCCTGATTGGGAGAGAGATTGGAGGCTGAAACTGTATTTTCGATATTTTCGGAAGCATCCAAAAGCACCTCGAGGGATTCGGCACCATTCAGGCTGTATTTTGTCTGACGCATATCCCCACCGGCTGACATCCTTGAGGCAAAAAAGGTCAAATCATACTTCTTTCCGGTATCCAGTCCGGTAATGGCAAATTGGGGAAGAACATCGGTCAGTCCGCTCCATTCTTCAACGTTTCCGAACAATGAGTCCCTGGTGGCACTTGCGGGATAGAGAGAAGATCCTTGGGTCCCGGCTTCATTGACCCCATTGAACCGGGAGATCATGCGGATTCCGAGTCCTGTGGTGGCTCCATTGACTGAAAGCAGATTATTGAGGACTCCATCATCGGTCTGAGCAACGCCGACAAGGAAATTATTCCAGATGTCAGCTGACTCCCCAGGACCAGTCTGAAAATTGGTGCCCCCGGCATCGATCAGGATTCGAGGAACAAACGGACGACGCCAGTCTATGCGCATCAGCCCCAGATAGGTGAAGTGGTTTCCGTTGTTATTTTCCGGGCCGGGATTGATCTGGATCAATATATTCCCCTGAGCATCCGGGGCGATACCTGTTGCCTTAACTGTATTGTCGATGTTGCTGGAAACATTCAGGTCCACCTGAGCTGAATTGGCTCCGGTTACAGTATACCGCGTCTGGCGGTTATCTGTCGCCGACCGGGATCCGAAAAATGTCAGATCATATGAGAATCCAGGATCCAGCCCGGTCAGATTGAAAGCAGGAAACACATTCTCCAGTCCACTGAAAATTTCTGTATTCCCGAAGAGCGAGTCTCCTGTGGCAGCCGCAGGAAATAGGGTGGATTCTGTGGTGCCGTTTCGATTGATGCCATTGAATCTGGCCACCATCTGAACTCCCACACTGGTGCGGACTCCGTCTGAGGTGACAAACTGGCCTATGCGTCCGTCATTGGTTGTTCCGACATTACCGGTGACATTATTCCAGAATTCCGGGCTTTCCTTCACATCCACATTGGTTGTGTTACCTCCGCCGAAATCAAACAGATAGACTATCTGGCCGGATATGTCATCGATCTGCATCGCCCCGAGATAGATGAAATGAAAGGAGTTATTATTTTCCGCACCTGGGGTCAATGCGATATTCACGGTCCCGTCGGACGCCGGTCTTACAGCCTCAGCCACAGCGAGTCCATCAACATTTTCAGAGGCGTTGAGTGAAACAGACTTCATTTCATTGCCAGTTAGAGTGAAGACTGTCTGTCTGTTATCCCCGCCAGCATTCATACGGGAGCCGTAGAAGGAAAATCTGTAGATTTTCTCCGGATCCAGCCCTTCGACATTGAATATGGGAGTTATGTCCGGCCCGACTCCAAAGTCTTCAGTATTGGCGTACCAGGAGTCGCTGGTCGCCGATGCCGGATATAGCGTTGAATCCGATGCGCCGGCTGTATTGACACCATTGAACCGCGAGACCATCTGAATCACCAGACCGGAGGCATCGCCGGATGAGGTCACAATATCTCTGAGTGAACCATCATTTGTGTCGGCAACACCATTGGTCACGTTATTCCAGAATTGAAGTTCGCCACCGCCGACCACATTGGTCTCCCGGTTCGAGGAACCGAAATCCACCAGAGCTGACCAGCCCGAAGCCGCATCGATACGCATTATACCCAGGTATACATTGTCGTTGCCCCCACCATGATTTCCACCGGGACTCAGCTGCACGGAGACTTCCCCGTCAATCGTCGGTGAAATTCCGGAGGTGGAAACTGAATTATTCGTGTTCCCCGAAGGTTCCAAAGAAACCTGCACTGGATCCCCTTCTCCAGTGACCGTGTAGGTGGTTTCCATACCCACTGCACCGGAAGCCAGCGAACTGAAGAAGGTCAGTATGTAGGTTTCTGTGGATCCTGGATTCCCGACGATCGAAAAGGAGGCGAAGCCGGATGAGCTGACCAGGGAATCCTGGGAGGCTGACGCTGGATACTCCGCATGGCTTGTTGTTCCCCCTTCCACCGCATCCACATCAAAAACTCCGTCAATGAAAAGCTGCACATCCAGATCCGCGCCATCGATGTCCACAAGATCCATGAAAGCAAAAGGTGTGGCTCCGGTCTCTTCATTCACGTTATTCCAATATATGGGAGGAGGAAAAGTCTGGTTGTCCGCCCCACCAAAATCAATAAACATAGCTCGGTCCTGAGCCTGAAGCGATGCGGCAACCGAACATGAAAGTATAAAGAAAAGCAACCTGGAATTGCCTCCCGCCGGCCGTCTGGTGACACGACTCATCAATTTCATTATTATATTTTTGAGATTTATTCGATTAATGACCAGATTTTATCATTGTCAAGCTCCATTCCACATCCCGGGATGAATCTTTCCTCAGCGTTATTGAAAATGTATTTTATATGGTAAGAATCTGCGGGATGTGATCAGGGAATTGGAGCATGACAACCGGTGTCCTCTTTGACCAGAGACCACGAGCATCCATGGGTGGTCCTTTCTGCTGTGTCAGTGAGAAGAAGTTCAGTGACGATGGCCCATTTGCATTTTTTGTGGTTGAGAAGACAAACACTGTGATCAGGCTGATGATTCAGGCGTTCTGGCGCACAGTTGGCCGGGGTCAGACTGATGTATTAAACCATCCCCGGAGAAGATCTTCGCCTCGTCCACCACGGCATGCGGGGAAGCCCGGGAGTAAATATTCAGCTTTCGAGCGGGGTGAAATGAATTGGTCGCCGGGTCTCCGGATGAAATTCCGGGCACAAGTGCCTGGCGTTCAGTGAGAAGGCCCCTGGTGATGAACCAGGGGCCTCGTTTCACTCAACACACTGACAGGTAAGTGTGATGTATTATATTGCGCTATCGTTGGTTTCTTCTGTACGAATACGGACAGCTTCCTCTACTGGGGAAACGAAAACTTTACCATCTCCGATTTTCCCGGTTTTAGCAGATTTGACGATGGCAGCCACAGCGGACTCAACAACGGAATCCGCAACGACAACTTCAACCTTGATTTTAGGAAGAAAGTCAACAGTGTATTCGCTGCCACGATATATTTCAGTGTGACCTTTTTGGCGACCGAAGCCTTTGACTTCAGTGACAGTCATCCCTTCAATATTGAGTTCAGCGAGGGCGTCTTTGACGTCTTCCAGTTTGAAGGGTTTTATAATAGCGGTAATCATTTTCATGATAATTAAATATTTGATGGTTTATGATTCAGAAAATTAATTATATAGTTTGATAGTTTTGAATTATCAATGAGCTGAAGAGCGACCGAAGTCAGGATAGGCTTCCTGGCCATGTTCAGAGATATCGAGACCGACTTGTTCCTCTTCCTCACTGACTCTCCAGAGGCCAACAGATTTGAGGATAAATGAGAGGACGAAGGAGAATATAAAGGCGGCAATACAAACTGCGAGCACACCTGTGACCTGAGAACGAGACTGACACCTGAATCTTTGACCTGGAAGAGGGCAGTGGCTATAGTGCCCCAGACACCACAGATACCGTGAACAGAGACAGCTCCAACGGGGTCATCAATTCCCATACGGTCGAAGAAGAGAATGGAGAAGACAACCAGAATACCGGCGATGAGCCCGATTGCGACAGCAGACCATGGATGAACAACATCAGCGCCAGCAGTAATGCCAACGAGACCGGCAAGAATTCCATTGAGAGCCATGCTGAGGTCCGCGGATTTGAGGACGATGTAGGAAGTAACAATGGAGGCTAGAGCACCGGCTGCAGCAGCGAGTGAAGTGGTTGTGATCACAAGTCCGAGAGCACCTGGTTTGGCGGAGAGGACAGATCCACCGTTGAATCCAAACCACCCGAGGAAAAGGAGGAAAACACCGATGGTGGCCAAAGGCATGCTGTGGCCGGGAATGGGTTTTATTTTTCCGTCGATGTATTTGCCCTTGCGTGGGCCAAGAACGAGAATAGCAGCAAGTGCAGCAAATCCTCCAAATGCATGAACAACAGTTGAACCAGCAAAATCCTTAAATGCGGCATCTCCCCCACCGAGTTCAGAAAGCCAACCAAGTCCCCAGTGCCAGGAACCGACCCATGGATAAGCCAAACCGACGAGTAAAGTGGAGTAAATCATAAATCCAAGAAGGTGAATACGTTCGGCAACAGCACCGGAGACAATGGTGGCCGCAGTGGCGGCGAACATGGCCTGAAAGATGAAATCACCGTAACCAGTCATACAAAGTGCAAGGCCTCCGTATCCAAAGGTGTCTCCCCCATCGGCGTTGAGATCACCAATAGGGACACCGAGGGCCAGCCATCCAGGGATCAACCAAGAATCCCCTGGGTAGTGGGCCTTGAAGCCAAAGGCGGCATATGTGATCAGACCAATACAAACAATGAAAACATTCTTGAAAAGAATATTCACTGTGTTTTTAGAGCGTGTGAGTCCGGTTTCCAGAGTGGCGAATCCTAGGTGCATAATGAAAACCAAGCCTGTTGATATGATGGTCCAAACCATACTGGTGGAGAAGAAGTCGAATGCGAATGCATAATCGCCCTGTGAGCTGAGAAGTTCGTCATAGGCTGCTTTTTTTTCAGCCAAAGCGGCAGCAGCTTCATCATCCTGGGCAGATATGGAGGGAATTGCCAGAGGAATAACACATAAAAACAGCCAGAGTGCCAGCAGTTTTGGAATATATTTATTAAGTATGCTCATGGTAATAATTCTATTTCGTAGTTAATTTAGAATGGTGATGTGGATGATAAGAAAGAGGCAGGGAACTGATCATCGGACTGAGCACTGGTCATAGTGTCCTCACAGTATAGCTGACTCTTTCGTCTCTGGGAGGGTATGAGCACCAGGCTTGCCAACTTTGTTGGAGAGTAAAAAATTAAATATAAATGTATAAAATTTCTCATCACGACGATGAAGGGGAATTGAAGGTGAGGAAAAAAGTGAGTGGAGTGTTGGATAGGGATCAAACTGTCGAAATTTGCCCAGGCCAGGCAATGGGGGCGGATATGATCAAGAAGTGACACAAAAAGGTGGGATGACCAGATTGGCGAAAAAAGGCCAGAAAAGTCAAAAGTTGAGAATGAAAGGGAAAAGCAGATGCGAGGGGGATTGCCAAGAGGAGACAATGATTAGTAAGGTAAGCAGGTTAGATGAAATTATCAGTCAAGAGCGATTATGCTGTCCGGGCGATCTTTGGATTATCACGGAGCTACGGGAATGGGATGGCTGTTTCAGTGGATCGGCTGGCGAATGAGCAATTGATTCCATCGAATTATCTGACACAGATATTATTGGAGTTGAAATCCAATGGATTGGTCCTGAGTCAACGGGGTAAAGATGGAGGATACAGGCTGGCGAAAGCACCTGGGGAGATTACGATGGGGGAAGTGATTCGGACGGTTCATGGAAAGGTGTTTGATTCACCGGCGATTGAGGACAGATCGATTCATCCGGCGATAGCATGTGCCTGGGCGGAGTTGCAGCAACGACTGGATGAAACGGCAGACAGCATAAATTTTCAAAAACTGGTTGAGAAGGCCAACCAGGATCCTGAGATGTATTATATCTAGCTGCGATCTCAACCCGATTCAGTGATGAGGATCCTGAGGGGTCGCAGGAAACGATGTGGTGGACGGGGGGTGATAAAAAAAACCACCATGCAGGCATGGTGGTGGGGAGGGAATTGGATCCGAAGTCAGAAATGGGGATCAGATGGTGGTGTTATGATCGACGATAGCGCCTTTGGGGATGATGACAATACCATCCCGGATGTAATAATTTTCACCATCGAGATGAGGGGGTTTTCCTTCCGGAGAAATTTTGCAATTATCTCCGATGCGGGCATTTTTATCGATAATGGCGTTTTCTATGGTGCAATTGCGACCGATGCCCATGGAGATGGGGGCAGGCACTGAGTTTTCCTGGTCGTAGTAATCCGCTCCCATGACGACGACCCGATGGAGCCTGGATCCTTCCCGAACGACAGTGCGGACGCCGAGCAAACTGTGTGAGATGGTGGCCTGGGTGAGAATGCAGCCATCAGAGAGGACGACACGATCGAGATTGGCGGAGTTAAGCTTGGAGGCTGGGAGAAATCTGGGACGGGTGAAAATGGGGCTGCGCTCGTCGAAGAAATTGAAATTGGGTTTATCGGTCACGAGGTCGAGGTTGGCTTCAAAGAAGGACTTGATGGTGCCAATATCCTCCCAATATCCCTGATAGACGCTGCTGTAGACGTTGTGGGTATTGATGGCGGAGGGAATGATATGTTTTCCAAAATCCGTCATGTTGTTATTGAGGAGGTCGAACAACACCTCTCTCTTGAAAAGATAAATACCCATGGATGCGAGGAAGAGTTCTGAATCACTTTCGATCCCATATTCTGAGTAGGATTGTTTGGGAAGAGTCAGTGTGTTGAGGAGTTCATCCTCCTGGGGTTTTTCAACGAATTGAGTGATGCGGCCATCTGGGGCGGTATGCATGATTCCGAATCCACGGGCGGCTTCGCGATCGACCGGAATGGTGGCAACTGTGAGATCGGCACCGATATCGATGTGTTTATGAATGAGCTCTCTGAAGTCGATGCGGTAGAGCTGATCCCCACTGAGGATGAGGGCGTGCTCGAATTTATTATTTTTGAAATGGAGGCAGTTTTTTCTGACAGCATCCGCAGTTCCCTGGTACCAGGATGTATCCGTGGGTGTTTGTTCAGCTGCGAGAATCTCGACAAAGCCTCCGGTGAAGGGATCGAACTTGTAGGATTGGGAGATATGCCGATGGAGGGAGGCGGAGTTAAACTGAGTGAGCAGGTAAATTTTTTTAAGACCACTATTGATGCAATTGGAGATGGGAATATCGACGAGTCGGTATTTGCCTGCGAGTGGGACGGCCGGTTTGGATCTTTCTTTGGTTAGAGGATAAAGTCTGGACCCCTGCCCTCCCCCCATGATGATGGAGAGAATTTCAGGCATTTCGGTATACCCGGTGGTCGATTTGGGAGAATGTGACGATGTGCTCATGGATTCCAGTGCTTGTCAGGAGAATGAACGAATTACGGATGCGACTCAAGAGGCATTCTTCGATGACGAGACAAAATTTCCAGGGTGGATGGACTGCCAGGGATGGAACGTGGTATGAATGTCAATAAATGAGCACCAATGATCAGGATCTGCAAAAACGGATAGGCACCATGGAGGAACAACTGGTTCATCTGGAGCGGTTCGTGGAACAATTGAATATGGTCGTAATCGAACAATCACGTCAGATACAGAAAATGGAAAAAAAGATGGAGCTGATCAGCGATAAATTGGAGGAGAGGAAGGAAGCCGGGCCGATACCACACAATGCCCCCCCTCCGCATTACGATGTGCGCCGGTCCTGAGAGTTATTGGGGACGATGGGTTTCCATTGGCGATATCCATCGTGGACATAAAAGATGAGAGAGACGGCCAGAGTAAAGGAATTGAGAGCAATCAGGATCCGGATGAGGTCTGTATGTGCCCCAGCCAGAGTGGAACCGACGACGAGGAAAAAAAATATGGTTGCGAATTTTCCCATGCGGCTGGGAGCCACCACAACGGGACTGACGACTGTTCCCAGTAACAGGTAGAGGCCTAAGAGCAGCGAGTCACGCACGATGTAAACCAGACCATACCAGCCCGGAAGGGCGATGGGAGATGTGCTTCCCATCCAGCATAAAAAGATGACCGAGGTTAACATGAGAAGTTTATCCGCTGCCGGATCTAAAAACTGCCCCAGGGAGGATTGGCAACTCATGCGCCTGGCAATGATACCATCCAGCCAATCTGAAAGGGCCATGAGAAGGAAGAGAAGCAATGCTCCCCATCGAAAGGCGGGATCCCCGGTTGCGAGGAAACGATGAAGCAGAAAGGCATAGACTGGAATCAGCGCCATTCTGGATAAAGTGATCAGGTTGGCAACGGTCATAGCATGAGAGGAATTCAAAAGATGCCGTCTGCCATGAAGCTTTAACTTTGCGAATCGAGGAAATTCATCGCTTGGGAAAGGTTTCGGAGGACGCGGTCTTTTCCCATGAGAACAATTATTTCGGTGACGCCCGGGCCGGCTTTCGAGGCGGTCAATGCCAGTCTTAATGGCCCCATGACTTTGCCGGGTTTGAGGCTGAGAGTTTCAGCGATTCCATGGATACATTGACTCACCGCGTCAGGAGAGTAAATCTCCAGATTCGTGAATGAATCCAGAGCCGCAGCCAGGACCGGGCGGGTTGAACTGTTGAGTTGATTGGATAAATCCTGTGCCTGGAAGTCCAATGAATCCTGAAAAAAGAACCGACAGAAATCTGGCAGTTCCGCTGTGGATTTGACTTTTTCCCGGCAGATATGGATTGCCTGAGAGGTGTAATCATGGGGGAATGCTGCGATCTCAGGGGTGTCCTTGATGAGGAACGGCCAGGAGTGCTGGACTAACTGATCCAGGGGAATGTGCTTGATGTACTCGGAATTCATCCACATGAGTTTATTCATGTCAAATCTGGAATTGGAGCGGAGGATTCCATCGATTGAAAATCGTTGAATGAGTTCAGGGAGGGAGAAGATTTCCTGATTATCTTTGGAGGACCAACCGAGGAGACAGAGGAAATTGATGACAGCAGAAGGGATGAAACCACCATTCATGTATGAGGTGAGGCTGGCTCCCTCATCGCGTTTGCTCATTTTCGATCCATTGGAATTGAGGATGAGGGGAATGTGGGCATAGGCAGGTGGTGAAGCACCCAGAGCTTCAAAAAGTTTAATGTGTTTTGAGGTATTGGAAAGGTGATCTTCTCCACGAATGACGTGTGTGATTCCCATTTCGAGATCGTCGATCACATTCACCAGATGGAAAACTGGTTTGCCATCCGAACGAACGATGACAAAGTCCGGGTCGGTGGCTTCCCGGTCAGTGAGTTTTCTTTCCACTTCGCCAACGACGAGATCTGGTATGATGATGGGATCTGTGGGCATGCGGAATTTGATGGCACCATGTCAGGGTAAGCCATGCCGGAATCGAGAAGCTTCTGGATATACCTTTGGTAAATGTCCCCGCGGCGTGATTGAAAATAAGGCGTCCGATCGCCAAGACCAGGGTCCGCGGGATCGGCAGTCAACGGACCTTCGTCCCAATGGAGGCCCAACCACCGCAATGAGTCCAATATAACCTGAATGGCCTCGTTGGAATTGCGGGCTTCATCCGTATCTTCAATGCGAAGAACAAATGTGCCGCCGGTATGTTGGGCAAACAGCCAGTTGAAAAGTGCGGTTCTGGCTCCCCCTATGTGGAGGTATCCGGTGGGACTGGGTGCAAATCGAACTCGTACGCTCATGAAATATCAAGGATTCCGACAAACCTTCGGTCTGGCCCGGAAACCATCCAGAGAAATGGAATGAAAATCAACAGGTTTATTAAATTCTGGCGAGATCGAGGTCCTGATAGATGGCATTGTGGATTTTTCTGACTCGGTATTGGTGGCGGATCTCGCCGGGGAGGCCATTCACAGCCCAGCATACAACCAATTGGTGAACCGGGTCTGCGAATCCGGCACTGGATTGGGCTCCCCCATGGCCAAAGGTCGCGTCGCTGGCGAAGGAACCGAATCCATATGGAACAGAATCTTTCCCATAGATGGCAGAATTGAGCATGAACCCAAGTCCCCAATCCATCTGATGATGAAAAGTTTCGTCAAATAAACCCTTGGGTCGGGCATGAGTCAGGAATGGAGCCAGAGTCGAGTCTGGAATTTTCAATGAGCGCTGGCTTTCACTTTGAAGGAGAAATTCATAGAAGCGACCGAGTTCGCGCATGGGTCCGCGGGCATTTCCTCCCGGACGGCATCCACAGCAACTGGCCCGACTATCCAGATATGGGTGAGGAGAAATTTCCGATGTGGACGAAAGAAAGATGGGGGAGATCAGGGATTGATGGGTTTGGTCCCAGAGATTTTCAGGTATGCCCAAGTGGGTGTGAAGCATCTTCAATGGTTCGAGGATCTGCTGGCGGATCCAGAGACTGAAGTTGTCAACTCCAGCAACCCGGCGGCACAATTCAGCGAGAATATACCAACTGCCAGCCTGGTGGTAAGCGGCACGCTCTCCGAGGGGCCACCCTTCTTCAGGAGCCATGCCACAGATGCGGCTGATCATTTCATCCCATGCCAAAGTTTCCGACAGTTTATCAGCGTTCCGAATGCCTCCTGTGTGAGTCAGTAAGTGGACAGCTGAAATACGATTCTTCCCATGCAAACCAAATTCCGGGATCACGTCTGCAACTGGTGCATGCAGATCGATTTTTCCTGCTGCGACCAGGAATGCCAAAGCCACCGCAGTCAGAGGCTTGCCGGACGAGCGCCACAACATCAGGGCATCCGCAGGAAAAGGCTTCACGGACTTTGGCCCAACAAACCCGAATGACTCGTCCAGAATGACTTTTGAGCCCAGTGAAATATAGAATTGCCCACCAAAATGATCCCGGTTTTGAATTCCTTCGTTCAAAACCCCGGCCAGATGAGCCATTTGACTATGCCAATGATCACTGAACATATTGATTCTGAAGCATCTCCATAAAGGTGGGTACTCGCAATGCCAATGAAAATAAATTCGTGGCGGCAACCAACGGCTCAAACATATCCCTCATTCAGGCGAAGCGGGAAACTTTGTGCGTGAGTTTCTGCGCGAGGGCTTTGACCAGATTTTCTTTCTGCCGGAATATGAGCCCGATGGCGGCCCCGGAAAAGAACCAGAAAAGTATACCAAACTGGGTATTAAACGTGGGTTGGCTGTAACTTTGAACAACCGCCGTGAGGTTGAGAGCAAAAACCATGGCATACCAATAGGCAATTTCCAAATGGCGTTGATCGATGCTGGATTTCAAAATCTGGGCGGCGGCCCAAATCAGGGCCAAAGGGTACAGAATCCATAACAGGACTCCACCGTCAAAAAGCCACCCGGTGATTTGCACTTCAACATAGAGTGGTTCAGAGGTGGTATTTGAAGGGTTATTATTGAAAGTGGCCTGCATAATCCCCCAGCGCCCCATGCCGGCGCCGAAGGGATATCGGGGAAGCAGTCGTTGAAATGTGTCCGTCCAGAACTGGTTTCTTTCATTGGCCAGATCTCCATAATTCTCCTCACCAAATACGAATCCAAAGCGATCGCGCACTCCTTCCCCCCCGATGTTGATGGCCCAGACGAAAGCCCCAATTCCAATGAGGAGGCCCATGCCAAGAATCAATTGCACGAGTATAATCCGGCGTTGAAGAAACATGATTCCCGCAAAGACACATGTCACTCCGGCCAGGACAATAAACAAGGATCTCACTTGGGTAAGCAGAAGCACAAGCGGACCGAGTCCCGCTCCAAATATGCATAATAACCGGCCCCAGGCTGGCATTCCGGGAGAAAGAGCCAGACCGAGGCCTAAAAATCCGGTGAAAAGCCCGGCGTAGGAAGCCCCGCCTGGGGTATCCGTCAATCCGCAGGGTCGAAGGATCATTTTTCCACCTGGTCCCTCATACTGTAGGCGTTTGATCATTTCCGGGTCGGCGGAAGTGAATTCCGGAGGATTGAAGTTATCTGGGTAATAGACCTGAAGCACTCCCATTCCAGCGCTGATGAAATTTGTGGCGAAGGTCAGGACGAGCAGGCGGATGAGGTGTTTTCGGGATTTCACCACAAGCACGGCCCAGAAGGCTGGAGCTGCGATCAGAAACTGGAAAAAAAGTTGCCCCATTCCGGCAGTGAAGTGGCTGTTCGGATGGAACAACCAGACCAGAGTCATCAATGTCAGCGCGGCAAGCAGCCAACCCTGCATCCCATGATAAGGAAATGGAACCTTTGCAATCTGTCGCCCACGAAGCTTTCTGCCCCTGGCTGGGATTTCCTCCATTTGCGCTGCTTGCATGGAGGCGTCCAGTTTCCACTTTTGCTCTCTCTGTTTGAAAAACTTGTAAAGATAGAGTAAAAGGAGAAATCCGGAGAAGAGATATGGCAAGGCCCGGATCAGAAACCGGAACGGTTGAGTGCCGGGAATAAACAATAGGCCGGTGGAGACGTATTGGATTACGATGAAGATTTCCGGCCAACCCCACGGAGGCGCGTCTCCATCGATATCCTGCTCCAGTCTGAGCAAATCAAACGAGAGCGGTGCTTTGGCAGCTGAAAATCGGCCAGCGGGTTTCCTCGACTTATCCATGATTTACGAATGGGCTCATCAAATAAATTCCTGCCCAAACAACATTCTTATCGGCCATAATTGGGAGAATCTGTTTTTTTGCAAAGGAAATTCTCATCATCACAATGCCACGATCCATCGACAGGCCCCCATCCAGACTCGACACTTCAGGGAGATAGGCTAGTTTGATGGGGTGGAAAAAAAGTTCTTAACACTCGGACATTCACCTGATCCGGACGATGCCTTCATGTTTTATGGGTTGGCAAAAAACCTCATAGAAACCGGGCCATACGAGTTTGAGCATGTTCTGCAGGATATTCAGACATTGAATGAAAGGGCCACTCGGGGGGAGCTGGATATTTCAGCTGTCAGCGTCCATGCCTATGCCTATATCAGTGA
>JAJOIW010000135.1 GCA_021209225.1 Verrucomicrobiota bacterium
CTGGCCTGGCTTTCAATGGCGGATACTAACCGGGGTTGCGGGATCCGTCCATTGTTGGCGATGCAGGCCATAAGTTGGGCGATGTGCAATGGGGTCACATCGATTTCGCCCTGGCCGATCGATAAGTTGGCGGTGAGGCCGGTGGTTGCCCGGATGCGGTGTTTGCTCAAATATTCATCACTTGGAATGATCCCGGCCGCTCCCTGCATGATGGGGAGCTGGGTGCGTTGGTCAAACCCCAGGCGCTTCGAAATATTCACCATGCTTTCGCGTCCGAGCTTCAACCCCATTTCCACAAAGTAATAATTGCTGGATTTTTTAAAGGCGCGGATGAAGTTGTATTGCCCGGGGGCGGCCGTATCCTTGATCCGTATCCCACTGTTGGCTGATCCACTGGCATACACCCACATGGTATCAATGATCTCGTCCGGGTTAAAAAAATCCGACTCAAGCAATCCCATCGACACAACAATCTTAAAGACGGACCCTGGTTGGTAGCGCTCTGAAACGCAACGGTTGCGGAAGGTTTTGAAAGTGGGGTCTTCTGCCCGCAGGTAGTCATTATATTTCTGGCTGCTGATCTGAGGCACAAAGTCATTCGGATTGAATCCCGGATTCGAGGCGAGGGCAATTAAATCCCCCGAGTAGCTGTCCATGACGACAACCGCCCCTTTGGTGTCGGGACCATTGGCTGTGGCAATGGCTTCCTGAGCCACCCGCTGAATGTCCGCATCCAGGGTCAAGTAAAGGTTTTTGCCCGGCTTCGGGGGAGTCGCAATAGACTCCCCAATGCAGTAACCGAGGTAGTTGACCGTGACATTTTTGATGCCCGGTGTGCCGCGGAGATCCTCATCGAAGTGGCTCTCCAGTCCGGCAATTCCCTCATAGTCTGGCAATTGGTATTTGGTGTTGTCGGCCAGTTTATCGGAGTATTCCTTTTTGCGGCGGACAAATCCCAGGGTTTGAGATGCCAGATCACCATAGGGGTATGTGCGCATGGGTTGGTAATCAATCTCAAATCCCGCAGGAAGGGATGAGGACTCGAGAAACCGGGTGGCATGGGCAAGTGACACGTCGGTCATCACTGGCAAGGGCATGGATAACTGCTGTATGTAATGCTTCTCAAAGTCCTCCCTGGAGATGCTCAGATCCTCACCCATGATCACCCCCAGTTCGGACACAACCCGCTCAATGACGTTGAACCTCGCCTGCTTATTGATCTCATCGCGCTCTTTGCTGCGGAGGCTGCGCTTTCTCTTCTCCTCACTTTCAATCGCTGCCAGGCGGGCTTTTTTAAGTTTAAAATATTCTTCGCGCCATAGTTCCCGGAGTTCTTCGAAGTAGAGATTGATGGTGAAGCTGGGCCGATTCTCTGCCAGCGGGAGGTTTTGGGCGTCGAAGATCTTTCCTCTGACTGGCGGGACGCGCACCAGCACTTTGTATTGATCATTCATACGATCAACATACTGCTTGGATTGCATCACTTGCACACGCCAGAGCCCGGCTGCCAGGACAAAAAGACAACTGAACATGAAGCCCGCCAACAGCAGCAGTTTCTTGTCACTCGATTGGGTTTTATCCAGTTCCACCATAATTCAATCCGGGTTCTTGATGCCCGCTTTACTCCGACTTATCTCACGAATGTTATAAGGTTCCTGTCTATAGGCTGGCTTGAACTGCAATGCGTTCATTATGTGGTCCACCAGCCGCAGAAAAACAGGCGCCGCAAACCCGATTGTGACCGCAGACAATAAAATCCCCACAACTACCCGCCAGCCAGTGAGTGGGTCGAGATCGATCAGAAACGCTATGCCTAATGAGAACAGGGGAAAGGCGCCTCCCAGAATCAATCCTGGTGCAAAGATGGAAAGATAGGGATCTCCAGCCCAGTTCCGGTATCCTTTATTCGCCAGCATCGAGGACCCAAGAAAGGACAATATACTCAAGCCCAATGGGTTCATGGACAGGCTGTCAATCCAATATCCCATCACAAAGCATAACAGATAGGTGGTGCCGGAAGGTTGCTTCACCACCGAATACGCCATCAATAAACATGGAAACCATATATAACCGTGCATCCAGAGAAAAAAACCATCGAATGTCAATTGGAGACACACCAGGAGATAGCCAATTATCAGTAAAGTGAGGACCTCAAAATAATTCATATTCTTATAATCCAGACCTGTTCGAGAGAGCTCATTTTCACATCGAGTTTCACCCGCGCTTGTTTATATAAACCATAACCGACCGTTTCACTGTCCAGCACCTGCCCGATACGGAGACCCTTGGGTATCGTGCCACCCAGACCGCTGGTGATCACCCAATCGCCTTGTTCCGGGGCTGAATAACTCGGAAGAAAATCCATGTCCACCACCATCGGATTGACCCTGTTTGAATTGTTGATCCGGATAATTCCCGCCTCACCTGTCTTGTAAAGCATGGCCCCCACCTGGCATTGGTCATCTCCCAATAGCTGGACTTTGGAAAATCCCGAATGCACCTCAATTATTTTCCCCACCAATCCACTCGTCACCACCGGCATGCCGATACGCAACTTCTCCTTGCTCCCAATGTCAATAATCAGGGTCCGCCACCAATTCGCCGGGTCCCTCCCAATCACCCGACCCGCCACAAAATCCCACCGCTCAAAATCAGGAAAATTCAAGAACTCGGTCAATTCATTGTAATGGCGGGATAACTCTTCCGCCTGCATCAGCCGGATTTCCGCCTCCTGAAGGCGGGTTTCCAAGTCCTCAATGCGTGCCCGCATCCTGCTTGGGGACTCCAAGGCCGCGGGAACCGATCTGGCCACTTTGCCTGCCCCGTCTTTAAGCTTGAAAAATGGAAGAAAGAAGCTGGTCCCCAAACCCTTCAGGGGACCCGAAGAATGTGGAGGCAAGCTGATCAGCAGTATGGCTAAAACCAATACTGCAGCTCCGATTATGACATACGCCTTTTTCAATGCTTTCTTCTGCTTTTGATGGTCGGGAAAACCCCCCATCCACCAGAATCTTCAGCATCCGGAAAAAGACTCGGAAAACGTCAGCTTTGTTGGGTGACCCGCTTGAGCAAATCCAGCTGGCTTAGAACTCGGCCGGTGCCCTCGGCAACGCCGGTCAATGGGTCATCAGCTATGTGGACCGGCAACCCGGTCTCCTGAGAAATAAGTCGGTCAATGCCCCGTAAAAGGGCTCCACCTCCAGATACCACAATGCCCCGGTCCACGAGGTCAGCAGCCAGTTCTGGCGGACAGCGTTCCAGGGTGATGCGGATGGATTCTAAAATGCTCGATAAGGGCTCCCTCAGCGCGTCCCGAATCTCTTCGGATCGGACAACAATCGTCTTCGGTAAGCCGGCGCCCAGGTCGCGGCCTTTGACTTCGATGCTGAGTTCTTCTTCAAGTGGGAATGCTGAACCAATTGACTTTTTAATGTCTTCTGCGGTCCTCTCGCCGATCATGAGGTTGTAGGACCTCTTCATGTAGGCGATAATGGTCTGGTCAAATTCGTCGCCACCGACGCGGAGGCTTCGGCTGAAAACGATGCCAGCCAGGGAAATGATGGCAATCTCACATGTTCCTCCCCCGATATCGACAATCATATTGCCGGCGGGTTCATGGACGGGAAGTCCCACTCCGATGGCCGAAGCCATGGGTTGTTCAATGAGGTAGACCTCCCTTGCTCCCGCATGAGTCGCGCTGTCCTTGACGGCGCGTTTCTCCACTTCGGTAATACCTGATGGTACGGCGACGACGACACGGGGTGGAATCAGTTTGCGATTGTTCACCTTCTGAATGAAATGCCTGAGCATCGCTTCGGTGATTTCGAAGTCGGCGATGACACCATCTTTCATTGGGCGAATGGCGATGATGTTGCCTGGGGTTCGGCCAAGCATTCTTTTGGCTTCTTCACCCACCGCGAGAGGGATATTTGTACCCGCCTGAATTGCCACAACACTTGGCTCCCTCAGTACAATTCCCTGGTCTTTGACATAAACCAGGGAGTTTGCCGTCCCTAGGTCTATACCAATGTCATTTGAAAAAAGCCTCTTTAATTTCTCAAGCATTCACACTTGACCTGAGCTTCCATGTAATCCAGTTTTACAGAGCGTGGTCAAGCAATTAACTCTAAATGCTTTGGATAGGCAGGTGACAGCGGGGCTCTGGAGGGGCATCCAAGGCCTTTTAGCTGTCTGGGTGGTCAGTATTCTGGTGGCCGTGCCGGTGGAGGGGTCCCAGTTTGAGGATTTCCTGAGATTTGTTGAATTGGGGAAGAGCAGTGGCAAAGTCGAGACCAGTATCGTCAGTTACCGGGATTTACGCGGTGTCGAAGTCCAGCTGATCGGAGCAGTCCATGTGGGCGAACCCGAATACTATAAAAAACTGGAAGAACGCTTTGCCAGCCTGGATGTGCTCCTCTACGAGATGGTGAAGCCTCGGGATGCGGACCCGTCTCAGCTGCAAAGATCTCAAAGCGGTGTCAGCCTCTTGCAGCGAACCATGAAAAATGTGCTCAAATTGGAGTTTCAGCTGGATGCGATTGATTACTCAGCTGCCAACTTTGTTCATGCGGACATGACCCCCGAGGAATTTGAAAATGCGCAGGATGCAAAAGGCGAGTCCCTCTCCGGGTTGATGCTTAAAACCATGATGGAACAACAGGCCGCCACATCACCCGGTGACTCGATACGGGAAAACCTCCGATTTCTGGCAGCTCTGACCAATCCCAACCGCTCCAGAGCACTCAAACTCTTCATGGGTCGCCAGATTGGCGAAATGGAAAAAGCCGTGATCGGACTGGGAGAAGATAAAGATGGAAACCAGACTGGATCCGTCCTCCTCCAAGGGCGGAACGAAGTCGCCATGCGCGTCCTCACCGAGCATCTGAATACCTTCCGCCATCGCAGGATCGGTATCTTCTACGGCGCCGCTCACATGCCGGATCTGGAAAGCCGACTCCTGAAGCTCGGGTTCCGAAAAGTCCGCAGTGAATGGCTGACCGCCTGGGACATGACCGGCGACTGACTCAATCCCATGCCAAGGGACATAGTCTGGAATCTCCACCCAGCACCCACCCCAGATTCAAACTTCCAAAGGTGACTTTATCATTTCCGCATCGTGCTCTATGGTGCATCTGTGATCATCGAAGAGAAATCAAAGCCGCTCTACGAATACATGGGAGGGCACGAGGGAATCCTCCGTTTCATCCGGCCATTCTACATGGACCTGAGACAACATCAGGAATTGGGACCCATTTTCAATCGACACATTCAGGATTGGGAATCCCACCTGGCCAAAATCACCGAGTTCTGGGCACTCCAGACAGGCGGGCCATCGCACTATCGGGGAGGGTTTGCCGGGGCACATTTCAAAATCGATGGTCTGACATCCGATCACTTTGACCAGTGGCTGGCGCTCTGGGATTTCAACTGCCAGCGTCAGCTCCCACCAGATCTCCAGCAGTCCATGAGCCAGCTTGCCCACACTCTGGCGGCCAGACTCAAACGCGTTGTGGCCAGGCCATATAACTGACCCGGGACCTCAAGCCACTCAAATAAGAGTTTTTTTCAAAGGTGATAATTTGAATTTACTACAGCGGATTCCTGATATTCATCCGGATATGAACACAATATTCAAGTACATATAATATGTGAATAAAATGAATATATAAGTGAACGATGGGGCTCAGGAATGATGGATGATGGCAATCCGCACAATAAGTCACTCCTTGTGAGGTGTATTCCGGTTGTGTTCAGCGAAATGCCATAATACTCCAGCCGGATCGACAACATAGGAGACGCGAAGTCCCCATGGCTGCCAGGCTGGGGCCTTGGGTTCAGTCACTCCATAGTTTTTCGCCAGTTCCAGTGACTGGATGTGTGTCCACCAGGCATTGAG
Source organism: Verrucomicrobiota bacterium (assembly GCA_021209225.1). Classification (GTDB taxonomy): domain Bacteria; phylum Verrucomicrobiota; class Verrucomicrobiia; order Limisphaerales; family JAJOIW01; genus JAJOIW01. Next base: position 5,897 of record JAJOIW010000135.1, read on the forward strand.
ATCATCCACCATGAGCTGCATCATGAAATTGTGAGCCCACTCCTCCTGAAAATATCTCTGTAGAATGAATCCTCCAGACCCAGCCTGGAAAATCGCGACTTCACCGTCAAAAATCTTCTCAAACCCCAGTGCTTCATAAAAACGTTTGGACAACTCAAATTCCCTGGTCGGAAGAAATGGACGACACAGTTCCGTTCCGGTGAATATGCTATGCATAGGTAAATCCATGGTTGGATGAATTTCTCATGTCCTCCATCAACTGGCTGAGGACGGAATGGGGCAGTTTTCATAGGTTTACATTGAAAAGTCAAGTCTGGTGGAACCTGAAATCCGGCTGCTTCCTCCCTCTCCCTACACACGCTATGGGTTCAGGCCTGTGGCATCATAGAACTCGGTCCATACTTCGGGATCCGGATCAGTCTCAGTACCACAATGAGGACCAGAAAATTAAAATTCTTCTGATCCGAAGTGCACCGGACAGTGAGTGAATTTGAAGCATCCGCATATTCATTCTGAACCGGTGGATTCTTCTGAATATATAAAAATAATCCTTGAATTATATATATATATTCGGGTGGCTTCGCGGGGGATTGCTTCAGTCTCCTTTTTTATGGGAGTGGATCACAGCTATCGCGGTCTCCAATGAAAAAGGCGAGGACGTTCAGATCATCGCCAAAGAAGGTGACCCAGCACCAGGGGGAGGCGTCTTTCGAATTTTCCCGAATTTCACCACTCCATATGCCTATGAAGGCTCAGTCAGCTTTCCCGCAAGTGCCGGCACTGGAAATGGTATTTACCAATGGCAAAGCGGAGAAGGACTTTCCCTGGTCCTGAATAGTGGCACAACCCGCCCTGAAGGAGGCGTCTTCAATGGCCTCCATAACTTCCAGGATCTCAAGGATGGCGATACGCATTACTTCCTTGCCTTCAGCAATGCCTCAGCCATCTACGGCAAACGGGGTGATACTGTTGAACTGGTTGTATCGTCACAGATTCCCATCCCCAAGGGAGAAGGTAATTTCCTGAGATTCTCACAACCATCGGTGCGCAACAAACGGCTCGTCTTCAAAGGCGCCAGAGACACTTCACCCACCTCACCAGTGGAGATTGGCATCTACCTTGAAAACGCTGGTCGCCTTGACCGCATCGTCGACCTGAATACCAATTTTGGAGAAAATTCACCTCCTGTGGACTTCAGGCTCAGCAACGGCAGTGCCTGGATCGATGACTCCACCATCGGGTTCACTGCCATATTTGCCGATCACTCCGCCGCTGTATACCGTGCGGGCATTCAGGAACTCCCATCGAAGCTCGAGGCCGAATTCACTTATATTTTTCCATGTGCCGGACGATTCACCCTGCCATCCAGAATCGGTTACCGTTACGAGCTTCTCAGAAGCACTCAGCTGATCCCCAGCAATGAGATCGTCGTTCTGGCTGTCGAGGGCACAGGCGGCAATATCCAGCTGGAATTTGATGACAGGGAGTCCTCCGATCGCTTAGCCTTTTTCCGTGTGCGCGAGATGGGTTTGCTCAGCCCCTGAGTTATCCTCCCTTCGCCGCATGGGGCTTCCCCATGATCGGCCACGTCAGGTCTCAGACAATCCCTGCGATCCATCTCATCAGCAGGGCAGGGGAATGAGTGTCTGGGTCAGGCTATTTCTTATTGTGGGCTTTGATGGAGTTCTCCAGGTCTTTCCATTGATTTTTGAGGGAATCGAGTTCTTTTCTCAGTGATTCGACCTCCGACTCATAGGATTGCACCTGTTTTCTCAGTTGGTCGATCTGTGGTTCCTGCGGGTTATTTTTCTGGATCGAGTCGATAGCCGATCTGGCGGCTTTGGCAACCGGGTCGTCATCGGCTGCCAGAGTCAGCGATTCAAGAACCGGAATGGCATGCGAATCGCCCAGTTTCTCCAGACCTCGAATGGCGCCTGTGATGACACTCTGTTTCTTATGGTTCAGAAATTCCTGCAGAAACAGCCGGAGAGAGGATTTGGGAGCTTCTTCGAGGCGTCTGCCGAGGAATCCCAGAGTCTGCAATGCATCGGCGAGAGCTGGCACATCAATGGAGTCTGCTTTGTCGGTCACATACTTCCGGAGCAGGGGAACCAGAGACGGGGTGTCCATTTGCTGTGCTGCATTCAATACCGCTCTTTCCACCGTTTGCCTGTACGAACCTTTGTTCAAATGAGAAATGAGAACCTTACGCGTGGCCGCATTCCCAAACTTGGGCATCGCCTTAATCGCCAGAGCCACAATCTGTGGGTTTTTTTTCCCGATCACAGACACGCTTCAATGCCGCATACGCATCATCCATGAAAAATCCGCTGATCGCCTGCACAATTTTCTCGCGGACCCGGGCGTCGGATTCGTCCAATGCTCCGATCAGAATGTCGAGGTTTTCAGGGTTCTTGAATTGCCCGAGCAATGAGGCGGCTTCCTGGCGGACAGCAAAAAAGCTGTCGTGTTTCAATCTTTCAGCCAGTAGTCCGCGGGATTTATCCTCATCTTTTTTGCCCAGTTCCTCCACTGCGAGGAGGCGGCCAATGGCATCTCTTTCATTCCTTGCCTGGAATTCCAGCAGTCGGCCGGGCTGGTTGAATGAAATTCTGGCGAGCAATTCCACATCCGGATCCATCCGCACTCCCATGGGCTCAGCATCCAATCCATATATATAGGTCTCCTCAGATTCTTTTATATTCAAAATCCGGTCCTCATGAGATTCCTCAAAATAAAACCGGACCCGCAGCGGAACCTGGAAAAAGGGTCGCTTCTCACTGGTTTTCTGGATTTGTGCCACTTTGATTTTGGCGACTTTATGTTCCGCATCCCACGAATAATCGACTTTCAGCTCCGGAGTGCCTGCGAGGTAAACCCATTGTGAGAAAAAGCGATCCAGGTTGAGGCCGCTGACTTTTTCAAAATGGGTGGCGAGGTTTTCAGTGACCACATTTTCATACTGATATGCCTCCAGGTAGTTTTTTACGGCGGCCCGGTAGAGATCCGTGCCCAGTTGGGACCTGAGCATGTGCAGCACCCACCCACCTTTGGGGTAGGCGCGAAAACTGAACTGATCCATAGGTGAGTTATAGGCAGAATGCACAATCGGAGTTTCATCATCCGCCTGAGAGGTGATATTTCTGGCATTGCGCAGAAGACCGAGCCTGAAAAAATCCTCACCCATTTTATGCCGGTCATAGAGCAGGGAGTAATAGGTGGCAAATCCTTCATTGAGCCAGAGGTGGCTCCAGTCTTTGCAGGTGACCAGATCCCCAAACCATTGATGCGCCAATTCATGGGCATCCAGGCCTCGGGTGCTGCGCAGGTTTTCAAATTCGTCGGGAAATAGCGTTCGCTCAGTGAGGGTGGTGATACTGGTATTCTCCATGCCTCCGAACATGTAATCGATGGCACACACATTGAAATATTTATCCCAGGGATAGGCCACGCCAATCTCCTCTTCAAAGAATCCCATGATGTCCCGCGTGTCCTGAAAAGAATTATCAATCTGGGCGGCTTCTGATGGCGGGACGTAAAATGCTAACGGAATGTCCCCATACTGGTCTTCCTTATGGGCGAAATAGCCTGCCACCAGAGACACCAGGTAATTGACGTGGGGCTTGTCCTGCACCCAGTGAAATGATCGCCTCAGCCCGTCATCGCTCAGCCATTCCTTCACCAGTTTCCCATTCGAAAGCGCCACCATGTCCGCTGGAACATGACAGACAATTTCGGTCTCCATCTTCTCATTTGGAAAATCATGCGAGGGAAACCAGTGCCGGTGACTGACCGGCTCACCCTGAGTCCACAGTTGCATGTCACCAGCTGCATAGCCATTCTTTGGCGTGCGGAAAAAGAGACCATCCTCGGGAGTCGCCGAGTATTCAATCGTCACCTCAAGCGTTGTCCCCAACGGCAATGGCCGGATCAAATACTATATCCCAACAACTCGCCTGATGCGTGCCAGGCATCCACAGATGCGGACGCCACCACCGATTGAATATCCAGATCCACCGCATTCAAGGTCAGTTTCCTCATTGGAAATCCAACTGGAACCAATGTCAGCTTCGCGGTGCCCTGGATGGAATTCGCCTGGAAATCCGGGGAAATATCCAGACTCAGCTTTAAATAATCCGCGCGCCTGTCGGGTGCGAATTTCCGGAATCCCGGATCACCTGGATTGTTTTCGGCCAGGCTCTGCCACGCATGGACATGGCCAAACTGGCACAGTATTCCCTCGCCTTCCGCAGCCTTCATGGTGATGGGTGAGGTCGATAAATGTCCTATACCCACTGAAAGTGCCATTGCTGAAAATCTCGAAATCCATGGTGTCCGCATTATTACATTCCACATTCTTTTTTATTTGTCGGCAAGAAGGATTATCAACCTAAATGCCTCAATACGAGCTGGGGCATGAGCAACGCTCCGGCATCGGAATATTTCCTGACCAGCGGCCTTCAGATTATGGCTGAGGGAGGTATGCGCCTCCTCCGGGTGTGGATATGCTCAGGATGTCGCCGGGCTTGGCATCAAATTGAGCGATGTGCGGAAGCCGGGTGGTCTGGCAGCTGCCGTCATCCAGTGACCGGGATATTGTCTGAGCTCCAGGCGAACCAGGTAATCCCCCTTTGAGCCCCATGGGTCCCGATGTCCGGTGATGCGTGATCAGATTGACCTGAACTGCCTCCTGGAATTGTATTTCCCGAATCATACCATGGCCTCCATTCCATTGCCCCAGCCCACCCGTATGCGGTGCAATGCCCCATCGGCGCAGAATGACCGGAAAGTTGTATTCCAGAATCTCCGGGTCCGTGATTGCCGTATTCGTCATGTGCGAATGAATCGCGTCTGTGCCATGAAACCCGGGACCAGCTCCAGTTCCCCCACCAAGAGTTTCATAAAAGCTGAATCTATCATTGCCAAAGATGACATTGTTCATGGTTCCCTGCGATGAGGCCATCAATTGGGTGGCTTTCATAAAGGCCTCCACAATGTTCTGGCTCGACTCCGTATTGCCAGCGGCAACCGCGGGGCATCGGGATGCCTCTTCAGGGAAAGTCGGGTTCAGAAAACAGTCTGGCAGCGTGATACGGGTCCTGTTCAGAAGCCCATCATTGAGGGGCAGACATTGCCCAATCCACACACGCAGACAGTAAACCAACGCACTGTGAACAATCC
>JAJOIW010000197.1 GCA_021209225.1 Verrucomicrobiota bacterium
CTGCCCAAGGTGAAGACCGGGCAGCCGAGGATCGAACCGGATTCCCGGAATAATCGGATCTGATACTCGGCGACCTGGTCGAAAAACTGCACTAATCGTTGAATCGGTGGGTTGGTTGGGAAAAAAATGGATTCCAGATTCGGGCGCTGAGCCTCCCAGTTGGCCTCCAGAGCGGATGCTGCGAGAGCGGATTTGGATTTGAAGAAATAGTAGAAGCTGCCTTTGTTCACTCCGGCGGATTCGCAGATCTGATCGACGCTGGTGGCGCCGTAGCTCTGGCGCCAGATGCAGTTGAGGGCAGCCTTAAGCAGTTTTTCCTGTGCCTGACTGGATCGCCCCATACCAAAAATGCCTGTGATGTCATGAAACCTGAATGACGTGGGAATAGGTAGACGAAGTATACCATTTGGTCAACAAAATTTTTGCATTGCCAACCGGTCGGGGTCGGGATGAAGTAGGGTATGAGATCCATGAAAGCTGATAGATTCCGAATCAACCTGTGGCCATTTCCGGGCAGACTAATTTATCGATGGTTTGGATGGGTGGTATGGTTCGTGAGTGGGGTTGTGGTCAGTGGAGAGGAAAGGTTTCCGATATCGACCCCGGAGGAGCAGGGCATTGAATCGGGAGCCGTGATGGAATTAGTCCATGCCTTGGGAGCTGAGGCGGACTCCATTCATAGTTTGATGATGGTGCGGCATGGTCATTCAATTGCAGCCGGGTGGTGGGCGCCTTATCGGGAAAGTGCCCGGCACACCTTGTATTCACTGAGCAAGTCGTTTACATCAACGGCTGTGGGCATGGCGATTGATGAGGGATTGATGGGGCTCTCTGATACAGTGGTTTCCTTTTTTCCGGATCTGCTTCCAGAAAAGGTATCGGGGAATTTGAAGGCCATGAGGGTGAAGGATTTGCTGACAATGTCGACGGGGCACACCTCTGAGGACTTGTCGGGCTTTTCATTTGACGCCCCTGGATCCCTGGTGAAGCAATTTCTGGCGCTTGAAGTGGATCACAAGGCGGGAACCCATTTTCTCTACAATACGCCGGCGACCTATATGTGTTCCGCCATTGTTCAGCAGGTGTCCGGCCAGTCGGTGCACCAATATCTCCAATCTCGATTATACGGTCCATTGGGAATTGAATCACCGGTATGGGATGAATGTCATGATGGCATCTCCCTGGGTGGGTATGGGCTGAATGTGCGCACTGGGGATATCGCCGCCTTTGGACAAACCTACCTGCAGGGCGGCCGCTGGAAAGGGCAGCAGATCATTCCCGAAAATTGGACGCGTCAGGCGACTGCATTGCAGACATCCAATGGGAGCAATCCCAATAGTGATTGGGACCAAGGGTATGGATTTCAATTCTGGCAGTGTCGGTTTGGAGGGTGGCGCGGCGATGGAGCCTTTGGCCAATATTGCCTTGTTCTTCCGGAGCAGGATCTTGTGATCGCCATCACCTCAGGAACGAATGACATGCAGAAAATCCTCAACCTGATATGGACACATCTTTTGCCGGGACTGCATGAATTCCCACTGGCAAAAGACCAGGTCAAAGCCAACCAATTGGCCGGACAGTTGAATAGCCTGAAACTACCACCGGTGGAAGGCATGCATACGACTCCGCTTTCCCGAATCATTGAAAATAGAAAATATTATTCGGATCAATCGATTCAGATGCTGCAGATACAAACCACCGGACCCGGGCACGTGGTGCATTTGAAGTGCTTCGGAAAGGATTATGTCATTCCCTGCCGCCCGGGTGATTGGGTGGACACAGAATTTCCAACCATTTACCTTGGTGCTCAGAAAGCTGGATTGAGTGAACAGGTTCCCGCCTCGGTGAGTGGTGCCTGGTTGAATGAGGAGGTTTTCCGGCTCAAAGCCTGGCTTTACCAGACCCCATTCTCACACACTCTCGACATGAAGTTCTCCGAAGCCGGTAAAAAGCTGAGTCTTTCCTCAACATTGAATGTCGCCTTTGGTCCGCGGGAGATGCCCATCATTGAGATGAGATCCGCGCCGTGATGGAGGGAAGTTCATGGATTTTCAGGCAAGGCGAAAACCGGTAGCTGGCAGGCATGGTTTGAGCATTGATACAGGGTGGTCTTGTTATCAATGGCCTGATACGCCTGAGTGAATGGTGCCAATCGGGAAAGTGCCAGTGCGTTGGATTGGGTTTTCACCAGGACCACAGCATCCGGTGCATATCTTTGGGTGAGGGTTCTTGCCCAGTCCATGGCCTCGGATTCATTTCCGCTGGCGACGATCACGAATTCCTGTCCTTTCCGGGTGGCCACATCGAGCGCCGTCATGAGCAGGCAATAATTGGAGGGCCCCCGTGGGATGGTTCGGGCAAAGGCTTTGAATACACCGGCAGCAGCTTCATCAAATCGCTCCATGCCGGTCAGTTTCGCTAAACGCAGCAGAGCAAGGGCAGCGGCCGAATTTCCGCTTGGAATGGCTCCATCATAGATTTCCTTCGGTCTGGCGATGAGGTCGTTGGATTGGGCGGAGGTGAGATAGAAGCCATGATTGGCTTTATCCTGGAAGTGAGTCAGGAGATAGTCAGCAAGGAAGATGCTGTGCTCAAGCCAGGTCACATCCTGAGTTGCCTGGTGCAGCTCAATGTAGCCCCACAACAGAAATGCATAATCCTCCAGATGTGCCTGCAGCCCGGCTTCCCCCAGTCGGAACCGCTTCAGCAATGAGCCATCGGCATTCCTCAAATGATCCAGCGCAAACTGCGCGGCCCGGCGGGATGATTCAATCAAGGCTGGATCCTGGAAAGCCACTCCGGCTTTTGCCATGGCCGCAATCATCAATCCGTTCCAGTCAGTGAGAATTTTGTCATCTTTGAGGGGGTGAATCCGTTTTTCCCGGTGGCGGAAAAGCTGATCTCTCCAGGTATTCCATTGGGATTGCAATGAATCGGGAGTCATCTGGTAACGTTGAGCGAGCAGGTCCAGGCGGGTCGATAAATGCGGGATATTGCGCTGGGATCGATGTCCGGTTGATTCATCAGAAAAATTCCCTTCCGGTTCAAAATTCATGAGAGCACGGAACAGGGTGGCATCCTGGGGAGAGAGAACCTCAGAAATCTCATCGCTGGTCCAGGTGTAAAACAAGCCTTCCTCGCCTTCGGAGTCCGCATCTTCGGCGCTGAAGAATCCTCCTTCCGGGGAGGTCATGTCGCGGAGGACATAGGTGAATATCTCCATGGCACATTGCTTGTGGAACTGCTTGCCGGTGACCTGCCAGGCCTCAGTATGGGCCATGGACAGAAGTGCCTGGTCGTAGAGCATTTTCTCGAAATGCGGGAGCAACCAGTCCGGGTCCGTGGAATATCGATGTGTCCCAAAGCCAATATGGTCCCAGATTCCGCCCAACCGCATGGCTTCCAGGGTGCGTTCAACCATGTCGAGGGCACGCGGGTTATGATTCCGGTGATGGTAGCGGAGCAGGAAAATCAGGTTGTGGGGGAGGGGGAACTTCCTCTGGGCCCGGAATCCAGCACGGGATTCATCGAATGAAGCACTCAATTCATTGAAGGCATGGCTGAGGGTTTCCGGGGCTGGCATGTCCCCGGCTGGGTTGACAGCCATCTTCTGCAGCTCATCCGTCAATGAATTGGCATACTCGAGCACATCCGGGCGTTTTTCTTTCCATACATTCTGGAGTTGAGGTATGAGTTCCATCATGCCGGGTCTGCCGAAGCGGCCATGCTTTGGGAAATATGTGCCTGAGAAGAAGGGTTTTTTGTCCGGGGTCATGACCACGGTCATAGGCCACCCGCCTGAACCGGTCATGGCCTGGGTGACACTCATGTAGAGTGCATCCACGTCGGGGCGTTCCTCGCGATCGACCTTGATGCACACGAAGTTTTCGTTCATGAGTTGAGCCACATCCGCATCTTCAAAGGATTCATGTTCCATCACGTGGCACCAGTGGCAGGTGGAATATCCAATGCTGAGAAAAACCATCTTGTCCTCTTTTCTGGCCTTCTCAAAGGCCTCATTCCCCCAGGGATGCCAGTCCACTGGATTTCTGGCGTGCTGGAGCAGGTAGGGACTCAATTCAAAAACCAGGCGGTTGAACTCTGGCCCACCATCGGGTGGGAGTTGCTTGAGTTCCTCAGTCGAGGGCAGCGCTGGAAGCCCGGATTTATTTTCAGCTGAATGCATAGTTGGCAGAATCGCAATGTGGATGAGCAGTAAAGTCCAACGCCAACTCATCATGAATTTCCCCCGCGCAGGGACTAACGAAACTCCATTTCGATAGTTTACGCGGTTCCATGAGGATGTGTGATTTTTGCAGCCCATTCAGATGTGGCTACTGTCAGGGACATTTGCGGAAAGTCAATCGAGTTCATCGGAAACGGATTGATCCGGGCGCACCAGACCATTCCCACGTTCCATTCCCGCGTCATTCCGGACGTTCAGCCTGCATTCAGGAAGTGAATCGAATGGGGATGACCGGTGTCAGAGGCCGCCATTTTCATAGAGGCGATAAAGAGATTGGGTGCCGCAGTCCGCAGATCCCGTATCCATGAGGCGTCGATAGGAACAGAGAGCCAGTTCCAGGCCGGGCAGATCCAGTCCCATATTGTGAGCGGACTCGAGGGCAATGGTCATATCCTTGACAAAGTGCTTCACGAAAAATCCGGGTGAATAATTGCCATTGAGAATTCTTGGAGCCAGGTTGGTCAGGGACCAACTGCCTGCAGCTCCACTTTCAATGCTTTTGAGGACTTTTTCCGGATCCAGGCCGCTTTTGCGGGCGTAGATCAAGGCTTCGCATACGGCGATCATGCCCGAGGCAATGGCAATCTGATTGCACATTTTTGTGTGTTGACCTGAGCCCGGGGGCCCCTGATGAACGATAATTCTGCCGAGTTTCTCAAATATCGGCAGGCATCGTTTGAAAGCGGACTCCGAGGCACCTGCCATGATGGAAAGCCTGGCCTCCCTGGCCCCGATATCGCCGCCGGATACTGGAGCATCCACAACCTCAATATTCCGGGATTTTCCCGTTTCAGCCAATTGGATGGCCAGTTTTGGACAACTGGTGGTCATATCCACGAGGATTGCACCTGGCATGGCGGATGCGATCAGCCCCTGATCTCCCAGGTAAATGGTCTCCACGTCCTGAGGAAATCCGACCATGGTTATCACTATGTCCGACTGTCTGGCGATACTTGCCGGAGTCGGGCACCAATGGGCTCCCGATTGAATTAATTCCCGGGCTTTTTCCGGCGATCGATTGTATATCATCAAATCGTGGCCGGCCTTCATGAGATGTCCGGCCATGCTGGCTCCCATCACTCCCGTTCCGATAAATCCAATTTTCTGTGCCATAGGAATGAGCCAATCAATCATCCTGCAGGTGATTTGAAAAGACCAAATCCATTCCAATGCCCAAGACCAGCACCAGAAAAGAGTTGCCACCTGCTCTGGGGGCGGAAGGGAATGTGGATCAAGATTCGATTGATCAAGCCAGGTGCAGGTATACTATGGAAGCTGTAATGATCATGGCAGAAATTTTCTTTCATCGCTGCGCGATCCTGATGTGGGTGGCAACCCACCTCATGCCGCTGCAACTGACCCATGGGGACACTGCAGCCCGAATCGCCGACCATACGCCAACTGAGAACCACAAAATATGGAGTTATGAGTCGACTCAGATGGGAATGCCATTCCAGATCATGATCTCTGTCCTTGAATCCGGACAGGCAGAGTCCGCTCAAATCGCAGCTCAAACCGCATTCTCAGAAATTCAGCGCCTGAACAGCATCTTCAGCGATTATGAATTTGAGAGTGAATTGAGCCGGTTAAGCCGGACGGCCGGATCTGGAGGAGGGTTTGAATGCAGTCAGGAGCTCTGGAGCATTCTTCATTTATCCAGGGAACTCCACTCAGCCTCCCAGGGTCTTTTTGATATTACCATTGGTCCGGCATCCAGTCTTTGGCGCAAAGCCCGACGGGAAAAACAATTCCCCTCAGCCAAACATCTGGAGATGGTGAGAGAAAGGGTGGGGATGGGGCATCTCGGGTTACTTGAAGAAAACCACTCAGCCATCCTGCGTCGCGAGGGTATGCGACTGGATCTTGGCGGTATTGCCAAGGGGGTTGCTCTCGACGCGGCGGGAAAGATATTGCGAGACAAAGGCTTTCCCTCCCACCTGGTTCGGGCAGGTGGGGATATGCTGATTGGCGACCCTCCTCATCTGGGTGTTGGCTGGGAGGTCACACTCCTCCCGGAAATGGATGTCCCCATGGAATTCGCACCAAAACGAAAAGCCATGCTTTCCAATTGTGCGGTTGGAACATCCGGAGACGTATTCCAACATGTTGAAATCGAAGGCACCCGGTATTCACATATTGTCGATCCCAGGTCCTGCCTGGGGCTCACCGGAAGTCGTCGGGCTGTCGTCATCGCCCACAGTTCAACGCTCGCGGATTCCCATGCCACCATCGCCTGCCTCATGGATGCCTCCGATGTCCCCGCTTTTTTTCAATCACGCAGTTCCCGCATGGATTTTCATCGAATCGAATTTGATGGAAAACATTATTTCAGTGACTGCTCCAACGGTTTCTTTGATCATTTTCCCGATGCGGGCGATCCCCCCCCAACGGAATGACTCCATTCCAACCTACGATCACAGGGACTCATCGTCCGATCCCAATGAATTTTCCGGAGCCTGAGACTCCGCGTTTGATCCTGAGGAATCTGATTCCTCCCCATCCTTATGCTCTGGGGCTGTCCCTTCCCCTAGACCGTCTTCCTCAGACTCGGATCCGTTCTGAACATCCTCTGGATTTGTTTCCACAACCACATACGCCCGGGGTGGCGGCATCGGGCGCCCGGTCTTTCCCGACTGGGATGATTTGTGCTGGGAGATCGCCTGGCAGCCGGTCAATACCATCAGCATCAGCCCCACCAGCAAAAACTGAAATCCATCCCACCTTACTCCGGCATCATCCCGATCCAACTCGACTGCATTCACTTTGAAAACCATTGATTCCTCTCACCAGAATTATTTCATTTTCGATTCGAACAATAGAGCTCTTTGAGCAATTTAATCACTCTTTCCACCTCTGTGGTCCGCAATCGGTAGGTCACTGTCCGGGCCACTTTTTTCCCATACCACCAGTTCCGCATCTTTGAGAACCGTGAGGTGCTGGGACATCGCCGATAAACTCAGGCCAGTCGCCTCCGCCATCTCGGTCACGCTCCGCCCACCCTCACACATCAGGCACAATATGAAAAGCCGATGACGATTATCCATCGCTTTCACCAGCCTCAACGCCTTCTCAAATCCCAAGGCATCGAATTCCAACCCAACCATCTTCACTGGATCAGCCTCCAGGGATCTCACTTTTTGTTGCTTGACTTTCACTTTAGTAATCACTAAATTAGAAACATCTTAACTCATAGATGTTGTTCGGGCAAGTCGGTGAAAGGGAAATGATTTGACGGGCCGTCTGGGGATGGGATCTGGGAGGATGCAACGCGCATTGGAAGAATTTGAAGAAGCAAAAGCCGATAATCAAGGAATAACATGCTGAGAGAACGAATAGTGGAAGGGGTGTTGGAGCGCCCGAGGCAATTAGTAGTGGTGAGTGCGGTGCTGACCGTGATTGTGATGATACTGTCGGTGTTGCCGAGAATCCTTTCTGGGGGTTTTCTGGGATTGCCGGCGGTGAAAGTGGATACAGATCCTGAGAACATGCTGGCATCAGAGGAGCCGGTTCGGGTGTTGCACGATGCAAAGCGCGAGGAATTCAGTTTGTATGACATGGTTGTGGTTGGGGTGGTGAATGAGACGCATGTGAATGGGGTGTTTAATGCCGCGACATTGAAGGATGTCTATGATTTGACTGAGTATGCGCGGGAGATCCGGATCCCAGGCGTGGGGGGTGATAAGCCAGAGGGGGTTGTCGGGATGGAGGTGATTGCTCCCTCAACGGTGGATAATATCGAGCAGGGGGGATTGGGGTCGGTCCGGTTTGAGTGGCTGATGGATGGGCCACCTGCGGGTGATGAATCCGCAAAGGAAGTGGCGGAGAAGGCCGGAAGAATACCATTTTTGCAGAATACTCTGGTGAGTGATGACCAGAAATCGCTGGCCTTATACATTCCAATCACCAGCAAAAAAGTGAGTTACCGGGTGGCGGAATTATTGCGGGAGAAGATAGCCACCTTTAGTGGGAAGGATCGATATTATATAACCGGACTGCCGGTTGCTCAGGACCAGTTTGGTGTGGAGATGTTCCGGCAGATGGCTGTATCTGCTCCCGTGGCCATGCTGTTGATATTTGGACTGCTGTGGATATTTTTCAGAAGAATTCAGCTTATCGTATCCCCCATGATTGTGGCTGTGATCTCTGTGATATGGACCATGGGGCTTTTGGTCATCACAGGCAACACGGTGCACATTATGAGCTCCATGATTCCTATATTCATCATGCCGATCGCTGTGCTGGATGCTGTGCATATACTATCCGATTTTTTTGATGTATATCCAAAGCTGCGCGACCGGAAGAAAGCTTTATTGCATGTGATGCGTGAATTGTGGAAACCGATGTTATTCACCTCGCTGACGACATGTGCCGGATTTGCCTCATTGGCATTCACTCCCATTCCACCCGTGCAGGTGTTTGGTGTGTTTATAGGGTTGGGTGTGGTTTTTGCCTGGTTGCTCACCGTGACGATTATCCCGGCCTGGATCATGATTCTGCCGGATAAAGCTTTGGAAAACTTCGGGTTTGAACATAAGGAATCCACCTCACTCTGGAGCTTATCTGGAATTTTGCATCGCTTGGGTCATGCCACATACCACCATGCGAAACTGATACTCATGGTGTCGCTGGTCGTCTGCGGGATAGCTGCATACGGAATGACAAAAATTCAGATCAATGACAATCCGGTCAAATGGTTTGAGCCAGAGCATGAAATACGTCAGGCCGACCGCGAGTTGAACAAACGATTTGCCGGGACATACATGGCCTATTTGAGTTTGGAGGCTCCGGAAGTGACTGAGCATCCGGAATTGACCCAGCAGATGGTGGATCAGGCATCGGAACAGATTCGCGGGGAACTTCGTCTCCATGCGGGAAAGCCACTTTCAGATGTGTTGAGCATCGTCCAGACAATACAGGACCAGGAAACCGATGACGATCGCTGGGATGCGTGGGAGGAATCGGCTCTCATGATGGAGTCGGCTGTTCAATCTTTGGAAACATTCAAGCAGCCCGGTACATTAAGATGGATGGAGCAACTTCAGGCATATCTGTTGGAAACCGGATTGGTTGGCAAGAGCAACTCCCTCTCTGATATTGTTAAAACAGTATACAGGGAATTGATGCTGGGCGACATGGAGGCATTCCGGGTGCCAGACAGTTCAGAGGCTGTCGCCCAGACCCTCATCACCTACCAGGGAAGCCATAGACCAGGCGATTTATGGCATTTTGTATCACCGGATTTCCGTCACTCCAATATATGGATCCAACTAAAGTCCGGAGACAACAAAGACATGCAGGCGCTTGTGACAGCGGTTGACAGATTCTGTGCTGCCACGCCGCCTCCGGCCGGAATTGAACAGAACTGGTTTGGCCTCACCTATATCAATGTGGTCTGGCAGAAGAAAATGGTTGCGGGAATGATGCAGGCATTTGCAGGAAGTTTTATCATTGTGTTGATCATGATGGTCGTATTGTTCAGGTCGATCAGTTGGGGGTTGTTGTCCATGGTCCCACTGACGATGACCATTGCCTTGATATATGGATTTATTGGAATCATAGGAAAAGACTACGATATGCCAGTCGCAGTTTTGTCGTCATTGAGTTTGGGACTGGCAGTGGATTATGCCATTCACTTCCTGGCCAGAAGCCGTGAAATATATTCCCGCCAGGGAAACTGGAAATCATCGGTTTCTCATATTTTTGGCGAACCTGGCAGGGCCATTTCACGCAATGTGATCGTGATAGGGATTGGGTTTCTCCCGCTGTTACTTGCTCCTCTGGTGCCCTATCAGACAGTTGGTTTTTTATTTCCGCCATCCTACTGATCGCCGGGCTGGCATCACTCGTCATCCTGCCAGCATTTCTCAAATCAGGACTGAATATATTTTTTAAGGAAAAATCAGGAAAATAATATGAAGAAAATCAAATATTCACTGAACATATGCCTTGCTGTGCTGGTTATGGGCATGCAATGGACCAGAGCGGAGGATGTGCAGGAACTGGTGAATAAAGCCAGTCATGCGGCCTATTACCAGGGACGCGATGGCAAAGCCAGAGTAGCCATGTCGATAACTGACTCACAGGGACGTGAAAGAACCCGCGATTTCACTATTCTCCGGAAGGACACTGAAATGGACGATAAAATAGACGGGCAACAAAAGTTTTATGTGTACTTCCACCGGCCGGCCGATGTGAACAAGACAGCATTTCTGGTATGGAAGCACACGGAAAAAGATGACGATCGTTGGCTCTATTTACCTGCGCTGGATCTGGTCAAACGCATAGCAGCCAGTGATGAAAGAACAAGTTTTGTCGGATCTCATTTCTATTATGAGGATGTTTCCGGCAGGACTCCAACCGAAGACACCCACGAACTACTGGAAGAGACATCAACGTATTTCATCATTAAAAGCATTCCAAAAATCCAGGAACTGTGGAATTCAGTTCCTATAAAAACTGGATTCACAAATCGACATTCATCCCCGTGAAGACAGAATTCTATTTGGCGAACGGTGAGGCGTACCGGACCTATGAAGCTTTGAAGGTGGAGAAGATCGATGGATTCCACACTGTGGTTCAATCCCGCATGACCGACACCCGCATAGGCGGATCCACAACCATGACATATGACAAAGTCGAATATGATATCGATCTGCCGGAAGAAATTTTCACTGAACGCTACCTGAGAGCCGCACCCAGACAGCACCTGCGATAAG
>JAJOIW010000142.1 GCA_021209225.1 Verrucomicrobiota bacterium
TGAAGCCCGTGACCATCGAGGGTCCGCAGCTGGGTCTGCCGGATATCCCGAATGGTTATGTCATCACAACAACCCCAATCCCGAATGCTCAGAATCTGGATTCCGCAATCCGCACTTTTTACGGCACGGACAATCCAGCGCCGGGAGCGGCCATTGCCTCACAGCTCAAATCACCCGGTGGTTCCCCACAGGACAGTATTCAGCTGAATTTTGAAACTTCTGTTCCGACGGTTCTGACATCCATCCTGTCGGTGGCCACCCCTTCGGCACATACCATTTTCAAATCCGGTATCGAAGTGGAAATTTTTGTCCCGGTCACATTTTCCGGCATGGATCAGATTGGAACCGTTGATGGGCCGCTGCAAATGGTTTTCCAACCTCTGATGGGCCCGTCACCCGGGCAATTGGATCCGGAGGCCAACGATCCCCTGATCCTGGTTGAAACTCCCGCATCACCGCCCATCCCTGGACTGCGGAAATTCACCGCACGATCCCATTTCGATTCGATCCTCTCATCCGACTCCAACGGGAAAGCCTGGGTTTCACTGCAATGGACCATTTCCCAATCCATGCCCGATGGCATTCAACTTGGGGCCATCCGCCTCATCACTCAGGATCTCCAGAAACGCGCCCGTATTCTCTCCATTTCCCGGGCCGCTGAAACCATTGAGCTGGAAATTGATGCGGCCGCTGGCGCCCGCCTCTTTATTGAATCATCGCCGGATTCGAGAAACTGGGCGGATTTCACTTCGCTCAACCCCACGCAGCCCACGACCACTGTGATTCTCCCCGCAGATGGGCTGCCCGATACCATCTTTTTCCGGGCTCATCAGGGAGTGAATCGTTAGATAATTCTAATGTGGCCAGGAGAATATTCCGCAGACGCTTTTGAATATGAGTGAAAAGAAGCCATTCCTGATTGTCGCTCCCAATGTCCTCTTAACGGGCGGTATGGACCGGGCAAATCTGGCTGTTGCTGAATATGCGGCTCAGCTCGGGGTTGATGTCCATATTGTCGCCTACAAGGTGCATGCCAAGTTGCTGGAGCTGCCGAATGTCACTCACCATCCGGTAAAACGAATTCTCAATTCGGATACTTTGAGTGAGCCCATGATCGACCACACGGGCCGCCGGATTGCCAGATCCATCATGCAGCGCGGAGGAAGAGTCATGGTGAATGGGGGAAATTGCCGCTGGAATGATGTGAACTGGGTGAATCACGTCCATTCTGCCGATGGAGCCTTCCCTCCGCCCATGCTGTTTCAGAAGGTGAAACGGCATATTGACTACTCCATGGCGGTATTTAATGAGAAGCGGTTTGTCCAGTTGGCACATACCATCATCACCAGCTGTGAAACAACAAAAGCGGATATCATCAAACACTTTAAAATCCCACCCGAAAAAGTCTTCACCGTCTATCTGGGCATGAATGTCGATTTATTCAAGCCCATCAGCCAGGAGAAACGCGCGGAAATCCGGCAGAAGTCCGGCTGGGGCCAGAACCAGCCGCTCGCCATTTTTGTGGGGGCGCTGGGAAATCGACGCAAGGGATTTGACACACTTTATGCGGCCTGGAAGTCCTTGACTCAAAGCGGGAACTGGGATGCGAAACTCCTCGTCGTGGGACGCGGGGCGGACGTCGCATACTGGAAGCAACGCATTGCCGAAGAAGGATTGAATGAAAGCATCGAGATGCTGGGTTTTATTGAAAATCTGGCCGAAGTGGTTGCCGCCACCGACATTTCCATCATGCCCTCACGCTATGAAGGGTATTCATTGGCAGCTCAGGAGGCGATAGTCAGTGGGGTTCCCGCTATTGTCACTTCAAAGGTGGGATTTGCCGAGCGCTACCCGGAATCACTGAAACATCTGGTGCTGAAGGACCCGGATGATGTGGCTGGCCTATGCGGGATCATCCGCAATTGGCGGGATAAAATGCAGGAATCCCGCGAAGCGGTCAAACCCTTCACCGAGAGTATCCGCGGCTACAGCTGGCGGGATATGGCCGCGGATATGTGGGAACTGATCCAGAAAAGCCCGGCTCCAACCACCCTCCCCTAAGTGGCCAGTCTTGGAGTCTGTCCATCCTGCTCCATCCCTGGAGGGCATCCAACCCCCATCTCCCAGCCTGCGGTTTCCATTCACGAATGGAATTCACACGACCATCACGCCGTCCATACTCCATCCACCCTCGTGTGTGCCTCAAAAACTTCAGGCGGAATCGAGAATCTTTCTCGAAGAATCGGCATCATAAGTCTATAAATCCTGTGATGCGGTTTATAGGTAGTGTCATCGAAAAGCTGCAAAGGCACCCGAAACGAGTCGTCTTCCCCGAGGGAGCCGAACCCAGAATCATTCAGGCCGCCAGGCAATATTATTCTCTGAGACTGGGAGCACCCATTCTTCTGGGAAATCGCACAGCCATCAAGGATTGTGCCAATCGACTCCATGTCCCACTGGATGGCGTCAGAATCCTCGACCCCAAGGACTCGGATGAAATCCAACTCTTCGAGAAAGTGCTCTACGACATCCGCAAATCCAAAGGCATGACCCGCGGTGAAGCTGCGAAAAAAATCCTGAATCCCGCCTATTTCGGGGCGATGATGGCGGCAACCAACCGCGCGGACAGCATTGTATCCGGAGCCAGTGAGGAAGCGGAATCCCTGCTGCGTGCCCTGTTTCAGGTTGTGAATCTGGTGCCGCACCGCAAGACTGCCTCCTCCTGTATGATTCTGGAATTGGAGAATGCCAGCTTCGGGGACAATGGGGTTTTGTTCATGGCCGACTGCGGGGTCATTCCGGACCCGACCGATATCCAACTGGCACATATCGCCGTTTCAACAGCTGAACTGGCATTGAACCTCCTCGGCAAAAGCCCGCGCGTCGCCATGCTCGCCTTCTCGACTCTCAGCCAATCGTCCAGCCCGACCATCCAGAAAGTCAAAAAAGCCACACAACTGGCCAGGGAACTGGCCAGCGAAATGGGATTGGATGCCGATTTTGATGGGGAGCTGCAGTTGGATTCAGCCATTGTGCCCAGCATAGCTGAGACCAAAGCTCCGGAGAGCCCGGTGGCAGGCAAAGCCAATGTATTGATTTTTCCTGACCTGAATTCCGGCAATATTGCCAGCAAGCTGGTCCAGCATATTGGGAGGTCCAATGCGTATGGTCAGATCATTCTCGGATTAAACCGGGCGGCGGCGGATGTCTCGCGTGGGTCCAGCTCACACGACATCCTGGGTGTCGCGGCGGTCACGGGGCTCTTGTCCAACCAGCTGACCAGCCTTTACCCGGAAGCACTCAAACTCTCCACCAGCAATCTTAATGATGAATAAAGTCACTCCTCGGGTCTTTATTGCCGCAACGCGACAGAATGATGGGAAGACGACCACTTCCCTGGGACTCATGGCCGCACTCAAGAAGTACTACCCCAGGGTTGGTTATATCAAACCTGTCGGGCAAAGAATTGTGGAGGTCCAGGAGCAAAGAATTGATGAGGACACCCTCCTGATGGATTCGGTTTACCGTCTCAATTGCCCGCTGATGGAAATGTCTCCCATCGCCATCGAGCCAAATTTCACCCGGAACTATATTGAGAATTCCAATCCCGACTGGCTGGTGAAGCGCACACAACAGGCATTTGACCGGGTGGCGTGGGAGAAGGACTTTGTCCTGTGCGAGGGCTCCGGGCATGCGGGCGTTGGTGCGGTCTTTGATTTTTCCAATGCCCGGGCGGCCAAAGTTCTCGACGCCAAAGTGATCATTGTCTCGCGGGGAGGCATAGGAAAGCCCATTGACGAAGTGGCACTCAACCAGGCGCTTTTCGAGAAGGAGGGGGTGGAGGTGATTGGTGTGATTTTGAACAAGGTGCTTCCGCAGAAGTTGGAGGAGATCACGCGAATTACCCGGATGGGGTTTCAGAGACGCGGGTTGAAACTGCTTGGGGTGCTTCCCTACGAACCGGTTTTGTCCCGCCCGACAATGGACCTGGTCTGCTCGTCCTTGAATGCCGAACCCCTGAATGACAAGGGCCCTCTGAAAAACCTGGTCGACAATGTGGTCGTCGGGGCGATGAGTGCCAATGAAGTGGTCAACTATACACGCAAGGGATCCCTGATCATCATGCCCGTCGATCGCCTGGACATTCTGCGGGGCGTCGCCTCATCCCTTCTCGGACAGGCCGAGGAGGGATTGGCTGGAATTGTCCTCACCGGCACCCGCTCCGTGTCGGATGAAATTCTGGAAATTGTGGCCAAAGTGCCATTCCCCGTGCTCTCGACCAAGTCGGAAACCTTTGCGGTCGCCTCGACGGTTCATGATCTGACAGTCAAAACCCGGCCATCCGACACTCAGAAAATAGAGGTCATCCGCAAGCTGGTCGCCAAACATGTCGATGTCGAACTCATCCTCTCGCAAATCGGCAGTCGAAATGATTCCAATCGCTGACTCACAAGCCACCGACACTCCATCAAATTTGCCAATATGGAAAAACCTATACTGAATCGACTCAATCAGAACCTGAAAAACCTGCCGGTCTACCAACCGGGCAGACCCATTGAAGAAGTGGCTCGGGAAATCGGTTTACCCGTCCAATCCATCATCAAACTGGCGTCGAATGAAAACCCATTGGGCCCGTCCCCCAAAGCCCGGGAAGCCATGGCTCAGGCCATTCACGACGTCCATCTCTACCCGGACGGAAACGCCTATTATTTGAAGCAGGCCCTCTCTCAATCCCTCCATATTTCCCCCAATCGCATTATCCTGGGAAATGGATCCAATGAGATCATTGAGTTTATAGCCAGGGCATTTGTGACTCCCGGCAGTGAAGTGATTTGTTCCCAGTATTGTTTTGCGATCTACCCGATATTGACTCTGATGCTGGGGGGGAAAGTTGTCGAGGTGCCGGCTCGTGGATTGGCCCATGATTTAGTGGCCATGGCCAATTCGGTGACCGATAAAACAGCCGCCATTTTTGTCGCCAACCCCAATAACCCGACTGGAACACTGGAATCCACTGGGGATCTCGAACGTTTTGTCGACTCCATTCCCCCGCATATTCCGGTGATTATTGATGAAGCCTATATCGAATATCTCCTCAACCCTGCCCCACTGATTGACAGGCTGCGCGCGGGATCCCAATCCAATTTATTTTTAATGCGGACATTCTCCAAAATCTATGGGCTGGCTGGCCTCCGACTGGGATATGGAATGGGCGACCCGGACGTCATTGCCACCATGGAGAAAATCCGCCAGCCTTTCAACACGAATCTCATGGCGCAACGGGCCGGCATTGCCGCACTCGGCGATGTGGACCACCTCCAACGCAGCCGTCAGGTCAACGCGGCAGGATTGGAGCAGCTGGCATCCGGACTGCGCGAATTGGATATCGAATACACACCCTCCCATTGCAATTTCATCCTGGCCCGATTAGGGGATGCGGCGCGCATTTTTCAGGAGCTTCAGAAACTCGGCGTCATCACACGTCCGATGGGTGGGTATCGTTTGCCTGAGTGGCTCCGCATCTCAGTCGGAACCCAGGAACAGAATGATCGATTCCTCAAAGCTTTGGGCACCATTGTCTGACCAACCAATGAGCATCCCGGCCATCAACCAATATCCGGAAATCTGATATGAGACCCACTGAATTGCGAGGCGTGCTGCAATACGTTCCCAAGTTTCGGGATAAGTTTGTTGTTTTGTGCCTGGATGCGGCCGTGGTGATGCATCCTAATTTTGCCAATCTCCTGGTCGACATCGCGGTGATGAGATCCCTGAATATCCAGGTGGGGATTGTCCATGGCGCCGGTGGCGAAATGGATAGGATCGCGCGCGAGAGCAATCTGATTTTATCCGACCTGGTTGGCAGTGGCATCACGGATGCGGTCACCCTGGATATTGCCGTCCAGGCATCCAACCGCATCAGCCAGACCATTCTTGAAGGCCTGGCATCGGTGGATCTCAAAGGCGCCATCACCAACGCGGTGGAAGCGCACCCGGTGGGCATACTGAAGGGAATTGACCATCAATTCTCCGGCAAAATTGAACGGGTGGACTCGGCATTCTTTCATTCCCTCCTGCAGAATAACATTATCCCAGTGGTCCCATGCATCACGGGCAATGGGCAGCGAGCCCTTTTCCGGATTAATTCCGACCAGGCCGCTTACAGCATTGCGGTGAATCTGAATGCGATCAAAATCATTTTTCTCACTCAGGACCCGGGATTGGTGGTGAATGGCGAACTGGTGAAGCAGATTTCATCCAGTGATGTGGAGGAACTGCTGGGACGTCCCCAGGTCGACCTCAGCCCATCCATGGCATCCAAGCTCCGGTTTGCGAGTCGGGCGTGTAAATCAGGCATCTCGCGGGTGCATCTCATCAATGGGACCCATGACGGGGATCTGCTGCATGAGATTTTCTCACCGGAAGGCATTGGCACATTGATTTATTCCAATGACTATCAGCAGATCCGCCAGGCAACCAAAGTCGATGTCCGCGCCTTGATGGCTATGACCCAGGCTGGGGTGGAAGCCGATGAATTAATTGCCCGATCCCGAAAAGACATCGAGGAGCACATCGGGGATTATTATATATTCATTTCCAATGGACAAATTGTGGGCTGCGTTGCTTTCCATGTGGAGGAAGGCAGCCAGATTGGAGAGCTCGCCTACCTGTTTGTCCATCCGGATCATGAGAATCAGGGAATAGGCAAAAAGCTGGTCAAATTTGTGGAGGAAAAAGCCCGCCAGAAAGGATTGCATTCCCTGGTGGCATTGAGCACGCAGACCTTTTCCTATTTTGTTCAGAAGGGTGGATTCATTGAGGGTGGTCCGGATGATCTGCCCAGTCGTCGGAAATCCAAATATTTTTCGAGTGGGAGAAAGTCAAAAGTGCTGATCAAGCACCTGGTTCAGTCATGAAACCGGGGATGGCGCTGGCATTGTTTCTGGTCATCTGGATGGGATCCGGGAGGACTTCCGTTGCAGAAGCCGGACCGGGTATTCGCCGACTGCTGGCACAATATTGCCTGGAATGCCACGGACCCGACCCCGAAAGCCGCAAGGCGGATCTGCGGCTGGATACCCAGGATGGCCTCTTCAGTCATGGGAAAACGGGCCCGATAATTGACCCTGGCCAACCCGGAACCAGTGAGTTATTCCGACGAATCAGCTCACAGGATCCGGATGTCCGCATGCCACCCGCTGAACACTCCGCCCCACTGCCCGACCCGATCATTCAACAATTCAAATCCTGGATTCTTCAAGGTGCCACCCTGGATTCCCACTGGGCATTCAATCCCCTCTCCCAATCCCCAGCCCAGCCCAGCGCCTCCCCATCTGAATCCGGATCACTTGCCCCAATCGATATGTTCGTCGGGCAGAAACTGGAAAACATCGGTCTGGCACCCAATGAAACTGAGCATCCTGGCCGGTTGCTTCGTCGACTGGCGCTGGATCTCACCGGATTGCCCCCGCATATGGACGATGTTCTCGCCTTCGAATCGGACCCGACACTGGATCATTTCGAAAAATTTGTGGACCAGTATCTGAATGACCCCGCCTATGGAGAAAGATGGGCCACACAGTGGATGGATTTGGCGCGCTATGCCGACACAAGGGGGTTTGAGAAGGATTTGCGGCGGACCATCTGGCGCTACCGGGACTGGGTGATCGAAGCTTTCAACGAGGACATGCCTTACGACCGGTTCACCATAGCTCAACTGGCTGGGGACCTCATGCCGGACAGCCAACCATCCGACTGGCTGGCGACAGCCTTCCACCGCAATACCATGACCAATGATGAGGGGGGAACAGATGACGAGGAATGGCGCATCATCGCAGTCAAAGACAGAGTCGATACCACATTCCAGGTCTGGATGGGACTCACGGTGGGATGCGCCAAATGCCATTCCCACAAATACGACCCCATTTCCCAGAGAGAATATTACCAGCTTTTCGCCTTTTTTAACCAGTCGCGGGATGCGGATCGGTATGATGACGCACCCAATCATCCATTTCCAACCCGGATCCAGGAAAAGCAGTTTGAAGTTTTGAATTCCAGACTCTCCGCCCTGCGCCAATCCCCCGATCCCGATGACGCAAACCTGAATGCTCAGGCTCAGATCAGGGAGGAATTAAAAAAATTGGAGGAAAGCTGGCCCCGGATTCCGATCATGCAGGATCTGATGGGTGTGGAACGGCGCACAACCCGGATTCATAACCGGGGGAATTTTCTGGATCCAGGCGATAGCGTGGAACCAGCCACTCCAGAGGCCTTTCACAGGTTTGAAAACCATTGGCCAAAGGACCGGTACGGATTGGCCCAATGGATTGTTCACCCGGGGAATCCCCTCACAGCCAGAGTCCAGGTCAACCGGGTCTGGGCACAGTTTTTTGGCCGGGGATTGGTCGAGACCGAAGAGGATTTTGGCACCCAGGGGGCGCATCCATCCCACGAGGAATTACTCAACTGGCTGGCCCGGGAATTTCAAGCCCATGGTTGGTCCATGAAATGGCTGTGTCGCACAATCGCCCTGTCCGCCACCTATCGGCAAAGTTCACAATTCTCCGCGGAAAAACTGGCGGCGGATCCAGACAATTCCCTGCTTTCCCGTGGTCCGCGATTCCGCTTGACCAGTGAGTCCATCCGCGACGCGTCCCTGTTTGTTTCGGGGCTCTTGAACCGCGAATTGGGCGGCCCATCCGAATTTCCCTACCAACCCGATGGCATCTGGCAGACAGTCTACAGCCAGGACCAATGGGTTCCCAGCCCGGGGCAACAGAAATGGAAACGTGGGTTGTACACCTTCATCCGCCGCACATCCCCCTACCCGGCCCGATTGACTTTTGATGGATCCTCCCGGGAGAGTTGCCTGATCCGCCGCATCCGGTCCAATACCCCACTTCAGGCATTAATCACTCTGAATGACCCGGTGTATGTGGAAGCAGCCCAATACCTGGCTCATCGGGTTCTATCCAACCCCGGTCTCGATTCCTTCAGCGCAAAAATTCAATGGACCCTGCTCACCACTCTCAGCCGGCGCCCAACACCCGAAGAGTCACAGGTACTCCATAACCTCTATCAGCAGAGACTGAATTTTTATCAAACTGACACCAATGCAGCCCGTCAGATATGCCCTCCATCCACCGATCTCCCGGAGGATGCATTGGCCGAACTGGCCGCCTGGACCAACGTCATGAACGTGGTGCTCAATCTGGATGAATTTCTGTGCAAACCCTGAACCCATTCTGAAAAAATGACAACCAATCTGGACTGGCTCCTGTCGAAAACGCGAAGGCACTTTTTAAGTCAATGTTCGCTCGGGCTTGCAGGCATGGCATTGGGATCGCAGCTGGCGCCCAATGCACTGGGCGCGGGCATGAAACCGCGGCCGGGACATATTCCAGCCACGGCCAGAAGAGTCATCTATCTTCACATGGCTGGATCGCCATCCCAGCTGGATTTATTCGATTTCAAGCCCGTACTGATGGAATACAACGGCAAAGCCTGCCCGGACGAATTTATCCAGGGCAAAAGATTCGCCTTCATCAAAGGAGTGCCAAACCTGCTGGGGTCCCCATTCCGCTTCAAGCAGCACGGCCAATCCGGCGCCTGGTTCTCCGAGAACCTACCCTGGCTGGCTCAATGCGCGGACGACCTGGCAATTATCAAGTCAGTTCACACCGACCAATTCAACCACGCACCGGCACAACTTCTGATGCTGACAGGAACGCCCCAATCCGGGGGTGCGTCTGTCGGATCCTGGGCCACTTATGGATTGGGTTCGGATTCTGAAAACCTCCCGTCATTTGTCGTCCTTTCATCGGGAGGAAAAACTCCCAGCGCCGGCAAAAGCCTCTGGTCCAGCGGCTTCCTCCCGACGGTCTATCAGGGGGTCCAATGCCGGACCAAAGGAGATCCCGTCCTCTACCTGTCCAATCCTCCAGGACTCGACCGTGCCGGCAGGAGAATGACCCTGGACGCGTTGAATCAACTCAATGATCTTCACTACAAGGATGTGGCCGACCCGGAAATCCTCACGCGAATGGCCCAGTATGAATTGGCATTCCGCATGCAGATGACCGTTCCCGAGGTCATGGATATTTCAAAGGAACCCGGACATATCCTCGACTTATACGGTGCCAGACCAGGTCATATTTCCTCGATGGACAATGCGGCTGACCCCAGAACGGCGGCTCAGCCAAACGATGCCGCTTTCGCCAATAATTGCCTCCTGGCCAGACGCCTGCTGGAGAATGGGGTCCGTTTTGTCCAGCTCTTTGATTGGGGATGGGACCATCATGGCGTCTCGCCTGGTGAGGACATCCGCAACAACCTTCCCATTAAATCCCGACAGATTGATAAGCCCATATACGCTCTGATCACCGACCTCAAACAGAGAGGTCTGCTGGACGACACGCTCCTGATCTGGGGCGGGGAGTTCGGCAGGACTCCCATGCAGCAGAATAATCGACCCGACCTCGCATATGTGGGACGGGATCACCATCCATTGGCTTTCACCATGTTCATGGCTGGTGGTGGAATTCGCGGCGGAATCTCCTACGGATCCACCGACGAACTCGGGTATTTCATCCACGAAACCCGGTTCACGTCCGCGATATCCAAGCCACTATCCTTCATTGCCTCGGATTGGACCCATTTCAGTTCTCATTCCCGTTCCAGGGTCTGGACAACCGTTTCATCGGACCAGATGACACCGCCAGACTCCACCCTCAACTCATGTCCTGATGCTCGGGGTATGCTGTTGAATCCTAGATTGTCCACAATAAATCCACCCTTCTCAACTCCTGTTGCCTCATAATTCGAGCACACTGAAACTACCCTGACTGACAAGCTCCGTTGCCTCATAATCCGGACACCATAGCTACTTTTGTTTCTTCTTCTTTTTTTGCCCTGGTGGGCCTTTCGGAGC
>JAJOIW010000051.1 GCA_021209225.1 Verrucomicrobiota bacterium
TATTCAGTCAGCTGATTCAATCCATAGATGAATCTCACCGGACAATGGACAAAATTGCAGCGATCCAAAGGTATTTCACGAGTGTTCCTGCAGAGGATGCGGCATGGGCAGTCTTTTTTTTTAACTGGCAGGAAATTCCAACGGGCCATAAAAACCCCGTTATTGCGCCAATGGGCGGCCGAAGCTTCCGGTCAACCAATGTGGCTGATGGATGAATGTTATGAAAATGTTGGCGACCTGGCGGAAACAATCCACTTGTTACTGCCTGAACCCTCCATCGGAAGGGTACAGGAATTGTCCTTGCATCAATGGATTGAACAATATCTTCTCCCATTGCGCCGGACATCTGAGGCCGGGAAAAAAGTTTTAATACTGGAGGCGTGGGCGCGGCTTGGGGGATGGGATAGACTGGTCTGGAACAAAATGTTGACGGGTGGCTGGCGCATCGGTGTTTCCAAATCACTGGTCACCAGGGCGCTTGCTGAAACATTTGATGTGGACCCGGCCATTATGGCGCATCGCATGCTCGATCAAAGTGATCCTTCCGCAGAATCATTTTTCAACCTGGCACTTCCTGAATCAGCCAGTCAGACCAACCCGGCCCGGCCGTATCCATTTTACCTGGCAAGCCCGATGGATGGGCGACCTGACTGCCTGGGACCGGTGCACGAATGGATTGCCGAATGGAAATGGGATGGGATCCGGGCACAGTTGATCCGCCGTCAACACCTCACATTGCTTTGGTCGCGCGGTGAGGAATTCATGCCAGACTGTTTTCCGGAAATTGAAATCGCCTCAATGAATTTGCCCAATGGCACTGTGTTGGATGGCGAACTCGTCGCTTGGGATCATGACTTAGCCATTCCCAAGCCCTTTGGCCAGCTGCAGACGAGACTCAACCGCCGGTCTGTATCACGGAAGCTTCTGGATTCCGAACCAGTGATATTCATCGCCTACGATCTGCTTGAGGACAATTCCATGGATCTGAGGGAGCACCCACTCCATATCCGTCGGTCCCGGCTTCAACACCTCCTCGACCATCACATGAAATGTGATCAGATTCAGATTTCTCCCGAAATCAAAAAGGAAAGCTGGGATGAACTGATGTGCATCCGCGACACATCCCGGGAACGCAAAGTTGAAGGACTGATGCTGAAAAACGTCAATAGCCCGTATCGCACAGGGAGGATCAAAGGCGATTGGTTCAAATGGAAATTAAACCCATGGACCGCCGACATGGTCCTGCTTTATGCACAACGAGGCCACGGCAAAAGAGCTACCCTATTCAGCGATTATACATTTGGAGTGTGGTCCAATGGACAACTCCTGACCGTCGCCAAAGCCTATTCCGGATTGTCCAACCAGGAAATCAACCAGATCGACCAATGGATCAAATCCAATACCATACGCAGATTCGGCCCAGTCCATGAAGTGCCTCCCCACCACGTCTTCGAGGTAGCCTTTGAAGGCATTCAGCATTCAGCACGGCATAAAAGCGGTCTTGCTCTCAGATTTCCCAGAATCTCCCGCTGGAGGACAGATAAGAAAATTCATGAGGCAGATACCCTGGATTCATTGAAAGCCTTCATTCAGCTGTAACCTCGCTGGACATCTCGTTCAGAAATCCTCAGAGGGCGGAGGAAAAAGTTTAATTGTCCATGGAAATGGACCATTAAACCGCGGCCTCAGAATTATCTTTGACCACCCGAGCAGTAGAGGACGAAAATGCGACGATTCGAACCGGTGTTCCTGAATCCAGAACCCCGTCATCGGAAATGACATCCAATACTCTGGATCCAAATTGGGCCTTTCCCCCGGGGTGTAAGTCCGTAAGTGATCGACCAACAACACCTATCAATGCGTCGTGTTGAGATTTCTCCGATATCACAGATTCAACACCACTCGCCATGGTGGAGACTATGCGGTTGTAATACGGCGTCTTCGGCAGAACCTTGGCCAGGCCAAACAGAGTCACCGCAAGCATGAGAAACACAGTCCCAAATTCTCTGGCCCGCTTAAGCAAAGCGTTGGTCAGATATTCATCCACAATACCGGTGGGGGTCGTCTCTGAATCCTCCACCGGGGCGGGAGAAAGGCGCAGCGACTCGTACCGCTCAGGCGCTATCTGACGCTCACTGGCTGGCTGCGGATCGCGGTTGGGATCATAATCCAGAAAGGCCATGGTCAGCGAGACCACCATCAGCACCAATCCGGTAATCCCCAGAACAAATGTACCGGGAAATAATAATACCTCACAGAATATCAAAGCGACCCCAACCAGAAATACAAGCATCCAGGCCCAGGTGGAGAAGCCGGCCACATATCCACCCAGAAAGTAAAGTGCCGCAGCAACAATACCAATCAATCCGGGTACCCCGAACCCGGGTGTCTTGAACTCCATATACAATCCGGCTACCGCCACCAGAAGCAATATGGGGCTGGCCAGATCAAGCCAATACCCCAAAGTTTCCGATCCGGTTTCCTGTGCCTGAATGCGTTCCGCGTTTTCATATCCCAGGACGCCAAGGAGTTCATCGATGTCCTCCACCAATCCAGCGGCAACCAATGGCTTGGGCGGGTTTCCATATTCCCGGAAGGCCTCATCACCAGTCAAAGTCAATATCTCGCCTTCATCGCACAGAACCTGACCATCAATTTCCAGCTTTAACTTCCGGTCAATCATCGCCTCGAAGACTTCAGCGTTATGTCCATTCCGGGTGGCTTTGCTCCGCACTTTGGCGCGCAAGGCTGAACTGAATTTGGCATCGACGCTTTCCGGCAATTCCACGGGAGCCCCACCTGGTCCCATCATAATCGCGGTTGCGGCACCCATAACCGAGTCTGGTTTCATGTATATCCTGTGAGTCGCAGCCGCAATCAATGCACCAGCGGAATAGGCTTCGTCATTCACAAATGTCACAGTATCCCCATTAAAGCTGTCGAGAATATTGAAGATTTCCATAGTGACTGCCAGAGATCCACCTGGTGTCTTCATATCCAGTAGCAATAAATCCGCCTTCACTTCATTTGCTTCGCGGACGATGCGGCGGAAGAAGACCTCATGGCGCCCGGTTATCTGATCCTGGACAGGAATGATCACCACCTTTTTGCCCGTCGTCACCTTCTCCGATTCGATGTCGGCCTCCACAGCACCCACCCAACCAGGTGCAACCAACAATAGTGCCATGATCGTGCATACGATGATTCTCACTCCCTGATTTATCATGGACCAATTTTAATGCTCCCCCCGGATAAGATCAAGAGACTCTGAAAAATACATACCAGGCCTTTGCGGACCCGTCAGCGCCTCAACAAATCCTGGTGCCCGGGTCAAACTTTCAGAATACCTGACTCATTGGGGCCACACTCACGCATGTAATGTCGACTGCATGAATTTTTCAGAATCTATTTCTGGCCTCTATTTTTATGATACTTCAACCAGCTCCCTGACTCCTATTGATCTAGTTAAAGCATGGGAAATGCCCCCGACTACCTCCGGGCGGAGGACGCAGAATCTGGAGAATATATTCAAAGTAAATGTATGGATTTTATACATTACTCCCTTGATTCGGAATAGCTTGTGTCTATGCTCGACCCGATATGAAAAGGCAGAATTCAACATCAAAAATCAATTCAGCGCACCGCTGGTCATTTTATAGGGCGGGTGGGGTGGACCAGGTGCGACTGGACCGTGGGGCAGACATAGTCAATCTGGATCAGCTGGACCAGAAATTATGGGTGGCATTGAGCTGCCCGACTCAGGGATTGGAAATAGACTCCCGGACTTTGAAATTTCTGGATGCCGACGGAGATGGGCATGTGCGCCCACCTGAAATTCTGGCTGCTGTCCAATGGTTGAAAGATATTTTAAAAAATCCGGAAACTCTGGTGGAGGGGAAGGATTCCGTATCCTTGTCGAACCTGCGTACAGATACGCAGGAGGGGCAGGCATTGCTTGCGTCCGCTCAGCATATCCTGCAAAGCCTGGGTAAGGAGGCGTCTGTCATATCGATGGCTGATACAGCACAAACAGCCGACTTCTTCACCACTGCTCTGCATAACGGCGATGGCGTAGTACCTCCTTCAACCATTGATGACACACAGCTCGTCAGTGTCGCGGAGGATATTGTCAAATGCATGGGGGGAGTCCCCGACCGCTCCGGGAAAATGGGATATGATCAAGCCACCCTGGAAGCGTTTTTCACCGCCTGCTCAGACTATGACGCGTGGTTGAAAGTGGGTGAGAGCCGCGCTCAGGAGATTTTTCCATTTGGAGACAAAACCAGTGATGCCTATCAGGCATTTCTGGCAGTGAGAGCCAAGATTGATGACTACTTCGGCCGCTGCCGACTGGCTGCCTTTGACCAACGCGCTCTGGCGGCAGTCAACCTGGATGAAAAAGCCTATGTTGAGGCATCCACCAGGGACCTCACCATTACTGCTGATGAACTTCAGAATTTCCCCTTGGTGCTGGTGGAAGCGGGGAAACCTCTGTCCCTCAAACAAGGGGTCAACCCAGCCTGGGCAGGCAGACTGAAGGCATTCACCTCGCTGTGTTGCGCAGACGCCGGACACCTGACTGAGGAGGATTGGCTGAAACTCTGCGGCCGATTTGATGCTTATACTGGCTGGATCCAATCCAAAGCCGGGACCTGCGTCGAGCCCTTGGGGAAAAAGCGGATTCGCGAGATATTGTCCGGAAAGTATCGGGAATCATTGGAGAAAGCGATTGCCGAGGATCTGGAAGTCGCGGACGAAGTGTCGGCCATGACCCGGATAGAAAAGCTGACCTATTTCCACCGCGATCTGCACAAGTTGTTGAACAACTATGTGAGTTTCAGTGATTTTTATGCGCGTCGTGGGGCGATTTTCCAGGCGGGAACATTGTATTTGGATGGTCGGGCCTGTGACATGTGTTTCCATGTGAACGACAATGCAAAGCATATGAAAATGGCGCCGATGTCGAATGCATTTCTGGCATACGTGGATTGCGTGCGTCCGGGGGGGAGAGAAACTGACCGTGGCGTGTGCCTTCACGGCAGGCGAGAGTGACAACTTATTTGAAGGCCGGAATGGGATATTTTACGACCGCGAGGGACGCGACTGGGATGCGACGATAACAAAAATCATCAGTAACCCGATCAGTATTCAGCAGGCGTTCTGGTCGCCATACAAGAAAGTGTTGCGTGGGATTCAGGAGGCCATAGCGAAGAAAGCGGCCGAGGCTGACGAGGCAGCCACCTCGAAACTGGCTGCGGGAGCTGCCACAGCTGGCGAGTCCCTGAAAACCGGTGCGGCACCACCAAAACCAAAGTTCGAGGTGGGGACCATAGCTGCATTGGGTGTGGCTGTTTCAGGAATCACCGGCGTTTTCACCGCATTGCTCGTGGGATTCCTCAGCCTGGGGGCGTGGATTCCATTTGGCATTATCGGCCTGCTGCTCGCCATTTCCGGGCCATCGATGTTCATCGCCTGGATGAAACTTCGAACACGGAATCTTGGGCCCATATTGGATGCCAACGGATGGGCGGTCAACACCCTCACCCGCGTCAACATACCTCTCGGCAGCTCATTGACTGAACTGGCCCGGATTCCAGCAGGATCCAATCGATCACTCGTCGATCCATTTGCACCCAAGAAAAGCATCTGGCCGGGAATCATTACAACTCTGGTTCTGATCGGGGCACTTGGATATGTGCTCTATTACACGAATCTGCTCAACAAGTGGCTTCCCGATGTCATACCTGCCCACCACTCAGAAATCGGACTGAAAGCGGATAAATCGATCGCTCACCCAGGAGACTCAGTGACTTTCACGGTGGCTTCCGAAGCCGCCTCATTGCAGGTCACTGAAACATCGGATGCGAATGCTCCGGCAGCTCTTCCTGAGTTGCCGGTGAAGGATGGAAAAGCGGTACTGGAAATTCCTCAGGATTCAAAATCCAGCTCGATCACCATCCACGATTCACTCAGTGGAACAAAAATCAAGTTACCCATTCTGCCAAAGATCTGACAAAAACGTCTTCGCCGATGGCAGGATCGGGATAATGTCCGCCCCCGGAAATAAACCGGGGATTTTCCAGGAGCTCATTTCAATTGAATTGGAATGGGCTCTTTATCTTTTGTTGAGCCATGCTGGAGAGGAGTATTTTTCGTGGACCAGGGTATTGAGGCATTGTGTGAAAGCGGGGTTATCCTCCCAGTCCAGCCAGGGTGTGACAGGACCAGGCGCACATGCCACCATCGCCTGAATCCAGTCACTAAATACAGAATCCACGGATGGAATTCCTTGAATGGATCCCTGAATAAGCAAGCCATTCTGGTTTCTTCGTTGAGCCGCTCCACCAATTTTGACTCCGTTGACCAGGATGTCGCTGCGTTCGGCTCCAATGAAACAACAGCCAGGTCCCGATGGATCAGCTTCAGGGGCCAGTGACGCCGGAATTCCCACTTCAACCAACGCCTCAGCACACCAGAGATGGATGTCCCGATAACTGGATTCCGCGGATTTCATCCACCAGGAATGCCGGGAAGGAATGGCCACCGAATAAGTCCAGTCCTCAGCATGCTCGACAACACCCCCCCCGGAACAGCGCCGCACCAGTGGCCGGAGGGTTGTCAACGATTCCACATCCTTTAATTTTTGAAAATACCCGAACGAAGCAGGTTTGCCTTCCCAGGAATAAAACCGGACGACCGATACCCCACGATGGTTGGCCGTCGATAACAGCGCCTCATCGAAGGCCATATTCCAGTTGGCTGAGGCCGGCTCAGTCACTAACCAGTTCCAGGTCTCCATAGGAATCAGCGATCGCTCAGATTCATGGAATCATTGAGTTTCCTGGCAGCATGCCTCAGGGGTGACACATCCTTCAGCACACTGATGCCCCACGGGCAGAGAATACCGCACCTTGGTTTCCACTGGCTCCGGGTATTCAAAGACCCGACCTTCAAAATTCCTGATCACGATTTTCTGGTCATCGTGACTTAAAATATATTCCGGATTGATGGGGATCTTGCCTCCACCTCCGGGGGCATCGATGACGTACTGTGGTATGGCATAACCCGTGGTGTGACCGCGCAATTGCTCCATGATTTCCAATCCTCTGCGGACACTGACCCGCAAGTGGGACGATCCCTGGATCAAATCGCACTGGTAGAGATAATACGGCTTGACCCGGCACATGAGCAGTTTGTGAATCAGAGCCTTCATGGTGATGACGTTGTCATTGACCCCTCTTAATAATACGGACTGATTCCCCAATGGAATCCCTGCATCCGCCAACCGCGCCAGCCCGTCCCGAACCTCCGTCGTCAGCTCCTTCGGGTGATTCGTATGGATGCTGATGAAAAGGGGATGATGCTTGCGCAACATCTCACAAAGGGCCGGAGTAATCCGCTGAGGCAGAAATATCGGAATCCGCGATCCAATCCGCACAAACTCAATGTGGGGTATGCTCCGCAACTCCGTCAGAATGCGGTCCAGTTTGGCATCGCTCAAAAGCAATGGATCTCCCCCACTCAAAAGCACATCACGAATCTCCGGGTGGCGGCGGATGTATTCCAGTTGTTGATCGACATTGGGGTGGAAATCATAACCGGAGGCATTCGACACCAATCGGGACCGGGTGCAATACCGGCAATAGGCCGCACATCGGTCGGTCACCAGAAATAATACGCGGTCCGGATAGCGGTGAACCAACCCCGGCACAGGAGAATGACTGTCTTCTCCACATGGGTCAGACATTTCCCATGGCTGGACTTTCATCTCACCCGACCGGGGAATCACTTGCCGACGAATCGGGCATCCCTCATCGTCCACATCCATCACGTTAAAAAAGTAGGGAGTGATGGCCATGGCTAATTTTTTGCCACTCATCTGCACCCCGAGCGATTCGTCTTCGGCTAAATGTGGCAGCCATTCCTTGAGGTCGGACATCTGGGACAGGCGGTTTTTGAGCTGCCATACCCAGTCATTCCATTGGCTGTCACTCACTTCCCCCCACGGCCCCTTACCTGCCGGAACAAACTTCTTGAGCAGGAGTAATTCCTCGCTGGGATCAGTGGATTCACCAGGTGGTCGGTGTTCAGGGTTGTTGTGATGAATTGACATCTTGTTGTAACTATAGGCCTTCGGTTGTGGCTGTCAATCAGACCACCTTTTCACGCATATATTCATGAAAAACGGGTGGATTGACCTGGATAAGGCAATAAAAAATCCATGGGGATTGATTTAATCCACCATGGAAGCTGAAAGAAAGAATGGGAATCAATTAAGGTCTGACGGTCGCTGCACGGCTGGTAGCGGTTTCGTTACCAGGCATGGACAAGCGGTTGTAGTCATCACCTGAGTTGAGGATGGCTTCACGGAGGCGGGAAGTGGTCACTTGCTGAACAGATCCGTCTGCCAGACCGATGTTGCCGGCATCCTGGTGGATGTCGTTCTGAGTCCAGGCCATTTCACCGTCCTGAACACCAGTGGCTACAGAGATCTTTTTGAATGCGTTTCCGAGGTCACCGTAGATAGAGGTGCCGAAAACGAATTTTTTGCTGATACGACCAGCAACAGTTCCGTTGAAAGTAGGAGTTCCTTCGAGGTTGCGGTCACCATTCAGCAACATACCTGGCTTGGTTTCATCCCCTTCAGTTCCAACAAAGAAGGAAACGTTATCATTTGCAGCGAATGCGATACCGTTCTGTCCGTCCTGGAGAACGGAGAAGTCGGTGGATTCCTGACGTGAGTTGTCAGCTGGGCAGATGCAGACTTTAGGAACGTTGAGTTCGTTAGAGAGAACGAGGAAGTGATACCAGGTGTTACGTGGGTTACGGGCTTCGATGATTTCGGAGGATCCACCGTTGTTCATGGATACATAGAATGGGAAACGATCTTCGTTGTCGGTGGCCCAGAGCTTGTAACCGAGAGAGATTTGCTTGAGGTTGTTGACGCATTTGATGCGGACTGCCTTGGCTTTGGCCTTGGAAAGTGCTGGCAAAAGCATGGAAGCGAGAATCGCGATAATGGCGATAACCACGAGGAGCTCAATCAGGGTGAAAGCTCCCTTGTTTTTGTTGCGGAGTGCTGTGTTCATTTTGTTATTCAGTTTTAGTTGAACCCGATCACTGATCTTGTCCGTGAGCATTCAGGTTTGAGAAGCATACGCATTTCCAATGCCATCCGGAAAATGAGGGGATTTTATGGTGCTGGAACCGAAATCCGCGAATCGGCAGCAGAGACCATCCCGCCCGCGGCGTCGAGTTTAAACCACCTGGCGTGAGAAACACGCAAAGGGTTATTTGAGATAGGTAAGGGAATAGGTTCGAGTGAGGGAGGCAATGGACCGGGAGGTGGCTAAAACCGCGATTAAATTGGGAAGGGACATGAAAGCGTAGGCAATGTCAATGGCATTGATCACGACGGACATTTCAAAGGAGGCACCGGCGAGGATAGTGAGGGAGAAATAGAGGATGAAGGAGGATTCCTGGAATCCCCGGCGGCCGGCAAAAAGAAAGTTCCAGCATCTCCGGTTGTAATTAGCCATTCCGACAATGGTGGAGAAAGCGAAGAGGACGATGACGATGGAGAGCACGACCGATCCGAACGAGGAGAGGGCGTTCTGGAAGGCGGACATGGTGAGAAGGATTCCCGAATCCTGCTGGACATCGGGCGCTGCGAGAAGAATGACCAGCGCCGTCAGGGTGCAGATCACCAGAGTATCGAAGAAGGGCCCGAGCATGGCCACCAGCCCTTCAGCAACAGGTTCGGAAGTGCGCACATTCCCATGAGCCAGCGGAGCAGTGCCCAATCCGGCTTCATTGGAGAATGTCCCCCGTCGCACACCCTGACGAATGACTTCAGCAACAGCAATTCCAGCCACCCCACCGGAAAGCCCTGAACCCGTGAAGGCAGACTGGAATATAAGGAGAAATACCCCGGGAATCCGGGGCGCATTCATCAGAATCACAACCATTGCGGTGACAAAATAAATGCCGCACATCACTGGAACCAGCGTCGAGGTCGTGGCGACTAATCGCGGAATCCCGCCCATCATCACGTAGGCGGTAATGGCGGCTGAAACCAGGCCAGTGGACCAGACAGGAAATCCGGTCTGGTCGTGAATCATGGCCGCCAGCTGATTGGATTGAAAGGCTGCCAGGGTGCCAATCAATCCAGCTGCAGCAAAAAAATAAGCCAGTGGGTGCCAGAATGCGGGGAAGACAGAGCGGATAACATACATGGCTCCACCCTGGACTTCGCCGCGGAAGTCCGCACTGCGATGCAGCATCACCATGGTGGTTTCAAAAAATCGGGTATTCATCCCAATCAGGGCCGCAACCCACATCCAGAAAAGTGCTCCCGGTCCACCCAATGAAATAGCCACCGCCACACCGGAAATATTCCCCAGGCCAATCGTCGATGCCATCGAGTTCATCAGGCCCTGGAAATATGTCACATGACCAGGCGCATCGGCATCACCCGGATGGGTATACCGCCCACTCACCAGCCGCAGCGCATGCACAAATCCGCGAAACACAAAGAATCGAGAGAGAATGGCCAGATAGATCCCGGTTCCCAGCAGAAGTGCAACCAATGGCAGACCCCAGACCCAGTCTGACAGGATCTGGACCCACCCGGTGAAAATTCTGAGCCACTCTGAGGGATGATTCACAACTCCCGCAGAGCATCGCGGAAATGTCCGCGGAATGCAACGTTGATAGCGAGGCCAACCCAGAGACTTCCCGAGAGCAGGATCCAGCCGAGACTGGTGAGGACCGGAAGCATCGACAGCGATTGAGCCCCATTCAGCACCGGGGGCAGAACCGCCAGCGTCGCCGCCAGCAAGACCGTGCAGAGCCGCATTCCCGGCCTTGCCGCA
The DNA here is from genome assembly GCA_021209225.1 of Verrucomicrobiota bacterium. Lineage (GTDB taxonomy): Bacteria > Verrucomicrobiota > Verrucomicrobiia > Limisphaerales > JAJOIW01 > JAJOIW01. The sequence goes on from JAJOIW010000051.1 coordinate 10,875, forward strand.
CTGGCCGACGGCATCGGCGACCCCAC
>JAJOIW010000151.1 GCA_021209225.1 Verrucomicrobiota bacterium
CACGCTCTTTTGGCGTGCGGGTTTATACCATCGCTATCGGAAAGCCCGGCTCGGAAGAAGTGGTCGATGAAAGAACCCTCCGCATGCTGGCGGGAGGACCCGAAGGGCGCTTTTTCAAGGCTACGGATAATTCGGCACTCACCCGCATCTTTGACCAGATCGACAGCCTGGAAAAAAGCCTGGCCGAGAGTTCCCGTGTTTATGATATGGCGGATTATTATTACCAGTACCTGAACTGGGCCATTCTATTTTTCCTGGTCTCGCTTTTTTTACGATTTACTTTTTTAGGAAACCTTCTGGAGGATTAAAGATGACCGTCCTTCATAGAACTTGTCTGAAAAGCATGGTGGTGTACTTTTTAGGCAGGTTAGCCGCCGATAGCTACTTTCTGCAGCACAGACGATATAATCTGGCGCGTAGTTATACCGTCCGCCTCCGCTTCATAATTCAGGATGATACGATGGTTAAAAACATCGCTGACCAGGGCTTTGACATCTTCGGGAAGAACGTAGTCGCGGTAATTAAAGAACGCATGCGCCTTCACGGCTTTGTACAGGGAGATTCCTGCCCGGGGCGAAACCCCGAAAAGGATATAGCGGGCTTCCTCCTTTAACCCGTACTCTTCGGGATTCCGGGTGGCAAAAACCAGCTCCACAATATACTTCTCCAGCGATTCCGAAATAGTTACCGTGTTAATATGCCGTTTGATCTCTTCGATCTCCTTTTTGTTCAGGACATGGTGGATGCTGGGGTTAAAGTCGTAGCCCGAGACCCGTTGTATCATTTCAAGCTCCGAGCGCTTGTCGAGGTAATCCACATACACCTTCATCATGAAACGGTCTACCTGCGCTTCCGGCAGGGGGTAGGTGCCTTCCTGCTCTACGGGGTTCTGGGTGGCCAGCACCAGGAAAGGGGTGTCGGGCCGGAACGATTCCTCCCCAATGGTGATCTGCTTTTCCGCCATGGCTTCGAGCAGGGCCGACTGCACTTTTGCCGGTGCCCGGTTCACTTCGTCTGCCAGGATGAGGTTCGAGAAAATAGGCCCTTTTTTTACTTCAAAATCGCCTGATTTCTGGTTGAAGATCATGGTTCCCACCAGGTCGGAAGGCAGGAGATCGGGGGTGAACTGAATCCGCTGAAAACCCAGGTCCAGTACCTGGGCCAGGGAGTTGATCGTTTTGGTTTTGGCCAGGCCGGGAACCCCTTCCAGGAGAATATGACCATCCGTAAAAAGACCGATCAGCAGTCGGTTGATCAGGTGTTCCTGCCCGATCACGGCCTTGCCTATCTCGGTATGGATTTCACTTATTTTACGATGAAGATACTCTTTTCTTTCCATAGGTATTATTTCTTTATTTCCAGGAATCTTTCCTTCCCGAAAAAGTCTTTCAGCAGTCTTACATGGCTGTATCCCCGTTCTCTGAAAACAGCGGCGGTTTCCTCTCCCAGGTAACTGTTGATCTCTACCCAGATCGCCCCTCCCGGAGCCAGGTGTTGCAGGCCTGTTTCCGCAATGTGGCGATAAAACACCAGGGGGTCCTGATCCGGGACAAAAAGCGCCAGGTGAGGCTCGAAATCCAGGACATTTTTCCGCATTTCGGGCTTTTCGTTCTCCTTGACATAAGGGGGATTGCTGATGATGAGATCAAATGTATCTGCCGGAAAAGGGTTTTCGAAATCCAGCATGTTGGCAGGAGCAAAGGTTACCTGCGCTCCGTGGGCCAGGGCATTGCTTTCTGCGGTAGTGAGGGCATGGTCTGAAATATCAATGGCAAAGACCCGGGCTTCCGGAATTTCCAGTGCCAGCGTTACGGAAATACAGCCACATCCGGTGCCGAGATCAAGGATGGTCTTCGGGGTCAGCGACGAGACCCGGCTGACCATTTCTTCAGTCTCCGGCCGGGGAATCAGTACGGAAGGGTTTACCGCAAAGCTCCGGTTCATAAACCAGGCTTCTCCCAGGATGTATTGTACGGGTTCCCCCTGGTTGATCCGTTCAATATAAAATTCGAGGGAATCCGCCTGCCGGTCGGTTTCACCCACCAGCAGATCGGTCCTGCTGATTCCCCAAAGCTTCTGTAAAAGCAAAAAAGCGATCTCACGGGCCTCGTCCTTGCTGTAGAACCAGATTCCCTCACAAACCTTCTCGTAAATTTCTTTCAGACTTCTCATGTATAAGCTATCTGCTTTAAGACACCCGCTTCGTTCCATGCCCGTACCCGAATCATCCGATGCTTCCAAACGGGCGGTTCAGGACTATATCGCTAAAGGATTGGTCGGTTTATAATTTCCGGACCCAGATATTTCTGAACTGGTTTTTATTTCCATGATCCTGCAGCGATATCACGTCTTCCCCGTGCGCTTCCGGGTAATTATGAAGCCCTATATAAAGCGTAAGACCATTAATGGTGGCATTGTTCTGAACCACCACCCCGTTATGAATCACGGTGACGTTGGCGGGAGAGTCCAGGCGGCCGTCAGGCTTAAAGCGGGGTGCCCGGTAAATAATATCGTAAGTATTCCACTCCAGCGGACTCTTCATGGCGTTCACCAGGGGAGGATGATCCTTGTAAATGCTGCCTGCCTGGCCGTTGGCATATGTACGGTTATTATAGCTGTCGAGAATCTGGATCTCGTAACGGTTCTGGAGGAAAACGCCGCTGTTTCCACGGCCCTGGCCCACACTTTCCACCACGTCAGGGGCACTCCACTCAATATGCAGCTGGCAATCCCCGAACTTCATTTTGGTCTGTATGCCTCCGGAGCGGGGCACCACCTCAAAATATTCATTGTTGATCACTTGCCAGGGTGCCGGCTTTTTGGGGTCTTTCGTGCTTACCCACTGATCCAGGTTCTTCCCGTCAAATAGCACGATGGCATCGGAAGGAGCATCGCCCGGGTTCTTTCCCGGTGTAATGACCTTTACTTCCGGTTCCCAGATCTCCGTCATTTCGGGCTTCATTTTCATGGGAGACTCTTTCGGGGGAGCGTCGGAGTATTGTGCCCGGGCAGTACCCAGAACAAGGAGGAAGGTTGAAAGTGCTGTTAAAAATCGGGTCATCATGGTTGGTATATGATTAAAATTCAATAAAAGTATCAATCTGTTTTTCCACAAACCGGGCGTAAACCTCAAAGGTAAATGCTCCGTCGGAAAAATGTGCCAAAATATTGGCTAATTTTATACGTAATCCTAAAATATCTGCATTCAGATAGGCCAGAACATCACTGAAATGACTTAAGCCCACGGCGTTGCCGTAAGCTCCGGAAGACACCCCCACCAGGGCTATTTTCTTCCGGCTGAAGCTGTCCGGATGCCGGAGCGCATCAATAAAAGCTTTCAGGACGCCGGGAAAAGAGCCGTTATATTCCGGGATAATAAAGATCAGCTTGCTGTGGGCGTCGATCTTTTCCTGGAAAGGGGCAAACGCAGGGTCAGAGGCCCCGTACATATTGGAAAAAATGAAATTGGGGGGGGAGATCCTTCAGGAAAATGAGCTGGTGCTCCTGGTCTTTTTCCGACAGGCGCCGGGAATAATACTCCGCTATCCTGGCTGAAATGGAATTTTCACGATTTGTACTTACTATAATACCTATACTCATGGAACGGGGAGGCTTTCTTAAAAAACAATATTGCGGCGTATGAGTTCTTAGCACATGTGCAAAAATATTCTTAATTTTGTCATTTAAAAAATTAAACCTGAATATCCGATGAGTCAGTCATTAATAAAACCCGGAGTGGTTACCGGAGAAGCATTGAACCAGCTTTTAAGAATTGCTAACGAGAAAAACTTTGCCATACCGGCGGTAAATGTGGTAGGCACAAACTCTGTCAACGCCGTTCTGGAAACGGCCAGAGCCGTCAATTCACCGGTGATTATCCAGTTTTCCAATGGCGGAGGCTCATTTTATGCAGGGAAAGGCCTTTCTAACGACGGGCAGAAAGCAGCAGTAGCCGGTAGCATATCAGGCGCTCTGCACGTGCACAACCTGGCGGAAATGTACGGTGTTCCGGTGGTGTTGCATACCGATCACTGCGCCAAGAAGCTGCTGCCCTGGATCGACGGCCTCCTGGATGCCGGTGAAAAACATTTTGCCGCTACCGGAAGTCCGCTTTTCAGCTCTCATATGATCGACCTTTCGGAAGAGCCGCTGGAAGAAAATATTGAAATTTCGAAGCGTTACCTGGAAAGAATGGCGAAGCTGGGAATGACCCTGGAGATAGAGCTGGGTGTGACAGGTGGAGAAGAGGACGGCGTGGATAATTCCGATGTGGACAGCTCAAAGCTTTATACCCAGCCGGAAGAAGTAGCCTATGCGTATGAAGAGCTGCTGAAGATCAGCCCGAACTTTACCATTGCGGCGGCGTTCGGTAACGTACATGGGGTATACAAGCCCGGAAACGTATCTCTGAAGCCGGTGATCCTTAAAAACTCGCAGGATTACATTCAGAAAAAATACGGTACGGGAGACCTGCCGGTAAACTTTGTGTTTCATGGCGGTTCCGGTTCATCAAGGGAAGAGATCCGGGAGGCTATCGAATACGGTGCCATCAAAATGAATATCGATACCGACACCCAATATGCCTTTACCCGCCCAGTCGTCGACCATGTTCTCAAGAATTACGATGGCGTCCTCAAACTCGAGGGAGAAGTCGGGAATAAAAAAGTATACGATCCCCGTTCGTATCTGAAGAAGGCTGAACTGGCCATGGCCAATCGCATGATCGAGGCTTGCAATGACCTCAACTCCACCGGGAAATCCATCTTCGGCAAGGTCTGATCCATCCCATTTCCAGTAACAAAGATGAGCCGCCCCGGAATCCTCCTGTGGCGGCTTTTTCCTGATTCCAACGGTTCCATAAAAATGGCCCACCTGGGTTTCCAGCGTGGGCCATGGTCTGAAATGCGGGGTAATCCGATCAGTTGAGCAATGGGATCAATCGTGCTTTTTCCCCGTGATAAACTCCGGGTGAGATATATGAATTGCGGTAAAGATAATTGAGTTCCGCCAGTTTTTCCTCAGGTGTCAGGCTCGCGTCATAAACCACGGCGTTTGTGGATTCGTCCCAGTGCGCGCGACCGCCACCGGGAGTGGAGGATGCGCTGGATGTCCAGGTTGTCGTCTGAGAATAGGCGCCCTGACTGTCTGGATAAAACCCGATCCCTTCACCACTGCTCTGGTGATAGGTCACATTCTCCACTGTGGTTTGGGTAGTGGCCCATTCCACCGAATCCGAATTGTAGTCCGCGTATATCGGTGATCCCATTTCTGTATCGCTGTATCCCAGAGAATTGAAATAGTTCCACACAGCCTCTCTCAAGGACTTGAGCTTTTCCTCAGGCAGATCGGGCATGACCTCACTCTGAGCATCCTCATACGAAGTCCAGGCTGATTGGTTCTCAACCATTTCCTCCGTCACAGTCACAACCTCAGAAACAACATCATCCACTTCCTGACTCAGAATGGTCATGGGTAAACAAATGGTGGCAACTGCGGCCATACCAGCAATGATCAAGGGTTTTTTCATGGGGATTTTTTTTATTATTTTGAAATTTTCAGCCAAAGCATCCACAATTTCAGGGTTCCGGTTCAGTCAAGAATGGATGATTTGACCAGTTTGGTGATTCTTCCACGAACATTCCAATCCATGACCAGGATATTTCCATCATGGTCAAAGCAGGCTCCATGGGGTGCTGTGAATATGCCTGGCACCCAGTCTTTGGATTCGGTGCCGAAATTCGCCCAGAATTTATTGTCCGGATTATCGCCCAGGAATGCGACCGGGTTATTATTTTTATCCAGGAGGGTGACACGTCCCTGAAGCTCAGCAACAACCGCCATGTCTCCCTGAAATGATACAGAACAGGGACGACGCAAAAATGGAGCAAACACCGACACATATTCCCCGTCCAGATCAAAATATTGCAGTCGGCGGTTTTCGCGGTCACACACCATCAACATCGGCTTTTCACCACGGGTATCTATCCCAATACCATGGGGCGTATTGAATTTGCCGGGTTCAGCGCCTCTCCCACCAAAGGATTTAACGTATGCCAATTCAGATGTATACTTGTGTATATAATTCTTCCCGTACCCATCAGTCACAAAAACATCTCCATTCGGTGCCACGGCGATAGATGTTGGTTTGTATTCATTGGGTGCTTTATATATTCCTGAGGCTTCAGGATAGGGAAGTGTCCAGACCACTTTCCCGTCGAGGGTGATTTTAATGGCCTGGGATTGGCTGAGGTGGGCGGCATAGATGTAGTCGACGCCATTTTCCTGGCGGATGAGGAGATGATGGATGCCGGAGAATTCACTCCCAAAGAATCCCTGGTATTCCCCTTTCGGGTTAAAGATCAGAATGCCTCGGGCCGTATCTGTCGGAACAAAGATTCTTCCATCGGACGCCACCGCCACCGATCCATGAGTGGATCCAATGCCATCGCTTCCGGGGACGAGTCCCCAACCATCAACCGGTGAGTACCAATAGGCACCAGATCCGGTTGAGATGGATTTTTTTTCGTGATGCTCGGCCTGGGTGGATATGATTGCTGACACCATTGCCACCGCAGCCAGCATGGCTACCCCCGCACACTTCGATTTCATGAGCCTGATTTCTGGTTTCATCTGATTGACCACCATTTATGGCCTCAAGCTCCCTGAAATCACAAGTATTTTCCTGCCCTCCAATGGATTGGGTGGATTTCATGGATGACCCGCTGGGCACATGAATGCGATTTCCTCACGCTTCACCAGGGTGGGAATCAGTTGAAATGGGACATATCCGGTAATGACCCCACCAAAAACAAAGGATTCCTGCATACCCAGGTGGCGGAGGAGCGATTCGAACTGGCCCACCTGGCAATCCGCCTGGCAGATAATATTCATAACCATGCCCTGATTTGTCACGCACCAGCCCGGCTCAATTAAAGGTTCCAGCTCACTCATCCGGACATCCTCCCGACTCACGTGAATCCGGCAAATATCAAATCCGGCTTTGGCCCACTCTCCATCCGCACCTGAGCCATCCGATCCATGAAAGAGGGTCATTGAGCGCTCAGCAGGAGATGGCTGTATGAGGACTTGATGCGGGAGTCGGGGTAATTCCTGCTTCTCCGGCATTTCGCGATTCTCTGCAACGCCCGATTCCTCAGCCTTCTGGATATCCCGCGGAGGGAATCCAATCCGGATGCGGTTCATTTTGCCCAGGTAGGACAGTGAGACTCCCAGCAGCGTCGACAGGATCAGGGTGAGAAGGACCCATTTCATCTCAGTTTTCTCCGATGGAATTGTCGTTGTCGCCTCATAGTGGAATGGACCGGCACTTCATCTCACCGGGATTCCGATGCCAGCATGGTTTTTCATCGTCCGATCCATGTCCCGTATGAAGGCGAATTTTGTCCTGAAATGAGGATGGGATGTCGCTGACTCCACCAATCGTTCAGGAATTCTGAGCGTCCACCGGGTATGAACCGAGAATTTTGAGGAAGTTTGTGCATTCCCGGAGTTCTTCAATCGCATCAGATGTGGGGGATTTGTCAAAATGCCCGGTGAATCCACAAAAAACAGGTACTCCCAGGCTTTGCGTTTGCTGGGACGACTTTCAATTTTTGTCAGGTTGAGTTCGTAATTCTGGAAGATTTTCAGGGCGGTGTGGAGGGCCCCCACCTCGTGACGCAGAGAAAACATGAGGCTGGTGCGGTCGCGGTCCGTGGGGGGACTGCATTTTCTTCCGAGGACAAAAAAGCGGGTGACGTTGTCCGGATTGTCCTGGAGGCTGGCTTCAATGATGTCCAGGCCATAGGTTTCTGCGGCAAGCGCACTGGCGATGGCGGCCGTCTTGGGAGTTTCCGCGGCCTTTTGAGCAGCCCGGGTTGTGGACGATGCCTCAATGACTTCGGCGTAAGGCAGATTTCTCATCAACCACCCACGACATTGAGCCAGTGCCTGCGGATGGGTGTGCAGGACTTCAATTTCACTTTTCTTAATTTTCCCCACCAGACAGTGTTCGATAGGCATCACGATCTGGGCAACAATCTTCAGGTCGCTATCGATAAACATATCCAAGGTATGTGTGACCACTCCTTCTGTTGAGTTCTCAATGGGAACCACTCCATAGTCAGCCCGATGATGTGCTACCTCGTTGAAAACATCTGCAATAGTCTTCTGGGCTGCATAGCGCAGGCTGGCGCCAAATCGCTTCATGGCAGCCTGGTGTGTGAATGTCGCTTCAGGCCCCAGGTAGGCGATGGTCATGGTCTTTTCCAATGCCAGTGACGTCGACATGATCTCCCTGTATATGGCTTTCAAGGACTCATTCGGCACCGGGCCGGGATTTGCCTTGCAGACTTTGTCCAGCACTGCCAGCTCGCGGTGTGGGGCATAAATCTCCTCTCCTCTGGCAAGTTTGATTTCACCTATGGCCAGTGCGTGCCGGGTGCGGTCGTTCAACGCCTGGATGATTTGCTCATCCAATTCGTCAATTTTCTGCCTATGGTATTCAAGGTTTGCCATAATTTTTTCGAGAAAAGACCTATAAACTGAACTGGATCCGATGGATCTTCAATAGAATTTATCGCCCGGCGCACTCTCCGGATCCACGACTTCACTCCTCTGCTTTTTTCAACTTGGTTATTTCGCTCCTCAACCTCAGGAATCGGCAATGTCGGCTCCCCGCCGGAAGACCCGGATTCCACCCGCACTGAATCCTCCAAAGAATGGGCCACTTTCAGATCCTCCTCCTGTGTTCTCTTCATCACCGCCTCTTCAGGGGGGCTGACCAAATCACTTTCTTCAAATGCCTTCTCCTCATGACCATCTCCCTCCGGCTTGACAAATGCTACACCCGACGTATTCCCGATATGCTCCACGTGCTGAACCTCCAGCTCCACGTCCTGAACCTCCAGCGACCCGGTTTGAGATTGCAAGGACGGGTTCTGGCTTTCAGACGACCCGGTCTGGTTCTGGTCCGAGTCAGAAAGTTCCGTTTCTTCCAAGCTTATGTATTGAGGTTCTTCCAATTGGAACGGAGTTGTGGGCACCTTCCGGGATGCATCTGGATGGTCTGAAGTGGGGTTTTCTGGATGAATCGGAGACTTTTCCTGGGGTGGGGCCAGGAGGGATTCAAAAAATCCGATCCACTGTTGGAGCCAGTCTGGTGTGGAGTGCCGGTACAGGACCACCCGTTTCCCAACGGGCACCCGATCGTCCGGTAAAAGGGATTCCAGATCGAGAATCTGTGCTTCAGTCGCCTCAATCACGCCGACTGGCGAACGCAGGGATGAACGGGAGGCATACCCGATCTCGTCGTCGTCGTCCTCATCATCATCGTCTTCATACTCGTCGTCGTCGTCCTCATCGTCATATTCCTCTTCTTCGTCGTCGTCCTCCGGACCGGGTTCCTCCTCAGAGGTTTCGGGTGGTTCATTCGGGGCCAGATCCAGAGTGTTCTCAATGCCCCATTCCGTCAGTTCCTCCGGGTTGGGAACTTTGTGAAGGTTTTCCGAAGGAGCCTCCAGAGGAGTATTCGGGTCTGAGGAGATACTTTTGAGCATGGCGGCGTCGGGAAGGTCTGCCAGACTGGACATGCCAAAGTATTCCAGGAATGTTTCAGTTGTCCCGTAAAGCACCGGTTTTCCTGGAAGGTCGGATTTTCCACCTTCTTCCACCAGACCGCGCTCCATGAGCTTTCCCAGGACCCCGTCAATGGATACACCGCGTATTTTTTCAATACCCGGGCGGGTGATGGGTTGACGGTAGGCTATGATGGCGAGTGTCTCCAGGGCTGGTTGAGTGAGCCTGGGCGGCCTTTGCCTTTTACCCAGGAGCACCTGTTGCCATGGGCTGAAGTCGGGCAGGGAAGAGAACTGCCATTTTCCAGCAACACACCGCAGTTGGTAAGTGCGACCCAACCCGGCATAGTCCGCAGCCAACTCCTTCAGTTCGGTTTCGATGCTCCGCTCGCGGGTTGTCGACAGCTTTTTAATCCATTCCTCGTCCGAATTCTCTGCGGTCACCCGGAAAATCTCGCGAATGTCCGCCGGGGTCAGTCCCCGTGGAGATGCAAATAGCAGACTTTCAATTATGGACCGCAGTTCCATGCTCCAGAATCACAGACTTTTCTCACTCAAAGGTCAACTCGGTTTCTTCCGCAGTCGCTGAATCCCATTCTTCAAGGGACTTTTCCACCCGGATGTCAGAAAAATGCCTCCATTGCATCAGCGCAATGCGTTTCTGTTTGGTCAGCTCCAGCAAGGCTAGAAATGTGGCTGCAATCTCAGATCGTGTTGAGACTCCCTCAAACAGGTGGGTGAAGAGGAGGAAGTCCACGCATTCCAGCCGTCTCAGTATGAACTGGATTTTATCACTGACCGTGAAGGGATCCTGCACGATTTCTGAAACACGTTCCAACCGTTGCTCAAATCTTTCCAGGATAATCTGCAGAACTTTGACGAGATCGTCGACTGTGGCCTGCTGGCCCGAAGGCATCTCCAGCACACGTGGAAAATCGAGTTTCCCCGGCTCCCCGGGGGGAAAATGTTCTCTTCCGCCCGCTCCAGGGCCTGAAGGTGGCGCGAGGCGTCTTTGAACTTTTTGTATTCAACCAGCTGCCGGATGAGTTCCCATCTGGGATCGAGATCGTCGTCATCCTCTTCATCCACCACCTGTTGATCTATAGGAAGTAACTCCTTGCTCTTGATATAAATCAGCGATGCCGCCATCACGATAAATTCACCCGCTATATCCAGATCCAGCACTTTCAACATCTCCACATACTCAATAAAATCACCCGCCAATCGAGTCAGATTCACCTCATAGATGTCCACTTCCTGCCGCCGCACCAGATACAACAACAAATCCAGGGGGCCTTCAAAAATTTCAAAGCTGACTTGATACTCCGCCATCCCTCACAACTTCTATCACACATCTCCCATGACCTGAAATCTTCTTTGAAAATGTCTGCCTGGCACATGGGGAAACTTATTCACACACTTGCCGTATCAACCCACACAAAACCTTAAAAAATGTTACCGGAAAAATTCCATTTACCGAAAATAAATCCTGAAAATTGGGGTTTACGGTTTATGGTTGGGTGATATGTTGGACCTATGAAATTCATGCTGTTGAAAAAGGCATCGAGTCGCGCCGCATTGATCACGTCGGCTCTTTTAACTATGGCCGCGTTCTCTGGCCAATCTGCTGACGGCTGGTTGGTGGACTTCGAAAAAGCCAAAAAGCAGGCCGCCGCAGAAGGCAAGAGTATCCTGATGGAATTCACCGGATCCGATTGGTGCCCGCCCTGCAAAGCCCTCGCCTCCAATGTTCTGACCAAAGACATTTTCAAGACCGAAGTGCCCAAAAATTTCGTCTTGCTCAAATTGGATAATCCCAATGACAAATCAAACCAGACTCCCGAGGAAATTGAACAATACCAGCGCCTCAGCCAGGAATTCAAAATCTCAGGCGTCCCAACCATTTTCCTCGCCGATGCCCAAGGCAAGCCATACTGGCAAACCGTCGGCTACTCCGGTGAGTCTGCCGAGGATTACGTCGCCCGCCTCACCAACAAATCCGTCGGCTACAAAAAACAATTGACCGCGTTCAAAAAAGCAGAATCCGCTTCGGGTGTCGAAAAAGCAAAATTCCTCGATGAAGGATTGTCCGCCATGGGAGATGAAATTGATCCAGTCGTCAACAAGGATCAGATCGCTGAAATCATCAAACTGGACTCAGAGAACACCGCCGGCCTCAAAGCAAAATATGAAGGAGTTCTGCGTAACTCAGAACTGGCTGAAAAATTCCAGTCGGTCATGCAGGCTGCCACTTCGCCCAAAGACGCACTCGAGAAACTTACGGCTTTCATAGACAATGAGAAACCGGCCGGATCTCTCCTTCAGGAGGCTCTTTTTTACAAGGGAGCCATGTTATTTGAGTCAGACGACAAAGCCGCTGCCAAAGAAGCCCTGCTCGCCTCGCAAAAAGTCGATCCAAAATCAGAAATCGCTCAACGTATCGAACAGATCATCGGACAATTCTTCAAAGAATAATTGGTTCCGCAGCAATGGATCATTTCTGGCACAGCCACCCTGCATAACCACGCAGGGTTTTTTATTTTTTGATGGATCCGGACTTATCCTGCATCCGGTTCACCATCATCAATCATTCAAAGGATACCATCGTTGCCTGGAATATATTCACGGATATGCTTTTAAGGCCCGCAAACAAATCTCAAAAGATGGTGCGCCGCTGGTTCAGAATTTGTCCGATTCTTCATGGAATTGAGCCAGTCACTGGAACGACCGGCATTTCATTTGGCCAGGTTGACCTGGATCGGCTCGCGGTGCAGGTCCTGCATATGAAAGAGAGGCACAGATTTCAGCCCAGCCAGCGAAGCCAGGAATTGATCCGGTATTGTCTGGCACCGCGTATTATATTGAGTGCAGATATCGTTGAAATAATTCCTCGCCAGAGCAATTCTTTGCTCCGTATCAATGAGGTTTTCCCGGAGTTTATTAAATCCATGGTCAGCGGAAATATTTGGATATTGCTCTGAGATGATATGGATGATTGGTTGGCAGGCGATTGCTGAGTCTCCAGATTGACGGGCGGATATGATCGCTGACTGGGATCGAAGTTGAGCCAGATGTGTTTGCACCTCGCTTTCGTGTTGCACCAGCCCACGCACAATATTCACCAGCCTCGGAATCAATTCATGCCGCCGTTTCAATTGGATATCAATATTGGATTCCGCCTGCTCCACTCTATTCTTCAGATCAATCAAATCATTGAATATCATTAATCCCCAGCGCACAGAAAATTGAAGGATATATACACCCAGTGTGATCAGAGCTGGAACCACCGGGTAGTCATCTGCTTTGAGAACAATTTTTTGAATACCCCATGGAGACAATCCAGCCAGGATAAGCCCGAACATCCCCCATAGCCAGAATCCCCGACCATAAGCTTTCTGAATCTTATCCTCGGGATGAGTTGAGATCAGAAATAATCGTGCCTGTGGATCATGTGCTATTTCTGCAGCCGCAATGTCCTGTCGCTCCCGGGATTGGCCCATGATATAGAGTTCCTTGTGCAAGGGGATACCTGATTCCATGAATCTTCTGCGGTGTGTCGAATCCCGAATGGCCTGGTGATGTCCACGACTGTAATAGAGGTCATCGCCTCGTCTCACCGACCGTTCAAAAAGAGTCATGGGTTCAATCCGGGCATTCTCTGGCAGGATCCGCAAAAGACCCGTCTCATCCTGCAAATAAAATGCAGTCTCCCTGCCGCCCGATTCCAGGGTTGTCCATCCGGATTCTGTCCTGGTTCGGGTTTGGGATTTTCCATCGCTGTCGGTGTAGGTTTCAGTGACAGTCCTCGACCAGTGTTCTGATACGCTGAACTCGAATTGCACACATTTTTCCCGTGCGAGTTCGCTGACGAGCGGAACTTCACATTCAGCCGTGCCCTTGACTTCGACCAAACCAATGAACACGCCGGCCGTTTTGCTTGTGGGAATATTCTGAATCAGTCTCTGCTTCCTTCCCGACCGGATAGCAGCCATGGAGACTAAGGTCAAAATCAATGTCAGGATCCCATATCCTGCCAGCCATCCCCGGATTGATTCATATTCTATATCCATGATTTCAGCCAACAGGGTGATGATTTCAGATCCATTTCAAAATAATAATTCGCCATCAGTTTTGGAAGCCCAGAGGTTCTCAACCATCAATCGGACGGAAAATCGGCTTTTGGATATGCGAATTCCAGCTTATTATGGGCCGCATTCATGCAGAAAATAGTCAGGGTTGCGGCGGCTCAATTTGAACATGTTTCAGGGAATAAACCGGTTAATCTGGCCAAAATTGAGAGGATGGTTGCGGAAGCTTCCGAGCTGGGAGTGGAGGTTCTCATTTTCCCCGAGTGTTGTGTGACGGGTTACTGGTTTCTGAGGAATCTTACCCACGACCAGCTTGTCAGCCTCGCTGAATACGTGCCCTCAGGCCCGACATCGCTGCGTTTGCTGGAATTGTCCCGGAAATATGGCATGTCCATAGGTGCCGGTTTGGTTGAAATCAGTCTGGATGGTCAGCTCTTCAACACATATGTCGTTGCCATGCCGGATGGCCAGGTCGTCTCGCATCGCAAGCTCCATTGCTTTGTGAATCCTGCCATGTCCTCCGGCCAATCCGTAACCGTCTTCGAAACTCCCCACGGATTCAAAGCCGGGCTATTGATTTGTTACGATAACAACCTGGTTGAAAATGTCCGTTTGACGGCACTGGCTGGAGCCGAGGTCATCTTTGCGCCCCATCAGACCGGTGGGTGTGCTTCCAAAGATCCCAACATCATGGGTTTGGTCGACCCGGCGCTCTGGCATAACCGTCATCACAATGCCCCTGCCATTGAATCTGAGTTTCGAGGGGATAAAGGACGCGGTTGGTTGTTGAGGTGGCTGCCAAGCCGGGCCCATGACAACGGGGTTTTTTACATTTTCAGCAATGGTGTCGGTATGGATGACAATGAAGTCCGCACGGGCAACGCCATGATTATCGATACTTATGGACGCATCCTCAATGAAACCTGTGTTGCCAGGGACGCCCTTGTCCTTGCCGATCTGTGCCCCGATCTGCTGGTCGACAATACTGGTCAGCGATGGATTTCCGCTCGCAGACCAGAACTCTATACAAACCTGACTGTCCCAACCGGCCGGGAGTCGATATCCGAACTGCTCGCTTTGGCGGGAAAGGTGCCTGAATGAATCCCCATTGAATGGACATTGGTCTGCAGCCCACACGAGGCCAGGCGCGACAAGATCTCAGCTGCATTGTGCTGTCCCAGCCGGATCAGGGTTTACTTTGCTGATAAAGATGCTCATTCATACCTCCAGCACCCACATTTTCCTGGGCTGTCGGTTCCAGCACTCCTCTGGCTCTCGGAATCAATCGTATTGCCTCAAAAATCATCCAGATCTCCAATAAAAGCGTGGCCAACCCAATAACTGAAAGTAATGGGTTCTTTTCCAGCCACCCGCCATCACCGAATAAATTCAATGCCATAGCCCACATCGGCATCACAAGCATGAATATCATGGGAAACAGGATAAACCACACCGGTTTATTCCGGCGCCACAAGTAGAACGCAATCACCAGAAAGCTCAGACCTCCTAAAAGTTGATTGGTCGCTCCAAAAAGCGGCCACAACAACAATCCACCTTTTCCGGCAGTGGAATATTTCCAGTCCGCCCACGTGCTCCCTCCAACAGGCAGTGCTGCAATCACAAATGCCAATATAATCGCTGTCATCGTCGCAATATGCATATTCTCCAATGCTCCAAATGGACGGAAATTGGTGCCTTTCCGTTTGATTTCTATCGTCCTGCCCAATTCCTGAATGACGTACCGCTGAAGCCGGCACGCACTGTCCAAAGTCGTTCCTGCAAAGGAGGCCACCAGAACTCCCATTAAGGCCACTGAGATGCCCCGCGAAAATCCAAGCGCTCCCAGAAAATTGGCTGAACCATCCACAAATGACCCCACTTTGGCTGCCAGCGAATCTGATGTTGCCCAGCTGTCATAGCGCGCCTGCCAGGCTTCATGCCCTGTCAGCCACATCCCTTCCGTGGCCCCGGAACCAGGTATCCCCAATCCTATTCCCGCGGCGCAGGCAAGAATCACTATCGTCGCCAGAAACCCCTCCGTCAGCATCCCGCCATACCCCACAAACCGCGCATCCTTCTCATTCTTCAGCTGCTTCGAACTTGTCCCACTGCTGACCAGACAATGGAAACCTGAGATCGCTCCACATGCCACCGTCACAAATAAAAACGGAAAAATAGCTGGGGCACCTTTGGGCTGCCAGTTCACCACCGGGGCGGACATCTCCAGCGCCTGGCGGGTTCCACTATGGCTCGGCCCACCCGCCACCGCTGCCACAACCAACCCCAGCAACACCAAACCAAGACACGTGATCAGTTGCAGAGAATTGATGTAATCGCGCGGTTGTAAAAGCAGCCACACCGGCAATACGGATGCCACATAGGAATACACCAACAAGACGATCACCCATGTCAATATCGGCAGCTCACTCATCCACAGATTCACTTCACCTAATACCCCGGTGTTTCCAAATATCACGGACACATACATCAATCCCAACGCCACCAGTGAAGGCATAAGCAGCCGGACCCCCTTGCGATGCAATATCATCCCAATCCCTACAGCGATGGGAATCTGAATCATACACGGAATGATCGATGCCGGATACATCCGGAATACATTTGCAATCACCAACCCGAAAATGGCCAGCACCACCGTCAAGGCAAAAAAAGTATCAGCAAAAAAAGGAACCTCACCCGCACATTCAACAATCGCCCCGCTACCTCTCCAATGGTTTTTCCCTGATTCCGAAGACTCACCACAAGCGCTCCCAAATCGTGCACCGCACCAATGAATATTGATCCAAATATCACCCACAATAATGCCGGCAGCCATCCCCACATGATCGCTATCGCCGGACCAACTATCGGCCCGGTTCCAGCAATCGATGTGAAATGATGTCCAAAAACCACCTCTTTACTGGTGGGTATATAGTCCTTCCCATCCTCCTGGGCCACAGAGGGACAGACTGCCTCGCCCGATAATTGGAATATCCGCCCTCCCAACCATCGGCCATAGGTCCTGTATGCAACAATAAATCCAATCCCAGCCAGTGCTGCTATCACCAAAGTTTCCATGGTCCTTTTCTTATTTTCCAGATCCGCTCATCCTCTTTACCAAATCCCCCCCCGAAGGTCGAGTCCCCCGTATGATAGCGACAGACTGACGTGTTGCCTCATTCCCGAGGAGTGCCTGCGGCTCCCAGGGTTCGGATATGGGGACCGACTTATTGTGCTCAAATAGAGTGTGCCCGATCCCGCAGTTGAGTCTGTCCCCATAGATTCAGGGGGAATGCTTTTCATGTGAAGAAAGGCGAGTATACTGGATTGCATGAATTTTGAGTCACTTTGGTGTCGGATTGGGCTGCTGTTCCTGGTGGTTGGATTGTCTGTGCTGATGTCATGGAATAATGTGGTTCTTGCGGGCGACACGGATCTGGGATCCCGAAGCGTGACTGGGAAACTGAGTCCGGAAGAAACCCAGGTGGCTGATGCAGCTGCCTGGTTCGGAACCGGAATGGTGCTTCAAATGGAGGGAAAGGTGTCGGAAGCGATGGAGGCTTTTGCGAGGTCTGCTCTGATTGACCCAACGAATCTGATTCTGGTGGAGCAGGTTGTGCCCTACCTTTTGTCTGTTAAACGCAATGATGAAGCCATATCGATTCTTGAACGGGCATTGGATTTTGACAGCGATAATGAAAATCTCAGGTCCTTGCTTGGAATGACCTACATCGCCAGCAATCGTCTCAATGAGTCATTGAAATTAAACCTGGATATTCTTGAAAAAAATCCAGGAGCCGTGGCTGCCCTGCGGTCCGTTCTCCTCATATATTATCAGGAAGGTCAGGATGACAAAGTCCCGGACCTGGTTGAACGCACCTTGGGTCAAGCTCAACTGGGTCCCTCTGGATGGATTCAGGTCGCCAGTGTCCTATCCCAATTTTTAAAATCCAGTCAGGGCGATGCGGCACTTCTCAGCAATTGGATACGTGAATGCGTGAATAAGGCTCTGAAATCGGATGGAGCTGACGACACCACAAAGTCCATGGCCGGTCAGCTCTATGAAGATGTTGGCGACCGGGATCAGGCCATAAAATGTTATGAGGAATTACTTGCTCTGCCAGTGGTTCCTGCATCCATCCGCACCCGGCTGGCCTTCTTATACCTCCAGATTCGCGAAAATCAGAAAGCGGAAAAACTCGCACTGGAAATTATGGACAAAGAGCCCCTCAATCCATTTGGCTATCGCATCAGTGGCTACCTCGCCCAGGATGCTGAGAATTTCATACAGGCCGCTTCCTATTTCGAAAAAGCCATCCGCCATGCCCCGAATTTTGAACCTGTTTATTACGACCTTTTCACTGCATATCTCAACGCCAAGCAAATCCAGGAGGCACGTCAGACATTGGGAAAAGTCAGCTTCCGATTCAAACCCAGTTTCCAGCTTTTTTATTATGAAGGCCTGCTTGATTCGCGGGAGGAAAATTATTCCAAAGCGATTGAATCGTATTTGAAGGCAGAACAAGTTGCTGTTGAGGAGGAACCTGAAAGGCTCACAGCAGTTTTCTATTTTCAAATCGGTGTTGCCTCGGAGCGCGAGAAACAACTCGAGAATGCGGAAAAGTATTTTAAAAAATGCATGGAAATCGATCCTGAGTTTGCTGAAGCCATGAATTACCTTGGCTACACTTGGGCGGATAATGGGATACGGTTGGAGGAGGCGCTTGAGCTGATTGAAAGTGCTGTTGCACTTGAGCCAGATAACCCGGCCTTCCTGGACAGTCTGGGATGGGTGCATTACAGACTGAATTCCTTTCAGGAAGCTCTGAAATTCCAGCTGAAAGCTATTGAGTTTTCATCGTCGCCGGATCCGGTCATGTTTGACCATTTGGGGGATATTCACCTCAAAATGGACAACATCCCCCAAGCCCGCGAAGCATACAAAAAGGCTCTGTCCCTGGATGAGGAAAACGAAATCTCCGCCGAAGTCACCAGAAAACTTGAAAGCATCGCAGAATAGTTCGCATCCATCATCCCAGTCCCATTCTGGAAATCAGGGTGGATTCAATTCCTGGAGAAATTTATCCCCCTGAACAGCTGACTCTGAGTGTCGGCTTGAGGGGAAATCAAATGCCAGTTGTAAATCCGTTTCAGCAAACTGACAAAGCGGATTGAGTCTTGCATCCGGACCTGGAAAAATGAATTGGGAGAATGTGCTGCCCGTCATTCCCGGTTCAAATTCCCATTTTGATTATTCACTGAGTTTCCATGATTCATCGAAGAATCCAGCTTTTGAGATCGTGGTGGATCCATCTGGTTCGAAGCGACGGATGACATAATCAGGGAGTTTTGGAGTCTGGTCCGCATTGCTGGATGAGATAGTCTGGTCAAATGTGAATGAGGAATTGATCACAACGTATTTTCCAGGATTCTCCGGGTTTGGGTAGATGAATTGCGGGCAATACCTGTCTCCTGGAAATGAGGCTGTCCGGGTATGGATTCCGGATTCATTCCATCGAAATGGCAGTTTCTGAACTATGCGTTGAATGTAGATATTGCTTTTGGGATCTCCAAATAAAACCAGATGACTGGATCTGGCATCCTCCGCGGTAACCTCATGATCCCGCTTCACAATAGGCTCTCCACGGAACTGATATTTCCACTCAGTTTTCAGTCGCTCCATGGTAGCGCTGAAAAATTGATCCGATGCTGCCCGGAACCCGGCGGAAGATGGGGTCACTATGATAAATCTATCCATAAATGCGTCATCGATCGGACCTTGAAGCCCGGGAACCTTCCTCAAGTCTCCGGTTCCCGGGGAATGACTCAGAGGCATGGACGAACTGATCGACCACTGATTGCCGATTTTTTTGAAGTATGCTGACCATGAGCGGTCTGTTTTTGGGTGTGGGCCCTCGAGCGGTTGTTGATCCAGGACGACGTGAACCGCTTTGTCCACCGGGCCTTTCCATTCACCGGGTTTGAATTGAAGAAAAATGAATTGAGATTCTTTGTTTCAAGATGAATACCCTTGTGATCCATATCGATGGAGGCATTGCATGTGGCCATTTGCCAGTGTTTTTCCAGCCCGGTTGCGGAAAACCAATGCATATCCGGATAGCGTAAACTCCAGGTCGCGAAGCGGATGGATCGAGGCACTGAAGAATCCTGATGAGCCAGAATGGAGTCCATCGCCTCATCAATGAGTCGAATCGAATCGGGATGATATTTATGTCCCATGCCCGGGCCAATGATGTGGGCTA
Source organism: Verrucomicrobiota bacterium (assembly GCA_021209225.1). Lineage (GTDB taxonomy): Bacteria > Verrucomicrobiota > Verrucomicrobiia > Limisphaerales > JAJOIW01 > JAJOIW01. Next base: position 19,924 of record JAJOIW010000151.1, read on the forward strand.
ATTCAATCCCATATGATTTCATGGACTCCTCCATAATTTGTGCAGCCTGAATTTGCTTATCCTCCGCGCCGCTGTAGGCAATGATCGGGAGATTATATAAGTTCAAAGCATAGTCCGTCGCGTCGTACCAGTGCCATAACGTCTTTTCATATGCAGGGCGGTTTTCAACGGACTTCAGCCCCAGGTAATTTGCAGACTCTGCAAATCCAGCCCCCGGTGAAGCCGCCGCCCAGAGCTCAGAATGATGGGTGGCCAAATGCCAGACACCCGCACCACCCATTGAAAAACCCCTTAAGACAATCTTCTGGCGATCAATAGGATAGTCCCGCAGGACGGCCTCGATGGCTTCCAACACATCCATCTCCCCCGCAAATTTATACCCATTGCAGTATCGGCCGTATGGATGAAGGGTGATGGTGTTTTTGGGTCTGAATGGCTGCCTTCCACTGAGTCGTTGTTTTAAAAATTTCAGATCGCTCAGACTGTCATCCCTCCCGTGCAACCACACATCCATCCGATATTGGATACCGAGGTCCGGGTTGAATCCACTGGGCAATTCCAATCCGTATGGCTGGTATGAATCATCTATTTTTGACTGATACCCTCGGATCACAAATCCGGATTCCGGGTTCATCCAGGTCACACTGCCGGTGGAAAGTTCTTTCACTCTTCGCTGCCCTTCCTGCAACAGCATCTCCGCATCCGCTAACTGGGACTCATTTTGAAACTCACCCAGTTCCATAGCAAATCTCACCGCCTTTGTGATCACCCGGATATCGTCAAGCCAATGCCCGGGGAAGGCGGAGTTGTCCGCAGAATTCTCTGATTCCAATTTGTGGATCGCTTGATTCAGCGCCTCAAGCTGCCTTGAAAGTTCAACTTTCACTTCATTGGGAATTTCAATTCCGGGTGGAACACGCCTTATGACCTGGGCCACCACTGGGCCACAGTTCAGAAACAGACTCAAACATGTCAGTCCCAGTATCCAATTGGTTCTCATGCCCCATACTCAATCAACCACTCCTCAGCACCACAATGATTTTTTCGCTTCTCAACCCAGGCGCATCCCATAAAGTGCCAGGCACATTATTATTATCCGGTCTAGGGGAAATTCTTATTGGAAGTTGAGTCAATGTCTTAAGATGGATTGGGATGCCCCCTCATTGCGCTCCATCCTCATTTTCATGAAGATGGGGTCATGACGAAACAGCCTCAATTAAGCAGTTGGAATTTTCGCCAGGAAGTCACCGCGGATCAGTCTGCCACGGGTGAGGGTCCCCGTTATGTTCCTCAGCAGACAGACCGTGCTGTGGATCAGGATCGAGACATGGATGGCAACTCACTCCCGATTGTCCGACTCATCGATAAGTCCGCAGAATTTCAGAAACTGAAATCCTCATTTGAAAAGGCTTTTAACATGCCTTTGCTGGTATGTGGGGTGAAGGAGTCGAGACCAGTCATGCGGGAATGTTCCAGGGAAAATCGCTTTTGCAGTCTGGTTTTCAGGCGCAGTGAGACCTGTCGATCCTGTTTGATTCATCAGAATCGGATTCATGCAGAATCTTTAAGAAGCCGGCATTCATGTGCCAATACCTGCCCACACGGAATGATGGATGCCGCCGTGCCAATCTTTAAAGACCAGGAAATCATTGGATTTCTGCGCACCGGTCAGGTTTTCATTTCCTACCCGGGAAAATCCGACTTCAGAGGTACCATGGAATTGCTTCAGGAAGAAACGGACTCACTGATGCCTGAGGAGGTCTACGAGGCGTATTTCCAAACTCAAGTGATTGGTAATGAGAAGTTTGAGGGAATAATTGGGTTGCTGGAGCTTTATGCGCTGAGATTGAGTCAGTTGGCTGGTGAACTTGAAATTGCGAGTGATTCCTTGGAGCCAGGGATTATTAAAAAGACACGTGCCTATATTCAGGCTCACCTCGACCAGCCCCTGTCTCTGGATTCAGTTTCACGGGCTGTGCACTGCAACAGTTTTTACCTCTGTAAACTTTTCAAAAAGGTGACTGGGGTCTCATTCACCGAATACATCAATCAGGTTAGGTTGAAGAAGGCCAAGAAGCTTCTGGTCAATCAGGATCTACGTATCAGCGAGGTGGCTCTGGATGCAGGATTCCAGTCGATCACTCACTTTAACCGGGTCTTTCGCAAAGTGGTTGGATGTTCGCCCAGCGATTTTCGCCGCAACCATGCGGCGGTTCAACTCAGCCATAGTCACTGACTCAGGCCACATATGAGCCAATATTTTCAGGATGTCCCGGATATGGAATTTCCAGAGTGGATTTCCTGACATACTCTAGATGCCAAAATGACCGAGACTAAAAAACCCGGGTGTCCAGTTTCCAAAACCTCCTCCATGTGCTCACAGAAAAGTGGGGCGCACATGCATGAGCCCAGCTCCGAGGTTCTGGTTGGCAGCATGCGAAATGATTTTGAGACCAGTGCAGACCACCTCAAAGCCATCATTGAGAACGTGGTTGAAGGAATCATCACCATTGACGACTGCGGAATTATTCAGTCCATCAATCCGGCCGCCCTGAAAATTTTTGGCTATACCCATGATGAGCTGCTGGGGAAAAATGTCTCCATGTTGATGCCAACCCCATATCAGGAAAACCATGATACTTATCTCAGCAATTATCGGGAGACTGGCGTTGCCAAAATTATTTCCATCGGGAGGGAAGTGTTTGGTCGGCGTAAAAATGGGGAGATCTTCCCCATGGATTTAGCTGTGGGTGAGGTGAATCTGCCCAAGCAAAGGCTTTTTACCGGGATCGTTCGTGACATTTCAGAACGGAAAAATTCAGAGATTCAAGTGCGTCAGCTTGCCAGGTCGCTGCAGGAAAAAAATCAGGAACTGGAATCTGTCGTTTATATTGCCTCCCACGACATGAGATCTCCTTTGGTCAATATCCAGGGATTCAGTATAGAATTGTCCCATTCGTGTCGACGCCTGAAGCATCTGATGGATAAGTTGAATGTCGAGGACCCCGTCATACGCAGCGAACTTCAAGCCATTTTGGCTGATGAGATTCCCGAATCTCTGGAGTTTATATTTGCAGGTGTGCACAAGATGGATGGATTGCTGACCGGGTTTCTCAAGTTTTCCCGGCTGGGTCGGGTGTCGATGGAGCAGCGCAGGCTCAATCTGAATCCACTGGTGCGCGAAGTCCTTGCCGCAATGAAGTTCCAGATCCAGCAGAAAAATGTGCAGATTGAACTGGGTCAATTGCCCGAGTGTTTTGGTGATCCATCGCAATTGAATCAGGTTTTCTCAAACATCATTGACAATGCCATAAAATACTCGCACCCGGACCGCCCCCCCCCACATTTCCATCATGAGTGATTCTTCCCAGGTTGGGAATGAAATCCTGGTCATCGTTTCGGATAATGGCATCGGAATCCGTGAGGAACATTTCGAGAAAATATTTGATGTGTTTTTCCGCCTCGTCCCGCATGAGGGGGTGGGTGAGGGGCTTGGACTCGCTATTGCCAAGCGCATCATTCATCGATTGGGTGGACGGATCTGGGTCGAATCCAGGTTCAATGAAGGGAGTCGCTTTTTCATAGCCCTGCCATCGGATCAGACCCATCCATAAAGATTTTTTCAGGCATGGACACACAAGACGTCAAAATTCTGATTGCCGACGACGATCCCGGGCATGTTCGCCTGGTGATCCGCAACTTACAACGCGGAGGACTGAAAAATGATATTCTGACATTTTCGACGGGGAGGGAAGTCCTGGATTTTTTAAATAGCCTGGTCCATCCGCCGGAAGAAGGAGAAAGTTCCTCGACGATACGTGGATCGTATTTATTGCTCCTGGATATAAGGATGCCGGATATTGATGGGGTGGAAGTTCTGAGGCGAATCAAGTCCGATACCGTGCTCCGCAAGCTTCCGGTGACGATGCTGACGACCACGGATGATCCGCGCGAGATCACCCGTTGTTATGAATTGGGTTGTTCTCAATATATAGTCAAGCCCGTGGATTATGAGAAATTTGCTGAGATAGTGCGGAAATTTGGAATGTTTGTCACCTTGGTCCGCATTCCTGTTGTATAACTGGTGCCGAGATGAATCAGGCTTCCAGTTTAGTTGTGGTGGACGATGATCCAGGCTTTTTGCGCCTTATGGGCAAGGTCCTGAAGCGTGAAGGGTATCATGTCCGTTTTGCAGAACAGGGGCTGGAAGCGTTGAAATTGGTTCAACAATTCAAGCCCGACCTGTTCCTGATGGATCTCAACCTCCCGGACATCGATGGGGAGACACTCGCTCAGCAATGCCGGGCCCAGACGGAACCCGTCCCATTTATCGTCATGACCGGCCACGGGGACGAAAGAGTCGCGGTCCGCATGATGAAAAATGGCGCCTTGGATTATGTTGTCAAAGATGCCGAATTCATCGAACTCATCCCCATCGTCGTTTCTCAGGCCATTGATCGTATCCGCCAGGACCGCGCGCTCAGACATGCTGAAAACCAGTTGGAGGAGACCGCCATGCGTCTTGAGAAAGCGCAGATGATTGCAGGCATGGGGAGTTTTGAAGTGTGCCCCGTCTCGCATTATTGCCAGCATGGGTCCTCGTCTCTCGAGCATCTGATCGGATTTTGCTGGCAGGAAAATAAGATGCGTTGGAACGATCTTTTTACCGCCTGTGTCCACGATGTTGATCGGGCGCGGGTTCTGGAGGCTTTCGCGGATTTTATCCAGACCGGCCAGGAAATAAATATTGAATTCCGGGTGCGGAAAAAATCCAGAGGTCCCGAGTTCATTCAACTCACCGGCCAGACATTGAATCTTCGCTCGGCTGGCAACCAGCCACTCAAATACCTGGTCATCTGCAGAGACATTACCGAAATAAAAAACCTGCAGCAGGAAATACTCCATATTTCAACTGAAGAAAGGCAACGCGTTGGTCAGGATATCCACGATGGATTGTGCCAGCATCTGACGGGAACCGAGGTTCTCGTAGGCGCACTCGAATCGATGGGAGTCATCCAGGACAATCCTAAAGTCCTGAGTATCGTGAGGGAAATTCGCGATCTTGCCCGCGCTGGCACCCAACTCAGCCGCGATCTGGCCCAGGGACTCGTCTCGTATGAAGTCGATTGCGAGAGCTGGCAGGAATCCATTCACAACCTCGCCCAGGCTTTGGGAGATTCGGGTCAGATTCTCGTCCATCTTACTATTGAACCCGATCTTCCCATCACCAGTCATCCAGTGGCCAATGCTTTGTTCCGCATCACCCAGGAGGCGGTCAATAATGCCAGAAAACATGCACGAGCCTCCAGTATCGCCATCCGGATCTATGCAAAAACCCATTGGCTCGGTTTGGAAATATCCGACAATGGCCAAGGATTTGAACCAAAAAGCAGATCCCGCAAAAAAGGCCTGGGCCTCCATCTTATGAATTATCAGGCAGAAGTGGTCGGGGGGCATCTGGATGTCCACAGCTCACCCCAACATGGAACACAGATCTCAGCCCGATTCCCCATCACCCATCACCCAGAGATCCCTTTTCCAAAATAATCCCAATACCCCATCCGGAAAAAAACTGTCCCTTTTCCCAAACGTTCACTACCTTGTCAATCATGCTGGTTAAGTGAAAATTCATTGCACTGAAAATGCTGGGTAACTGACGTCAAACGTGGCCGATTCCAAAAAAACATACTCGATCCTCCTGGTGGATGACCATCCTATCATGCGTCAGGGCCTCAGGGCATTGATCGAAACCAGATCCGATTTCAAAGTCGTCGGGGAAGCCGCCACCGCAGCCCTCGGTATGGAAATGTCCATCAAACTCAAACCGGACCTGGCAATTGTGGATCTCAGTCTTCCTGACAGAGGTGGATTGGAACTCATTAAAGATATGCGGGTTGCCACTCCTGACACACGCATCCTGGTCCTGAGCATGCATGAGGAATCCTTTTACGTCGACCGGGTCCTGAAAGCCGGCGCCAGAGGGTATGTCATGAAACAGGAGGCCAGTGACAAACTCCTTCAGGCCATCGATAAAATCAGTCTCGGCGAAATCGCCATCAGCCCCGCCATGTCCAGCCGATTGATCGCCATCTTTTCCGGCAACCTACCCAACTCCAACCCCAATCCCGTTCATCTCCTCACCGATCGCGAAATGCAGGTCTTCCTCAAACTCGGCGAAGGTCTCACGATCCGCCAAATCGCTGATGCCCTCCACATCTCAGTCAAAACCGCCGAAGTCCACCGCACCAATATTAAATCCAAACTCGGATTCTCAAAATCCAGCGAAGTCGTACATTACGCCATCCGATGGATCGATAAACAATAAATCCATTCCCCCCCATTCCTATAACCGGAAATTTTTTTTAAAAAAATGCTTGCAAAGCGTTTTTATTGATTATACACATTTTCACAGTTCGGCCAGTTGTGCAAATCCAATAAATGGTGTGCTTGTAATTGTGATTGTGAATCTGGAGTGTCAATGAGTGTTGGCCTGGCTGAAGACTTCCGGATTCATCAGATTATCGGTGTGATTCATGCGTATATACACCCGTTGAATTGGGAAAAATGCTGACATTCATGGTGTGAGCTGTCCCCTGAATCCGATGTCATCGGACCAGGATATCTCCATGGGCCACAATAGGTTGTGGAATGATCACCATGAGTTGAATCGTCAGATTTTTTCCCCATTTCTCAGGAGACATTGCCAGAAGAGTCATCCGACAATGATAGATGTATCCGGAAATCCACTCATCAGCCAGAGAACTGAAAACAAGTAAATAATATCAAGCGAAAATATATATTATATTGAGTGAAAGGAATAATGAAATCTCAAGACTATATTAAGGCATTCGGAAGTCATAGGAATTCCAGTGTCAGATGGGTGTGGGCTATGATGATAGCTATACAATGTATTCAAGTAAGTGTGCGGGCGTTGCCTGAGATGTCATCCGGGAAGTCTGTAAGTGAGATGGATATTCGGGTTGAAAGACTGGATACGAGTGTCTCACATCCCCTGATGTCGGCCTCGACGGTTATGATGGAACTGATCGCTGAGGGGTTCATTGGCATCGGTGGGCTCAAGTGGGACACGGACAAACAGCGATTGTTTGCTTCGGATACAGGAGCTGGACATATTTTTGTGTTGGAGCAGGGCAATAAACTCAGCCCCTTCATAACCGGCCCTGAACCGGTTGCTGATTCGACAGGGAAAGTGATGATCCGTGTGATGCACCCAACCGGCCTTGAGCTCGACAGCAGTGGTCGATTGATCGTTTGTGATCAGGGTGATGTCGGAATCCGGCGTCGAGAAAGCCGGTATAAATGGAAAAATCTGGCGATGGAGTTTGATGGGCAGCCGCTTGGAGGGCCGATGGATATCCTGCTTGACGGGAACGGTGTCTATTACTTCACAGATGGCCGGTCGGCATCTGAATCCTCGGGCGCACTTCCTGCCCTCTACCGACGTGCCAAAAATGGCAGAATCTCGAAAATCTATGACGGATTGACAGCGCCTGCCGGATTGGCCATGTCTGAAGACTCCCAATCCCTGTTTGTGACCAATTCAGACCCCTCCAATCCTGGCGTTTATAAATTCGAGCGGGATGAAAAATCAGGCGTGGGGGATCCCATTTCCTGGCCGGCCCCTCAAGGGATCGAGACCATATGGTCCTCTGCTCCCACCGCCATATCCCAGGTGGGTGAACGCAGCTTGGCTGTCGCTCATGGACAGTCCATCAGCCTCATCACGGAGGATGGACTGGTCATGGCACACCTCCATCTCAGTGAAACCATCGGCAGCCTGGAATTTGTGCCAGAATCCAATTCCCTGTTCGTGGGTGGAAAAACCTCACTCTGGAGACTGACCCCAGGGGCCAGCAAATAAGCCCCGCTGACAGGAGTAGCCTGAAATCCGGATCGCCTCGCCAGATCCCGGTTTTCAGGCTACTCCATTCCCACTTTCCCCGGGCAGGAGGGATTTACCTATTTCTTTTTCATGCAAAGGTTTGACGATCCTCGGCATTTCAGTCACAAAAATCCCCATTATGAATATTGATTCAGTATATTCTGGTCTGACATTGGCTCCAAAAGGCAAGCTTGCTCTGGTCGTGATGGATGGGCTTGGTGATCTTGCGGTTGCCCAATACGGCTTTAAAACGCCACTCGAAGCGGCCCGGACACCCAATCTCGATCAACTGGCACGCCAGGGAAGTCAGGGACGCATGATCCCAGTCGCCCCAGGCATCACACCGGGCAGTGGGCCGGGCCACCTTGGATTGTTCGGCTACGATCCGCTGGAATTTCAAGTTGGGCGAGGAGTTATTGAAGCTCTGGGGCTGGGTTTGGAGCTCAAAGCAGGGGATATCGCAGCCCGCGCCAACTTCTGCACTCTTGATGAGGATGGAATTGTCACAGACCGCCGGGCGGGCCGGATTGAAACAGATGTCTGTGAGGAACTGTGCAGCCTCTTATCCAGCTCGATACAATTTCTGGAGGACGGAACCCAGGTGATCATCTCCCCGGGTAAAGGGCATCGATTTGTGGTTATTTTCCGCGGACTTGGGATGGAAGGCCCGATCTCGGACGCCGATCCAAATCGCGAAGGAAAAAAAATTCCCGCCGCCTCCCCCATCGATCCCTCATCCGCGGCCCAGACGAAAGCGGCAAACAATATCCGGGAATTCTATCAGAAAGCCCTGCCTTTGCTGGTGGGACGCCAGCCAGCCAATGGATTCCTGATGCGCGGGATTGCCCACCAGCCGGCCATCCCGCTTTTCCAGGAGCGTTACACTCTCAAACCCGCCTGCATCGCCATTTACCCCATGTACAAAGGCCTCGCTCAACTGGTCGGTATGTCCAAAATTGAGGGAGCTCACTCCATAGCCGAAGAATTGGAACTATGTGCCAAACACTGGGATGAGTTTGATTACTTTTTCATCCATTTCAAAGACACAGACATGCACGGAGAAGATGGGAATTTCGATGCCAAAGTCAAAGCCATCGAAACGCTCGATGCCGCACTCCCGATCCTTTTGAACAAGAATCCGGAAGTCCTCGCCATCACGGGAGATCACTCAACTCCATGCGCTGTGGCGGGGCATTCCTGGCATCCCCAACCAGTCCTGCTCAACTCACCTATCTCCGGCTGGGATGGACTCGATCGATTCACCGAAAAAAATGCCAACTCCGGTTCCCTGGGAATATTTGAAGCGCGCTACCTTATTCGTCACATGCAGGCCAATGCCAAAATGTTTGATAAATTCGGCGCCTGATTTGTCCGATGCATTCCTGAACTCGTTTCATGAGGAATATGTGCCCCCTTTTGATGGAACCATTTATGAACCCCAGAGCTGTTATTCTTGCTGCCGGAAAAGGTACCCGAATGGGTAGCCTGACTCACGATGTTCCCAAACCCATGCTAGAGGTGCGTGGCAAACCAATCCTCCTCCATATCATTGAAGGAATGAAGGAGGCTGGTGTTGTCGATTTCGTGATCATCACGGGTTACAAGGCCGAAGTCATTGAGGAATTTTTCGGTGATGGTTCTGCTTTGGGTATCCACGTCCAATACGCGCGGCAGGCTGTGCAGGATGGTACTGGAAAAGCTCCTGAGCTGGCCAAGGCTGCATTGCAAGGCGCCCCATTTCTCCTGACCTACGGCGACATCCTCGTCAAGGCTGGCACCTACAGAAAACTCGTCACTGGTTATCAAACCGGCAAATGGAATGCTCTGGTGACGGCTAAAGCTGGTGAGGAAGTCCAAAAAGGGGGCGTCCTCCTGGTTGATTCCTCCATGCGCCTCACCGGCCTCGTCGAAAAACCATCCACAGATCAATTGAACCAACTTATTGAGTCCGGCCAGCTTCAGCAGGATGGGCCCTTTTACTACAACGCAGGAGTCTATCTTTTCTCCAACAATATCTTCGATCATACCGCCACTCTCACAAAGTCCCCTCGGGGTGAATATGAACTCACAGATGCCATTCTCGGACTGGTTCAATCCAAGCATGTTGTCGGTGTCGTTGAAATTGATGATGAGTGGGTCGATGTCCGCGATCCGGACGTTCTCCACAGTCTCCACAACCCTTAACTCACCATAAATTTCATTTTTTTTTAAAAAGTCAGAAAAAAGGGATTGTCTTCAGGCCCCTTTTTGTCCTATTGCTTACGCAAATGCGTTGCAGTGGTGAGCAGCGCCTACGGCCTGGGTCAGCTGTTCAGTTGTCCCAGGTCAATCAACACAACAACCAACGATTAGCAAATTATCTATCTATCTATGAAATTGAACAAATGGACCTTTGGTCTAGCCTCTGCAGGTTTGGTCAGCTTCTGCTCAACCACCCAGGCTGAAGAAGCAGCACACCAACTCCTGACAGCTTTGTCTGGAACTCAAATCAGCGGTTTCGCCAGTGCCAGCTACATTAACATCCTCGGAACCGGTGGGATGGCTCGCCAGCCTCATTACACTCCAGGTGGCGGTGTTACTGTTCCCCTCGCTGACGGTTTTCGTCTCGATGTGGTCGGTCTGCAACTCCAGAAGGCAGTTGATGCCTCCGAAGGATTCAGCGCCGGTTACACTGTGCAGGCTCTGATTGGTCCGGATGCCGTCGGTTACTCGGATGCCGTCGGTCTTGCTTCTGACGAATTTTCAGTTCAGGCCGCCACTGTTGACCTGTATGCGCCTGTCGGAAACGGTCTGAACATTTCTGCGGGTCACTTCAACACCATCGTTGGTTACGAAGTTAACAATCCAGCCGCCAATGGCAACTACACACGTTCCTATGCCTTCAATGCGGAACCATTCACCCATACTGGGGTGAAGGCTGACTACGCTCTGAATGACATCGTGTCCGTCACTGCAGGTGTTGCAAACACCGCAGCCGGTATCACCTCCATCAGCGCCCGTACACTCAACACCACTGGCCGCGATTTCGAAGGTCTCACAACCATGGGTGCACTTTCTGTCACTCTCGACGACTCAGCCGGTGCTCTTTCTGGACCAGCTCTACTTTGCTGTCGTTCACGGATCCAACGACCCAGGCGTCTACGGAGTTGATTCCGCCGATCAAACCCACTACTACGCCAGCGTATCCGTTCCTACCAGTGCCGCTGGACTTGATGTTGGTTTCTCATGGGATTACCGTGAAGGCACTGGCTACATGTCCGCTTACGGTCTCTATGCCGCTTTCGCCCCTGAAGACAGCGAATTCAGCATGAACGTTCGTGGTGAATTCGCCAGCTCCAACAATGGATACTTCGGCCTCGATGGAATGGACGAGGACATCTACGCTGTCACAGCAACTTTCAATTACAATCTGTGGGAGAATGTCCTCACCCGTCTTGAAGTCCGATATGACTGGGATGCAGCCACCAATGGTACTGGATTTGGTGAAACAGGAACTGACGACAGCCAGTGGCTCATCGCCCTCAACGCTGTTTACAGCTTCTAATTCTTTACTCTTTCTATTCTATTACTCCTGAACCCACCCCCCCTTACGGGGGGTTTTTTTTGTAATCTCTGTCCCCAACCCACGACTCACGACTATAAAGTGCCAGGCACATTATTCCATGGCTCGGATCCATTGTGCCAGGCACAATCGGTCTGATGTAATGAACAAATAAACGCAGGAACTCACAAATTTCGTGGCTGGCCAGAATTCATCTGAATGGACTATGGTTCAGGACAACACCCTTCCCAGGAACAATCACGTGATGAACCATTCCTGGGACAGGAATGATGAATATGAGAAGACGAGCCAGGAAATCGCCAGTTTTGATATTTTCGGTATTGATATTCTGCCTGAGAATTGCTGTGGGAGCATTCAGCTGGGAGGAATTTCCAATGAGCGGGTCCCCACATTTGGTTGCAGTTTTGACTGATTCGTCAGGTATTGCAGGAAAGCCTGCCGGCTTTCAACTTCGATCGAGTCTGGAAACCGGGATCAACTTCACGAATGTCCTGACGGATTCCAGGATTATGGTGAATCTGAACCTCATGAATGGTTCTGGGGTGGCATTGGGGGATTATAACTCCGACGGGTTATGCGATATTTACTTGCCGAATTTGAATGGATCCAACGCGTTGTATAGGAACCTGGGCGGTTGGCGTTTCCGGGATGTGACTCGCGAATCTGGGTTGGCGATGGACGGGATGAATTCGACAGCAGCCACATTTGTCGATACGGACGGAGATCAGGATCTGGATCTGCTGGTGACAACGATGGGAAATCCCAATATGCACTATCAGAACAATGGGAATGGCACATTTTCTGTCCGCCGGGACTACCCCGGGGCTGCCAATAAGCAAGGAAGCACATCCATGGCTTTGGGGGATGCGGACGGGGACGGGGATCTGGACCTCTATGTTGCCAACTTTGGAGTTCAGTCCCTGATTCGCAGCGGGGGGATTCTCAACATCACATATCGAAATGGAGTGCCAGTCGTTCGCGGGCGCGATGCGGATCGAATTATGATCATTGATGGTGTGATGTATGAATTGGGGGAAGAGGACTATTTTTATTTGAATGATGGGAATGGTGGATTTGTGGCGACCTCAGTCACCGATGGGCATTTTCGCGATAGCGACGGTCAACCTCTGAAGCGTCACCCAATGGACCAAGGCTTGTGTGTGTCCTTTCGTGATCTGAATGGGGATCGGCACCCGGACTTATACATATGCAATGATGCCTTCACTCCCGATCGATTTTACATAAATGATGGAAAAGGAAATTTTTCGGAATTGGCATTAAATGAGTTCCGCAAGACTCCATTTTTCTCTATGGGGGCGGATTTTGCGGATATCGATCGGGATGGCGACACAGATTTTCTCGTGGTGGACATGTTAAGTCGGCGTCACCAGGAAAGAATGACCCAACGCAGTTCCATGCCGATGCGACCCTCAGCTATCGGCTCAGAGTATTCCAGGGACCAGGTGCGTCGAAACAATCTCCACCTCAATCGAGGCGATGGGTCCTTTGCCGAAATCGCAAATTATTCACAAATAGCTGCCTCCGGGTGGTCGTGGTCGGCTCTCTTCATGGATGTCGATTTGGATGGATGGGAGGATGTCCTGATCACCAATGGCATTCAATATGATGTGGATGACAGAGATACGATGGAGGCGATCAAGCAGAGGAATCTGACAAGTTTGGCTGATCAGAGGCGGGCGGTATTAACCTATCCGATTCTGGATACTCCCAATTATGCATTTAAAAATCTTAAGAATCTTCAATTTGAAGAGACCGGGGAGGGTTGGGGATTCAGCAGTTCCGCTATCAGCAACGGGATGGCGTCGGCGGACATGGATAATGATGGAGATCTGGATCTGATCGTCAATACGTTGAATTCTCAGCTACTGGTCTATGAGAACGTCAGCCAAGGTCCTCGAATTCTGGTTCGCCTTCGGGGCGGGAAGCCCAACACATTTGGCGTGGGAGCAAAGATAACTTTAAAAGGGGGGCCGGTTGTACAATCCCAGGAAATGATGGCAGGTGGGCGATATATGTCAGGCGATGCATATGAAAGAGTCTTTGCTGCACTCCCCGGCGTAGATCACACCGTTGAGGTGGAGTGGAGGAATGGTTCGAAATCCATACTCGGTGGGTTGCAGGCGGGGAATGCATACATTATTTCACAATCCTCTGCGGTGCATCCGGAGTCTGGCGCAAGTCAGCGATCCGAAGAACGGGTGAGTCCACTATTTGAAGATGCGTCGGCTCTCCTGGGGCACGAGCATGTCGAGATGGATTTTGATGACTTTTCCAGACAACCATTGCTCCCGAGAAAAATGAGTCAACATGGACCCGGTGTGGCCATTGCTGATTTTGATGGCGATCAATTGGATGATATAGCCATTGGAGCCGGACGATCGGGGCAAATCTCTATTCTTTACAATCAGCTTCCATCCACCGGAAATCTCACATTCAGCGAAAAGAAGCTGGAGACATCCCTGGCGGATGACTCCACTGGATTGCTTGGTATACGCCTCCATCAGAGCCAGTCACTGGCAGTCTGCATTGCAGGAATGACAGATTACGAAGGAATGCATCCATCAGGCAATTCGGTTCAATCGGTATCCACCCACTCAGGTGCCAGCTCAATAAATTTCGCTGCTCCATCCGGGGCACTAGCCGCTGCGGATATGGATGGGGATGAAGATATGGATATAGTGGTGGGGGGCACAATAATTCCCGGACGCTATCCCCTCAGCACTGCAACCCGAATTTTCCTCAATGAGAATAACCATTTCCAGTTGGCCTCCGAAATAAAGTCAATCGGAGCTATTCGTGGATTAACTCTCGCTGACCTCGAGGGCGATGGACATTGTGAAATCATCATTGCCCAGGAATGGGGGCCCTCTGGAAGTTTATGCACTGGAAGACCAGGCATATACCAATGTCACCCAGAAATGGGGACTGAGTGATGAGTCAGGTCTTTGGCAGTCAGTTTTGGCTGCGGATATAAATCTCGATGGACGGATGGACTTAGTAGCCGGAAATTGGGGGCTCAATGATTATTATTCGGGTGATGGGAACAGGAAAATATTTCTTCATTTTCCGGAAAATTTTCTGAGTTCCGGGCTGCCGATCATTGAATCATATCAGTCTTCCCCAGATGGTGAGATTCTTCCATTCCGTGATCGCTCAAGCATGGCTCGTGGCTTTCCTGAAATTCTTCCCCGGGTTCCCAGTCATAGACAATTTGCTCAAATGTCCGTTATGGAGCTTTTCCCTGATTCCTGGTCCGGATTCCAGACGCGGACCGTGAGTGAATTGCACTCAGCGGTATTTCTGAATATGGGGGGGGCATTTTAAAAAAAATAACTTTACCTGAAGTGGCTCAATTCGCGCCGGTCTTTGGTCTGGTCTCAGCGGATTGGAATCTGGATGGATTTCCGGATTTATTTATGGCTCAGAATTTTTTCCCTCAGAACGAGGATGCCTCGAAGTTGGAAGCAGGTCGTGGGCTCTTACTGCATGGGGATGGGTCAGGCAATTTTGTCGGGATTCCTGCGCATCTCGCTGGGA
Organism: Verrucomicrobiota bacterium; assembly: GCA_021209225.1. Classification (GTDB taxonomy): domain Bacteria; phylum Verrucomicrobiota; class Verrucomicrobiia; order Limisphaerales; family JAJOIW01; genus JAJOIW01. Next base: position 34,947 of record JAJOIW010000151.1, read on the forward strand.
TTAAAATATACGGAGAACAACGTGGCGCTGCTACAGGAGACTTTAATAATGACGGAAAACCGGATCTCGTAGTCACTCAGAATGCCGGCGGAACAAAACTGTATCTCAATCAGTCCACGCAGTCGGGAAAAAAATTGTATTTATCAGGTCCTGCTGCAAATCCTGATGGGCTTGGGGCATCAGTTGTAGTCAAAAGAAGGAATGGATCCAGCGAAGTCCTGTCTATCGTGGCTGGCGGGGGATATTATTCACAGTCATCCATCCACCCCATCCTTTCCCAAACGGATCAGATTCTTTCATTTGAAGTGCACTGGCCCGGCGGTCGAATCACTGAGCACCCATACAATGAAGGGACGAACAGCCAGCATATCCGACTGAATCTCCACTAGATCTCAAAACCACTCCAAATTCCATATGGACCTGGCAGGGTCCTGTCCATGTCAGCTCAACCATCTGTCCAAGTAAGACAATTCTATTCAGAAGTCCAGCTGCCAGTGTGTCTGTCCCCACTTCTGAAACTCCAGGGAAAATTGTGTTGAATCAGTAAAAATGGAGTTGACATATCAACCCGGTGCACACTATTCATCTTGTATAGTCAGTGGTGTGAAAATTGACATACAGGTGTGATGTGAAATGAGTCAGGTTCGTAAACTTATTTTTGAGAAATAACCATCAGTGATGCTGGTGTGTGAAGATGTGTGTAAAACCAAGTGATGCTGAGAGATGAACCCTCCCGCTCAGTTGCCGTGCCTGTCTTGTATAGAGTATACAGAATGGATTTTAGTGATTGGGGAAGGGTGGTGATAAATTTCATAAGTGGGAAATAAGATGTTGGGGAAGACGCGCAGTGCGACCATTCACGGTGTGGACGCTTTTGAGGTGGAGGTGGAGGTCTTTGAGGCTCGGGGTGACACGAAGTTCAGTGTGGTTGGGCTGCCTGATGCGGCCGTTCGCGAGTCCAAGGATCGGGTGTTGTCCGCGCTCATCAATTCCGGATTTTCCATACCAACCGGCCACACCACAATCAGCCTGGCACCAGCGGACATGAAAAAGGAGGGGCCATGTTTTGATCTGGCTATTGCCATGGCCATGTTGGCGGCGTCCACACATGAATTAAAAAATGCGGATCTGGAGGGATGGTGGATGTTTGGGGAGTTAGCCTTGGACGGTAAGTTGAGACCGACGCGGGGAGTGCTCCCTGTGGCTCTGGAGGCAAAACGTCACCGATGCCGCGGGTTGCTTGTGGCTCCCAGCAAGGCTCCGGAGGCAGCGGTCGTTAAAGGTCTCAACGTTTTCCCGATATGCGAGTTGCGTGAAGCGGTGGATTTCATATGCGGGCGGGCGCAGATTCTTCCTGCCCAGGTGGATGTGGAAGGCTTGTTCAATCATGAAAGAATCGATGATGCCTTTGATTTTTCTGAAGTGAAGGGGCAGGAGGGGGTGAAGCGGGCGCTGGAAATTGCAGCTGCCGGCGGGCATAACATCCTCATGATCGGTCCACCGGGAACTGGCAAGTCGATGTTGGCAAAGAGACTGCCGGGCATTCTGCCGCCACTGACATTGCGGGAAGCGTTGGAAACAACCAAGGTGCACAGCATTGCCGGACTGTTGACGCATGGGCAGCCATTGGTGACCTGTCGTCCCTTTCGAACACCCCATCATACCGCCAGTGATGCCGGGTTATTGGGTGGGCGAGCCCATCCATCGCCCGGAGAAATTTCCCTGGCGCATCACGGAGTTTTATTTTTAGACGAGCTGCCTGAGTTTAAACGGAGTGTCCTGGAAACCATGCGCCAACCCCTGGAGGAGGGGAAGGTCACGATTTCAAGGGCTGCAGGTGCTTTCACTTTCCCGGCACGCTTCATGTTGGTTGCCGCCATGAACCCGACACCGGATGGGAAAATGCCGATTGAATCCTCCAGCTCGCCCAGAGAAATTCAGAAATATCTCTCACGGATTTCCAGACCATTATTGGATCGCATCGACATTCATGTGGAAGTGCCGAAAGTTCATTTTCAGGATATGGCGGCTCATCCGGATGGGGAGAGTTCAGAGAGCATACGCGCCCGGGTTGTTGATGCTCGAAATATTCAAAACCAGAGATTCAAGGATCATCGAATCTGTCGATGCAATGCCCAAATGGGGACCCGCGAATTGCAGAAGCATTGTCACATGACGCCAGCAGTTTTGTCGGAATTAAAAAATGCGATGAGCCAATTGAAGTTCAGTGCCCGGGCCTATGACAGGATTCTGAAAGTCGCCCGCACCATAGCCGATCTGGCTGGATCCTTATCGATAGAAGTACCGCATCTGTACGAAGCCGTCCAATATCGAACCCTCGACCGACAGATTTGGGGAGATTAAAACGCAGATTTGACCTCATCCCTTGCTTTGAAATTGGGCAGGGTATTTAAAAATATATAAATTTCTGTGAGATTCATGTATTTATCTATCAATGGACTTGTCAGCGGGAGGCTTGTTGTTGAGAAGCGAAGAAAATATCTGTCGAACCTAATCTCATTTTGGGATAGGCGATGAATTGAATTGCCGGGACCCACTCCGCATGGCCATCAAGAAATCCATGATTTGCTCCGGATGGGATTTTTGCTCTGGGCAGGTAGTGGTTCACTCCGCGTGAGAGTGGGGTATTATCTCCCGGCCTTTCCCACGAATTCTGATAGCGGCGGATCAGATCGACCCATAAAATCGGGAAAAACGGCCGATCAGTCGATTTCTGGGGAAAGACAGGTTTTTTGTCCGGGAGTTTTGTGCCGGCTATTCTGTATATATTGAGATCCGATTCGAGTCGCTTGTCGGAAGCGAAATAATTGTATCCGATCACAGAATCATCCGATGCGGGCCAATTCCAGAAATCATCCCTGTCCCAGACTCGATTCGATGGGCAATAGAACTGCCTTCGTTGGATGCGATAGTGATTGGCCATGGAGTTCCTGAATTTCTGTTTGACCCAGTATGGAGCATTGTCGCTGCCGGCCTCCTCGAATTGGTCGCGATTATCATTGGCATACATGATACTGGCGAGAGCCAGTTGACGGATATTGTTGGTGCAATGGATGCGTTTGGCCTTTTCCTTTGATTGAGCGAGTGCGGGGGCGATTATACTGCCGAGGATGGCGAGGATGGCGATCACGACCAGTAATTCGATCAGAGTAAAACCGGCGGTTTTTAATTGTCTGTTCATCTGGAGTTTGAATGGTTTGTTCAGAACCGCATTTTTGACACTTCATATCCTATTTGGCAGGGGACTCATAGAAATACGAACCCAAGCCAAAAGTGAAAATGGCCAGGCCGTAAGCTGAATGCTCCATCCACAGCAGAAAAAAATTGCGATGATGCAACCAGGCTGAAGCAAAAAGCCAACCTCCGAATAATGTGAGAACCGGAGCCACCCAGTTGTCATACATCAAGTGAAGCAGGGAGAATGCAGAAGCATTCGAGACAACAAAAATAAGGCGGTTGGAAAAAAGATTCCCATACCTCCGGAAAAAATATACCCGATAAAGAAATTCCTGAGGAGCCACAGATATGAGTGGGTAAAAAATCAGAATGATCAGCCACAACTGGGGTTTTTGTGTTGGGATCCAGAGGAATTGTTGCGGAAGCATCACCCAACTGAGCGAGGCTAAAAGGCCAACAATCAAAGGAAGCCGTATCCAATACCATGACCGGGACGCGCTTGAATGATGCGTGTCACATAATCCCCGATCCCCAAAAACAATAAAGTATACGGCTCCGGCCCAAAGACACGGAATGGCATAGAGGACAAAGATACTTACCTGAAACCATTCCATCCATGCGATCAAAGGAAACCCTAAAAACAGGAGGCAGAACTCGGTCAGGACAAAGCTCCGGTGGCTCAGGATAAGTCGAAGATGGTTTTTTGCCGCTGGATGCATGTGCGGGAGATTCTGAATCAGGCGGCTCAGGAAGCAAGAAAAACCCGGAAGGCCTGACACCTGCGTGCCGCCCGATCCGGTTTCCCGCTTACGGTTCACTTGGGATGGTATGTTTCCAGAATTTTATGCAACAACTCAGTTATTTTGCTTTTACGGTTTTCCAGATCCTCAGATAACTGCCTCTCGCGTTCGCAGAAATTGCAGAATTTGGGTGGCTCATCCACTATTGGTTCTGATTTTTCGCATCCACAGTTCTGGTGGGCCGATTCAGGGTCCAGTAATTCGCCATGGTCCAATTCGGAGGGGGCAATGGAATGGAGTCTGTCCAGTAGAGTGATTGTTTTCATGATTTCTATCTGTTGGTTGAATGTGGCTGTTGCTGATGGGATTGGTTCATACTATGAGACGCTCAGATGTCCCGATGCGCCAGGCTTATCCTGCTCATACTTTTGCATATTTTGGCAATCGGTGGGAACTCTGCCTTGATTCTTCAGTTTTGTGAATTTCCAGGTGGACAAATCCTCAACAGGATTTGTCCGGACTTGTCTTTGAGTTAAAAATGGATTTCAGGCGATATTTTGGATTCCTGATTGCACCGGATGGGGCGTGTTGGGTAAACAATATATGAGACTGGTTGACAACAGCAGCCTTGGTTGGAAAAAAGAAACATGAAAGCACTGGCGGCCTTTTTCAGGACATCGGTTGGTAAGAAGTTAGTCATGGCAGTGACTGGACTCTTGCTATACGGATTTGTGGTAGTTCACCTCATAGGAAACATGCAGATCTTCATTGGTCGGGAAACTCTCAATGGATATGCCCATTTCCTCAAATCCGAGCCATTCATCCTGTGGGGAGCCAGGTTGGGCCTCTTAACTATCGTGTGCCTGCACATCGTGACAGCCATCAGTCTCAGTGCCTCCAACCGCCGGGCCCGGGGCGCAACCTCATACGACAATCCATCCCACAACGGATCGACACTGGCCTCCAGAATTATGCTGGCCAGCGGCTTGGTTATTCTGTTCTTTATCGTGTTTCACCTGCTCCATTTGACTGTCGGAGTCATTTTCCCGGATCACTCTGCCTTGAAGGATGATAAAGGTCATCATGATGTTTATGGAATGGTCGTTAAGGGATTCCAAATCTGGTGGGTCGTGGGGCTTTACGTTGTCTCCATGGTTTTGCTTGGATTTCACTTGAGCCATGGTCTGCAGGCACTCTTTCAATCATTAGGGCTCAAAAACTCAAAATACAGCTCATTGATAGACAAATTGGCGCTCGTGGGTTGGGTGGCGATTTTTGCAGGAAACTGTGCGATCCCTGTTTCAATTTTGCTTGGACTAGTAAAGTAGGATATTGACATGCTCGATTCAAAAATTCCATCAGGACCGTTAGCTCAGAAGTGGGACAAGCATCGGTTTGATCTCAAGCTGGTGAACCCGGCCAACAAACGCAAGTTCAAGGTGATTGTTGTTGGTTCCGGCCTGGCCGGAGCATCTGCCGCAGCCACGCTCTCTGAGCTGGGATACAAAGTGCAGTGCTTTTGCTATCAGGACAGCCCCCGGCGTGCCCACTCCATTGCAGCTCAGGGAGGTATCAATGCGGCAAAGAATTACCAGAACGATGGGGACAGTGTCCGCCGGCTCTTCTACGACACCATCAAAGGCGGAGATTTCCGCGCCCGCGAAGCGAATGTCTACCGGCTGGCTCAGGTGAGTACGAACATCATTGATCAGTGTGTGGCTCAAGGCGTCCCATTTGCCCGCGAATATGGCGGCCACCTTGCCAACCGTTCCTTTGGTGGGGCTCAGGTCAGCCGGACGTTTTACGCCCGTGGGCAAACCGGCCAGCAATTACTCCTGGGTGCTTACCAGGCTCTTTCCAAGCAGATTGCGAAAGGCGCTGTTCAGATGTTCAGCCGCACAGAGATGCTGGAGCTGGTTCTCGTGAATGGACATGCCAAGGGAATCATCGTTCGGGACCTCACCTCAGGAAAGATAAGCCGGCATTCCGCGGATGCGGTTGTTCTCGCAACGGGTGGATATGGCAACGCATTTTATCTCTCAACCAACGCCGTCGGCTGTAATGTGACAGCAACTTACCGGGCCTTCAAAAAGGGCGCTTTATTCGCCAATCCCTGCTACACCCAGATTCACCCCACCTGCATTCCGGTGAATGGGGATCACCAATCCAAACTGACCCTCATGTCGGAGTCTCTGCGCAATGATGGTCGTGTCTGGGTTCCAATAAAAGCTGGCGACCACAGACCTGCTTCCCAAATACCGGAAGGCGAACGCGACTATTTTCTGGAACGCAAATACCCCAGCTTTGGAAACCTTGCCCCCAGGGATATCTCATCCCGTGCCGCAAAAGAAGTTTGCGACGAGGGACGTGGGGTTGGTCCGGGAGGGCTGGGCGTTTACCTGGATTTTTCTGATGCCATTCGCCGGGATGGAGAGGATGCCATTCGCGCACGCTATGGCAACCTGTTCCAGATGTATGAGAAAATTGCCGGTGAAAACGCATATCAGACCCCGATGCGCATCTATCCTGCCGTCCATTACACCATGGGTGGGTTGTGGGTCGACTACAATCTCATGAGCAATATCCCTGGATTATTTGTGATTGGGGAGGCCAACTTCTCTGATCACGGTGCCAACCGTCTCGGCGCCAGTGCCCTGATGCAGGGACTTGCCGATGGATATTTTGTTCTTCCTTACACAATCGGAAATTATTTTGCCACCACAGCAAAAAGCTGCCCAGCCGAGAGTTCCCAGGAATTCAGTCAGGCCGAGATCCAGGTGAATGAGCGTCTCAGGAAGTTGATTTCCATAAATGGTTCACGCACTGTAAGGTCGTTTCACAGAGAAGTTGGCCAACTCATCTGGGATAAGTGTGGCATGGCCCGCAGCAAGGCTGGGCTGGAGGACGCACTTCGTCGAATCCCAGCCATTCGTGCGGAATTCTGGGAAAATGTCAAAGTGACCGGAGAGCCCGAAGGCATCAATAAAACCTTGGAGCATGCCGGCCGGGTCGCCGATTTCCTGGAATTTGGTGAATTGATGTGTCTGGATGCTCTTGAGCGTGACGAAAGTTGTGGCGGGCATTTCAGAACCGAGCATCAGACCCCGGATGGTGAAGCCAAAAGAAATGATGACCAATTCTCCCACGTTTCCGCCTGGGGATTCTCTGGCAATCTTGCCAAACCCAACCTCGAAAAAGAACCACTCATCTACGAAGAAGTCACAATGTCCCAAAGGAGTTATAAATAATGAAATTTACCCTCAAAATCTGGCGTCAGAGCGGACCAGAAAAGTCCGGCCATTTTGAAACCTATGAGGCCCATGACATTCAAGCCGAAATGTCTTTTCTGGAGATGTTGGATGTTCTCAATGAACAGATCACGATTTCCGGGGGCCAGCCGGTCAATTTTGATTCGGATTGCCGCGAGGGCATATGCGGCATGTGTTCACTTGTCGTCAACGGAATTCCGCATGGGGGTCAGAAAGGCACCACTGTCTGCCAACTCCACATGCGGTCCTTCGCGGATGGCCAGACTATCACTATTGAGCCATGGAGGGCTAAGGCGTTCCCCGTCTTGAAGGACCTGGTGGTCGACCGGTCGGCATTCGACAGAATCATTCAGAGCGGTGGATATATTTCCGTAAACACCGGCGGTGCTCCGGATGCCAATGCCTTGCCCATATCAAAAGATCAGGCTGAGATGGCTTTTGATGCAGCCGCCTGTATCGGGTGTGGCGCCTGCGTGGCCGCCTGTAAAAATTCTTCCGCCATGCTTTTTGCTGGTGCCAAAGTGACTCACCTCAATACCCTCCCCCAAGGCCACCCTGAAAAATACTCGCGTGCTGTCTCAATCGTTGTGTCCATGGATAAAGAAGGTTTCGGTGCCTGCACGGTTACTGGAGCCTGTGCTGCGGTATGTCCCAAAGAAATCCCCCTGGATGTTATTTCCAAACTCAACAGGGACTACGCGGTTGGAATTCTCAAAGGAGTCAGTGCCTGACCGCTGACCCACCTTTTCCCCCCCCACGCCGAGGACCACCTCGGTTTTTTTGTGACCGGCCAAATAACAACGTCCCTGGCACAATGTGATTCAAACCATAATGTGCCGGGCACTATGTGGTTGCTGGAATGGAAGGAATAAAAAATTGAGTTGGTTGGTTGGCGCACGGATCAGTATTGGGTAGTGTGGCGACATGACGGCAAAAGGCGAAAAATACTTGCTCATAATTGAAGACGATGACCTGCAGTTTGAGATTTATCAGGAGGCACTGGAAGGATTCGTTTTGCATCGGGCTGTGACTATCCGGGAAGCACTGGAAAGAATATCTGAGTGCCCAGCTAGTTTAGTGATATTGGATCACATATTGGCCGATGGGGATTTGGGCCTTGAGCATCTGGCTACCATTAAGGAGGCATTGCCACATGTTCCAATCATAGTGATTTCCGGGGCCTTGGAAGTTCATCAACAAATGGAAGCACTTCAAGGGCCGCGGCGGGCTCATTATTGCCTGACCAAACCACTTGATCTTGAGAAACTGACGATCACGGTTCAGGAAGCACTCACTCAATGCGGGGAAACAGAAATAGTTGAGCAATTTTCCGCCCTGGAGAAATCCAAAAGAATCGATGCACTGGATCTGATGAGTCGCTCGACTGAGCGGCTCAGCCGTCAGAATGAGATATTGAAGCGGCTTCAAGGACGGAGTCAGAAACCGAATATCAGCCATTTGGCGAGGGAGTTTCGTGTGGCCAGGAGGACCATTCTGCGCGATTTGAATGAGCTGGTCCGACGAGGTCAGCTCAACACGTCCATACTTATTGATCAGGAGGATAGCGGTGTGGAATGATCTTGTGGCTCTCCGGATCAAGTAAATTTTACTGGTTCTGCGGATTCTGTCTTTTAGCGGCAAAAAATGATTTGAGGATGGATATACAATCATCTTTTCTTATTTCCGCAGAGATGTCGCAATTATGGTTGAGGGATGGATGTTGAAGGATGTTGAAGCATCCTCCAGCTCCCCCGCTTTTGGGATCAGGTGCTCCGAAAACCACCCGGGAAATCCGGCTTAACATGAGTGCTCCGGCACACATGGGGCACGGTTCCTTTGTGACATAAATGGTGCATCCCTCCAGTCTCCAGTCCTCCACCACCTGTTGAGCCTGGGTTAAAGCAATCATTTCCGCGTGAGCTGTGGCATCTTTCAACATTTCGACCTGATTGAAAGCGCGGGCAATGATGCGGCCATCCCGAACGATCACTGCCCCAATCGGAACCTCTTCCCGGGAATAGGCTTTCATGGCCTGACGCAGCGCCTCCCCCATAAAGTGGTGATCCGAGGTCAGATCAATGATTGGATCAGTATCATCGTTGCTCATCGTTGTTCGTCATATGGGTCGTGTCATCTTCAAGTGAATGCTTGCCAGGTTCCTGGCAGGTGGCCAATACGACCATTCTCCGCTGGCTCATGCCAGCACTGGAAGCATTATAGTTTATGTGAGGCTGAATTTTTGGGTTTCACGCTTTGTTCCAGAGTCCACAGATTGCCTTTGGGGCTGCACTGGCAATGGGCGGAAAAGAATCCACCACGATGCTCCAGAAGTGCCGGCCAGATGAATTCCCGGTCCGTTTCAGGTATATCCAGGCTCAGAATCCGGTCGATGTGGAAGAAGTCGAATTCTCCCTCATCATGGACTGGAGGTTTATGAAGGAGTGTGATAAGCGCTTCAAACAGGAAGATGTGCCAATGGGCGGAGGATTGGTATGCCGACTCACTGATGAATCCGCAGAGATGGATTTGGTTTTTATGCAGCAGAACACCCGTCTCCTCGTTGGCCTCCCCGGATTGCCCCCTGAAACGGGGATTCCCCGAAATGAGTGAGAACCTTGCCTCCGGGAGGTGACCACAATCCCATGTTTGGTTCTTTGCGGCGTCGCATCAATAATACACGATTCTGGTCATCGAAAAAGTAGATTAAGGTCCCTGTTTTGAGAGGCAGTTCCATCCGGATATTGGGAGACACTGGATTGAGCGGAATTTGCTGAGAGGAGAATCTGTGGGTCAGATGATCATTCCTGCGGCGACGGTGTTGTGGCTTAAATCATCCACCAGAATGAAGCTGCCCGTTAATCGGTTACGGCGATAGGTGTCAAATAAAACCGGGGCTGAAGCCCGGATTTTGATGCGGCCAATGTCGTTCAGTGCGATTTTTTTATCATCTTCAATTTTATGGAGGGTGTTGATATCGACCTTGTAACGGACTTCCTGGACCATGCATTTGACCTCGTTGGTTGTGTGGAGCATGGTGTATTTATTGCGCAATTGGAGTGGCTGTGAGTCGCTGAACCAGCAGATCATGGCTTCAAGGTCCTGTTCCGCTTTGGGTTTGTTATTTGGTTTTGCGATCATCATGCCGCGACTGATATCTATTTCATCCTCCAGGGTCATGGACACGGACATGGGGGCAAATGCTTCAGGGATTTCCCCATCAAAAGTATGCACACTTTTAATGCGTGTCGAGAAGCCGGACGGAAGGACGACCACCTCATCCCCTTTTCGGAAGACCCCGCCACAGACACGGCCACTATATCCCCTGTAATCGTGATAGTCTTTTGATTGTGGGCGCACCACCCACTGCACCGGAAAGCGGGCGTCAATGTGATTGTAATTGTGATTTATATAGACATTTTCCAGAATATAGAGAAGCGGTCCACCCAAATACCAGGGCATTCTGGGGGATTTATCCACAACGTTATCCCCATTGAGTGCGCTTATAGGAACAAAGTCAATGTGAGGAATATCCAGTCTGCTGGCAAAGTCTTTATATTGCGCGACGATATCATTGAATGTGGACTCGCTGTAATCCACAAGGTCCATTTTATTGATACAGACGACCACATGCTGGATTTGGAGCAGTGATGCGATGAATGAATGACGGCAGGTTTGTTCAATGACTCCTTTTCTGGCGTCAATCAGGATGATGGCCAGGTCGGCAGTGGAGGCTCCAGTGACCATATTTCTTGTGTATTGGATATGTCCCGGAGTATCTGCGATGATGAACTTTCGTTTGGGTGTGGCGAAATACCGATAGGCGACATCTATAGTGATGCCTTGTTCCCGCTCGGCTCTGAGTCCATCGGTCAACAGGGCGAGGTTGGTGATCTCCTCACCTCTTTTTCTGCTGGAGAGTTCTATAGCTTCCAGTTGGTCCTCGAAGATGGATTTCGAATCGTACAGGAGCCGGCCGATGAGTGTGCTCTTGCCATCATCAACGCTTCCCGCTGTTGTGAATCGCAACAGGTCCATATCTAAATACGATTTAGAGTCATTCTCGCTCATATATTGGAAATAATTATAAGTATTTTATGTGTTGTATCAGGTTGCCAGCTAAGATTCCTGGGGGGGTTAAAAGTAACCTTGCTTTTTCCGGTCTTCCATAGCTGTTTCTGAGCGTTTGTCGTCGGCGCGGGTTCCGCGTTCTGTCATTCTGGCTGCAGCGACCTCACTGATAATATCCTCCAGGGAATTGGCGGTGGATTCGATGGCTCCGGTGCAGGTCATGTCCCCGACGGTCCGGAAACGGATCATCCTCCGCATTACAGTCTCATTGCTTTGAACGGAAATATATGGACAATTCGCCAGGAGGCTCCCATTCCTGAGAATCACTTCCCGCTCATGGGTAAAGTATATCGAAGGAATATCCAGATTCTCCAAAGCGATATACTGCCAGACATCCATCTCCGTCCAGTTGCTGAGCGGGAAGACGCGGAAATGTTCTCCGAATCCTTTGTGACCATTAAAAATATTCCAGAGTTCCGGGCGCTGGTTTTTGGGATCCCATTGTCCGAATTCATTGCGGTGAGAGAAGAAGCGTTCTTTGGCTCGAGCTTTTTCCTCATCGCGGCGGGCACCCCCGAGAGCGGCGTCGAATTTATGGAGCTCGAGTGCATCCAGAAGGGTTGTGGTTTGAAGTCCATTCCGGCTTGCATTGACACCGGATTCCTCGACGACGCGTCCCTGGTCGATGGAGTCCTGGACGTGGGCAACGATCAGGGTGGCTCCCATTTTGTCGACGAGAGCATCTCTGTATTCGATTGTTTCGGGGAAATTATGTCCCGTGTCCACGTGCAGCAAAGGGAAAGGTAGTTTTGCCGGGTGGAATGCCTTTTGAGCCAGTCGGGTCATGACGATGGAGTCTTTGCCCCCGGAGAAAAGCAGGACCGGTTTCTGGAATTGAGCCGCAACTTCTCGAAGCACATAGATGGCTTCGGCTTCGAGGTGTTTCAGGTGAGTGAGTCTGTAGCTGGACATGATTTATGAATGAATAAATGTTCGAGAGTCTGGAAGAAGTCAATTCATGATTGGGAACCGTGAGGATTCCCCTTGGGGTGGATCTGATTGAGGGTGAAAGTGAGCAGTTTCTCCAGGGATTCCTCGATGGATTCCTCTGAGGTTTTCAAATGCAGATGGGGTTGAGCTGGGGGAATAAAGTCGGAGGATTTTCCGGTGAATTGGGGGATGGTGCCGGCTTTTGCTTTGGCGTAGAGGCCTTTGACATCGCGTTGTTCACAGACTGAAAGTGGGGCGTCGACAAAAATTTCGAGGTAGTTGGATTCGCCAATGATGGATTTGGATGTGGATCGTTGGGATTCGAGAGGGGTGATGAAGGAGGTGAGGACGACGACACCCGCATCGAGGAATAATTTGGCGACTTCAGCGATTCGCCTGAGATTTTCTGTTCTGTCTGAATCCGAGAAGCCAAGATTCCTGTTGAGGCCGGTGCGGATGTTGTCCCCATCCAGCAGGTAGGGAAAATAGCCCAGGTCGAAGAGCTTTTTTTCAAGTGCCAGGGCCAGTGTGGACTTTCCGGAGCCACTCAGCCCGCACAACCAGAGAACTTTTGCCCGTTGACGAAGTCTCATCTCCCGGTCGGATCTCTGCACGGACTGTTTGTCGAAAATGGGATGGATATTTTCGGGGGATTTCATGATGGGGCGTGATTTCAGTGGGTTCGAAGTATGCGGGGCAGGTATGGGTTGGAGAGTCAGATGACAAAATCGGTCTTCACATCCTCATGGATTCCACATTCGCGTTTCAGGCCAAAGAACCGGACCTGTTCCGGGTCCATACCGGCTTCAAATTTGTGTGTGGTGTGCACATCCCCGATGGAGATATAGCCTTGCGACCAGAGGGGATGATAGGGCAGGTCGAATTTCTTCAGATAGAGGAAAACATCGCGATCCGACCAATCAATAATCGGATGCACTTTGAGGCGGCCCTTGGAGATGGCCAGCACCGGGAGCTGGCTTCGTCCGGAGCTCTGCTGGCGTCTCAAGCCCGCTATCCAGGCATGGGCTCCAAGTTCCTGGATGGCTCGGTTCAATGGTTCGACCTTATTCATCTGGTTATATTTTTCGATGCCATCGAGGCCTTGTTCCCAGAGTTTCCCGAATCGGGCTTCCTGCCATGCGGGCGAGAGGTCGGCTCGATAGATATGAAGGTTGAGTGACAGGCGTTCCGTCAGTTCATCAATGAACCGGTAGGTCTCGGGAAACAGGTATCCCGTATCAATGAGAATGACTGGAATTTCCGGCCAAATCTGAGTGGCCATATGCAGGCTGACTGCGGCTTGAGCCCCAAAACTTGAGGTGAGCACAATGCGGTCAGCAAAGTGATGGATGGCCCACTCGGTCCGTGCTTCCGCTGTGGCGGATTCAAGCAGGGAGTTTTCCTTTTTGAGATCCAGCCCGAGGTCAGCAAAAAGGAGCTCAGTGGGTGCTTCATCTCGCTGAGAGACCGGATTGAATTTGGAAGGCATGGAATCAGTTGGGTTCAATGTTTGCAATGAGATCTCAGTTGAATAGAAAATGGATGAACGGGACATGTGTATGATTTTAAAAACCTGCTTGCGGTGGCGGATTGTTGCCCTGCAATGATGGCCATAAAATATGCGTCGGGCCCGGTGATACATAGCGCCAGTCCATTGGCTGGAGCTGGCGCTCCCATTGTCCTGGCTCACAAATCCGAGCCATCGGGCCTGCAATGGGCCCGGGTGTTGATCGGTCAATTTTTTTCCAGTTCGGGGAAAATCACGCGGGCACAAAAATCGCCGAAATCCTCATTTTCCAATCGTTCATCACGGTAGCGCACAAACAATGGTTTGAGATCCTCCACAACCTCTGTGGACTTAACCACGTCCTTGTAGATTCTACCCAAACGGGTGCTGGCGCGGTTGCCGCCCACAAAGACGCTGTATTTGCCGGGGCCTCTGCCCACAAATCCCAGTTCAGCCATGTAGGGACGGGCACATCCGTTCGGGCATCCTGTCATGCGGATAATGATCTCCTGAGATCCAATGGATAAGTCATCCAGCAGATTTTCAAATGTGCCGAGCAATTCGGGGAGGTAGCGCTCTGACTCAGCCAGCGCCAAGCCGCAGGTTGGTAAAGCCGGACAGGACATGGCCGTGCGTCCAAGGTGAGATCCCTGACCTTCCAGGACGACCCCATGGGCGTTGAATATCCCGGTGATCGCCTCTTTGTGGTCCGCTGAAATGTCCGGAATGAGGATGTTCTGCGAAGGTGTCAGCAGCACATGAACCCGGTACTTTTCCACAACCTCGCGAATGGCGGACTTCAATTTCACCGATTCCGTATCTTTGACCCGACCCGACAGAACGTGCAGGCCGAGGAAGTGTTTTCCATCGTGCTGCTGGTGCCAGCCATACAAATCATGCTGACTTGAAAACTGAAAGGGGCGGGCTGCCTCCAACTGGAATCCCACCCGTTCCTCCACCTGGCTGCGGAACCAGGCGACTCCTTTTTCTTCAAGAACATACTTCAGTCGAGCATGCTTGCGGTCAGTACGGTCCCCAAAATCCCGGTGGACAGTCAGGACCGCTTTGGCGATCTCCACGATTCTGTCCCGCGAAAAATATCCTATGACATCGGCGACGCGCGGAAATGTATTGGCATTGTTGTGGGTCATCCCCATTCCTCCACCGCAGGTGAGATTGTATCCACTCAGCTGTCCATGCTCATCGGCAATGGCTATGAACCCAAGGCAGTTGGTTAAGATGTCCGTGTCATTCAGTGGCGGTATGGCAAAGGCTGCCTTGAACTTCCGTGGCAAGTAAGTCTTCCCGTAAAGTGGATCCTCAAAATCCTTTTCTTTCTCGAGATCCAGTTGAACACCTTCAACCCAGATCTGGTGATAGGCCTTGGTCTTTGGCAGCAACTCACGTGAGACCAAATCCGCATCCTTATACACCTCCGGAACCAGTGGACTGCTCGTGGGGGTCACCGGGGACATGACATTCCGGTTGACGTCCCCACAGGCCGCCAATGTATCGGATAAAATGTCGTTGATCTTCTTCATCAGTGGCCCAAGTCCGCTCTTCACCACCCCATGAAACTGAAAACTCTGACGGGTTGTCACCCGCAGCGTGTTGTTTCCATAATCTGTGGCCAGTTTGTCATACGTCAGGTATAGTTCCGGACTCATGACTCCGCCTGGGATGCGGCCACGAATCATAAACATGAACTTCTTGCCCTGCTTGCGTAAGTCGCGGTCGTCCTGCTGGTAAATTCCATGAAACTTCAGAAACTGTTGGTCATCCTCCGAAAATCGGTCCAACTCCGGATCCGTCAGTGTCTGGGATATCGTCCCAGCCAATGTCGGACAATTCTGCTTCAATTCCTCATTTTTAGTCAGTTTCTTTGGTTCGGTCGTCATATTATGAGTAATATACTAATATTACTAATGATTATAGGAATCACGGGATGGGTCAAGGAGAAAATTGATGAGAAGGATGAGAAAAATGATCTGTGGGGGATGTGGATAAAGGCTGGCAGGAATATTGGGGGTGGTGTAAGAATGGGGCTCATGATCACGAGATGGAAACGGATATTCTGGTGTGGGGGTTGTGGGGATAGGTTTTGGAATGGGGCATGGGGAGGTGGGGTGTATGGGGTGGATTGGCCAGAGTTTCGTGGGCCGGGGAGGGGATGGAGAA
>JAJOIW010000234.1 GCA_021209225.1 Verrucomicrobiota bacterium
TGCGGGGTCGGTGACTTTTTCGTCGCCTGCGGAATTTCCGGCGCATGGTGCCATCCCCCTTATCCTCGACACCCACCAGTTCCTTTTGGATGGAACGCGAACGGCTGCGACTCGACCCGGAACTGCTCCCGCGTGACTCCACCCGGGGTGCGTCGTGTGCCTTCCGGACAAATGACAATAACAACAAGCCCACTATCACCAGAGCTCCAACCAGGATGAGCACTTCCTTCATTGCCGGGTTAAAATCCGGCAGATTGAAGTAATCCAGATAATCAAATGCGGTTTGCAACGAGTTTTTTCCTTTTAAGATCCTGTACCGGAAGCCTGAAACCAGACGGACACGGAATAGCCATAATTCATGTGAGAGCAGTCGTCAATTAATCATTCGCTGTATCATCCGCATGATGAAGGAGATCCAGACGTTTCATGCGATACCGGAGCGCGTGACGTGAAATACCCAGGACGGAGGAAGCCTTGCTGATACTGCGCTCACTGTTCCGGAGGGCTTTCAAAATGAGGTATTTCTCGAAATCATCGAGTTCTTTCTCCAGATCGACCGGTAATTCCAGTTCGGGGTATACTTTGGAACCACTGATGCCAGGCGATTTATGGAATTCAGGCAGGCTGGAGACCTGGATTTCCTGGGTTCGTTCCATGATGACGGCCCGCTCGATGGCATTGCGCAATTCGCGCACATTTCCTGGCCAGCTGTGATTCAGAATCAATGCCTTGGCCGGCTTGGAAAAAAAGAGCCGGCTTCGATTCATGGAATTACAGAAATGATCCAGAAAATGATTGGCCAGGAGGAAGACATCCTTCCCGCGATCGCGCAATGGAGCCGGCTGCAATTGGACCACATTCAGCCGGTGGTAAAGATCTTCCCGGAACTCATTCGAACGGATGGCCTCCAGAATATTGCGGTTGGTTGCCGCGAGGACGCGCACATTGACCTTGAGTTCATCATTGCCACCGATGCGGAAGAAGGTGCCATCTTCCAGGAACCGGAGCAATTTGGCTTGGAGTGACCGGCTCATCTCACCAATTTCATCCAGAAAGAGCGTCCCATTGTCGGCTTCCTCAACCCGGCCGATTTTTTGCCTGAGTGCCCCGGTGAATGAGCCTTTTTCATGGCCAAAGAGTTCACTTTCAAGCAAGTCGTGGGGGATAGCCGCACAATTGATGCGGATATACCTGTTGGGAGAACGATGACTGAGCTGGTGCAATGCCCCGGCCACCAGCTCTTTGCCGGTTCCACTTTCTCCAACAATCAGAACAGTGGCATCTGTGGGCGCCACCGTGCGGATCATGTCCTTGAGTTGACGGATGTTCTCACAATCGCCCACCAGATTATCGAGACCAAACTTCTCGTAGATTTTCTCACGATACGCACGGTTGGTCGCGAGCAGGTTATACCGCTCGGCAGCCCGGGAGACCACGTGCAGCAATTCCTCCGGCTCAAATGGTTTGGATAAATAGTCCATCGCTCCAGCCTGGATGGCCTCCACAGCATGCCGGGCACTGGCATAGGCTGTTATCATGACGATAGGCAGATCCTGTTTATTATTTTTGACGAAATCCACCAGTTGAAATCCATCCTTGCCGCTCAATCTGAAATCCGTGATCACCAGGAAATATTCATGCGACTGGATCTTCTGGATGGCATCTTCAGCACTCTGAACAAAGTCGAGTTGGTACCCCTCCGAATGGAAGATCGGCTCGAGTGTGGATTTCATATTGGCTTCGTCATCAACCAGAAGTAATGGAGGAAGACTATTTTTCATATATATGCGCTGTCGAAAGTTTTTCAGGAAAGACTATGTGAAATCGGGTTCCAGCTGGCGAGGAATCCAACGAGATAAACCCACCATATAACTCCACATACTTTTTAACTATCCCAAGACCGAGGCCGGTTCCGTTGGGTTTTGTGGAAAAGAAAGCCTCAAAAATGCGCGTTTGGATTTTGGCGGGAATACCGGGCCCAGCATCCGCGATAGAAATATAAAGGGATGTTTCACTGGCGCGTCCGCAATCGATAGTGATCTGGCCATCATTATTCATGGCTTCACGGGCATTCACCAGGAGGTTGACGAGGATTTCAGACAGATGGCGCGATTGCATCAGCAGGTGAAACTCAGGATTGACCGGCGATTCATAAACAACCTTCACCGCCGGGAAAACCTCCCGAGGAATCGCCTGTAGCACGGCCTCATCAATGACTTTGCGAAGATTGAGTTTCCGGACAGGCGAAACCGAATCGCTCGCGTCATGGATCAGATTTTTGAGTATGCTGTCAGATCTCCGGATTTCGTCGCGGATAATAGCTGATTGGGATAGCAGCAATTCCCGGTTTTGCGGGTTTTTCTGGAGATTATAGGAGGCATTACTGATGATGCTGAGGGGATTCTTCAGCTGGTGGGCAATTTCAGCCGCCAGTCGTCCCATGCCTTTGAGATGCTCATTTCTGATGCTCAATTCGAGTTGTTCTTCCCGCAGACGCCTCTGCCGGTCAAAAAGCACCTGAAAGGCAAAACAGAACAGGACCAGGACTATGAGCAAAATCATTCGATCAATAATCTGCTGCTCGAGTATATGTTGTATCTGGTCGTCCATGCCGCGCTCAACCGACGTCAACAACGAATCCCGAAGCTCGTCATAGCGCAACAATCTCGTCCCGAATATCCCGCCAATGGTATACATCAGAACCACAGAAATGTTTAATGTCAGCTGGAAAAACGCATCCGATACCGCATAGGCATTGCGCAATATCATCCCGAAATAAACCCAGAAAAATGAGGAGCTGAACCCATCCTCAATCACGATCAGACAACAGAACATCAACCCATCCAGCAAGGCCATGGTGAATGCTCCATACAACATGATGCGGAATGGAATGCGCCTGGAATTCAGCAACATCGCAAAATAAAGGAAATTCATCACCACATAGATGAGAAATATTTTTTTGGCAAGATTCAGGGTCTCCTCGTGATACGTCTCCAGAGTCTCCTCGTAGATGGTTTCAATTCGGGCCGCCACCTCATCTGAAAACCCATAAAAAAGATATAAAAAGACGAGCAGCACGTAGACAAAACGGACAGGAATTCCAAGATCGCGCTCAGCCGAGATGAAGCGGCCAATCTGGGGCGTGATCAGAATACTTCGAGCCTTACGGAATGGGTGGAAACCATGACCGGATTTTTGGGCTTCCACAGCCGCTGAAAGTTGTCGGGTGATATTCAGCATGTCATTAAGTTTACCACATGCTGGACAATGCCATCCACAGGCCAGAGGCGCCCTACTCCCTCATATCCGCAGGACAACATCCCCTCTTCCGGGCCAATGAAGCTGGCCCCACGATCCAGAAGAATCCTCACGTTGGCAGCAGTGGCCGGGTGAAGCCACATCTTGCCATTCATCGCAGGTGCAATAACCAGCTTCGCCGAAGTATTCAGCGCCAGTGCAATGCACGTCAAGGCGTCGTCAGCCAATCCATGACTCAATTTTGCCAGGCAGTTGGCGGTCGCCGGGGCAATCAGGAGGATATCCGCCTCATCCGCCATACGGATGTGAGTAGGCTTCCATCCCTCTTCCTCATCATAGAGGTCCGTGACAACGGGATTCCGGGACAGTGTCTGAAATGGCAGTGGAGTCACAAACTTCTGCGCCTCCAAGGAGAGCACTGTCTCGACCCGAAACCCGGCTTTTGTCAATTGGCTGCAGATGTCAATCGCCTTGTATGCCGCAATGGATCCCGTGACCCCCAATACGATATGCCCCCGTGATGGGTTCTCATTTGAACCAGATTCCATAGAAATGCACTAGTTGGTGATGATGCCCGCATCCCTGCTCGATACCTCTCGGATTCTCAGGTCAGTTCGAGCGGATTGATGGATCGGGTTGATTTTAATTTTTCTGCTTCCAGGATAACTTGAGCGCGCCTCAAGTCCTCATCGATGGAGCGTGAAACGATGAGGTAATCAAAATTGCGCCAGGACTGGATTTCGATGCGTGAGGCCCGAAGGCGATTGAGAATCACCTCATCTGAATCGAGCCCACGTTTACGCAGCCGGTTTTCGAGTTCCTCGAGAGTGGGAGTGACCAGGAAGAGAGTGACCAAAGCCGGCGAGAGTATGGGGTCGGCGAGAGCTTTCTGGCGTATGGAAGCTTCGCCCTGAACGTCGATATTGAGCAGGACATCCTTCCCGGATTCCAGACGGCTGATGACTTCGGATTTCAGAATTCCATAGCTGTTTCCATGGACGGTGGCGTGTTCCAGGAATTCGCCGGATTGCACTTTGAGCAGGAAAGTTTCCGCATCGAAGAAATAATAATCCCGCCCATCGACTTCTCCTTCTCTGGGTTTGCGGGTTGTGCAGGTGACAGCCCGAGTCAGGTTCTTGTTATTGGACAGGAGGTGTTGGCATAAGGTGGTTTTGCCAGCTCCGGATGGAGCCGAAACTATCAGCAGAATATTGCGTATGGCTTCAGACATAATTCAGTTGATCTTGCCGGTCACAGATGGATATCCCCAGAGTTTCCCAATCATGGATGGATCAAACTACTCGATATTCTGAGCTTGTTCACGGAATTTTTCCAACTCTGTTTTCAACTGGACGACCAGGTGGCTTAAACCAGCATCGTTGGCCTTCGATCCGGTGGTGTTGATTTCCCGGAACATCTCCTGAGCTAAAAAGTCGAGTGTCCGCCCCTGGCTTTCCTGGGATTGGATACACTGGTCAAATTTCCTGAAATGGCTTTCCAGGCGGTCCAGTTCTTCGGATACATCACATCGATCGGCTATGAGAACTATCTCCTGGGCCAGTCGGGAGGAATCCAGCTTCTCAGGTTCCAGCTCGGCTTTCCGCAGTCGTTCTTCCAGTTGGCGCCGATGATGTTCCAGCACCCGGGGGGCCTGAGTCCGGATTTCCACCACTAATTCCCGGAGTTTCCGGACGGATGATTGGAGGAATTCCCTCAGATGCTCCCCCTCGACTCTCCTCGATGCCAGAAACGCCTGCATAGCGGAATCCAACGATGTGGAAAAGACCTGAAGAAATTGCTCCACGTCCAAGGATGCGACTGAGGATTCAAAAACTCCGGGGAGCCGTGCAATTTCCCCCAGGGAGATGTCGTGGCTCAATTGAAAGCGGGTGGCGAATTGGCGCAATTGATCGAGGTAGTTTTCGGCCACGGCGCTGTTGAAGTTCTGAGAGGTGATCTTTCCCTGGAGGTCCTCAATGTTGAAGCGCACGGTGAGGCGCCCCCGGGAGACCTGCTCACTGATCTGCTTGCGCAGCGCACTTTCCAGTCCATCAAACCCCCGGGGCAGGTTGATGACAATTTCCGATTGCCGACGATTGACGGACTGGATTTCGGTCGTGACTTTGAGGATGCCGTCGGATCCTTCACCACGGCCATATCCGGTCATTGAGTTCATTGGCAATGGAATACCTGTATGCCAGAACCAATGCAACCAGCAAAACCAACTGACCCGTATTCGATTCGTGAATCACC
This sequence comes from Verrucomicrobiota bacterium, assembly GCA_021209225.1. Lineage (GTDB taxonomy): Bacteria > Verrucomicrobiota > Verrucomicrobiia > Limisphaerales > JAJOIW01 > JAJOIW01. The sequence goes on from JAJOIW010000234.1 coordinate 5,512, forward strand.
AAATCCGGGCGATGGTCCAGTGGTTTTCGGGAGCCGCCCCAGGCAGACGCACCTGATGACCACTGAGTTGGCCCACTATCTGGCTGCCTATGGGGGAGGATGGGGTGACGACAACCACCTCCTGACCATCCAGTTCCACTTCAGTCCCTCCAGCCGACGGCCCGATGAAAACCAGCATTCTTTCGAAACCAGAAGCGGATTGCAGTTCCACTAAATCAGAAATATCTATCGGCTTGTTACCCGAGTATAACTGCGTCCCCAATTGCTCAAATGCAGAGAGAGCCGCTTGAGTCTCCTGGGCCTGACGGGATTGCCCACGCGCCAGGTACGAGGCCTCCAGACCACGCGTATCGTATTTATTTTCCGGTTTACTCTGCTCATGGGTGGCCTCGAATCGAGCCGCATGAGCAGCGCGGAAATATATCTGCAAATCAGCCTGCAATTGCCGGCACACCAATTCTATGATTTTATGTTTATCCATAATGCTTCCCGCTCAGCTATCCGCCCCCCCCGGAGCCGGGAGTCCTCATCAGCCTCATATCCAATCACAGTCACTATTCACTTTCAACTTTCGATTTGGATAGCGGATTGGCCATGAGTCGCCGGGGCGGAAAAATTCAATTGATATGATTTCTTACAGGATCCTGCAGGCCGGAGGGGCAATCCATCACATGCCATTACTTATGCCAGTAGAGATGCAGATCACCATCTCCTGGAGAAAAAGAACATCGTCACTTCCATCGCGGTCCCAATCGTCCACCAATACGGCCGCCATGCCTGAGCTGTAGGAGAATCCGGATTGATGCGGCAGTTGTGCGATCCAGTCGTCTGCTGTGCGGGTGCCCAGAAGCAAAATTGGAAAGACCACATGATCGTGCATCGGATCCCCGGTCCGGCCATGGTGCCACCCGGTTGCAATGACAAGATCCCGGATTCCATCCCGGTTCAGATCCCCCATTGCAGCGTCGCGCACAGGAAACAGCTGCACGGATGCTGGCAGTTGTGCCGATCGGTAACCGCCCACCCCATCCGGCACCAGCAGGGCCGTGTCCAATGTTTCAATCGGCTGAATTCCAAATTCAAAGGGAATCCACTCAGCAACCGGAGAACGGGAGAATTCATGAATACTCGGAAACCGGCGACCCAGAAAGGGAAATAATGCACTCACCTGATCCCAGGACAGCAACGGATAATAGTTCATATTGTCATCCATTTCTGCCACTTCAATGACTGGGCCTGTGAGCTGAGACAGTGGATAAAGCAGGCCAACCCTGCAGCTTCCCCAGGTGGGGAGAGAATTGTTTCCGCCGGAATTGCCAAACAGCAGGCCTGGAGGTGTTTGTGGATCGCCATCATGATCCAGACAAGTGATCGATATCCATGGTCCCGGCTTGAGGTGAAGCCCGAAATCGAGTGTCTTATCGACAACTTGACCCTGTTGCGCTGACAGTATTCTGGGAGCTGTCAATATGAATCCTGGCACGATCAATTCCGGATAAGCATCCTGATCCAAATCCGCCGTTTCAATATCCTGTGTGATTCCGACATCGGCGAATCGGTGGGTCCAGAGTGTATCCATCACCCATTCGTCCTGAAGATTCCGGGAAAATACAGTAAGCCCCGGCGGGCGGGCCGGGTTCTGATAATTCCATCGATACGCAACAAGCAGGTGATGGCGTTGAGATCCACCGAGAGGGGCAATCAATAGCTTTGCAGGCTCCAGGTGCGGTGGCAGATCCTGTTCGAATACGGTCCTTCCTTCCCTGCCCACGAGGACAATCCTCCCGGATGGCCGGGATGGATCGGATCCCTGGCAGTAGAGATTCGCTGTGAATCCATCGCAAGGGAGCGAATCTCTGAGCTGTTCATTCGGATCCTTGGACAGTGCAGGATGGACCAACCCGGTGGAAATGGGTACATCAGCATCAGGGGTCATCTCATATATCCACCTGGCTCCTCCGGAGATGAAGCTCTTCTGCGGTCCCGGTGAAAAACGGTTACCCAGAAACTGAAAATCATAGGGTTTATACTTCTCAGGCAGCACGGCTCCTGTTATGGGCTCTCTCATTGATGAAGATGGCGGGGCGAGAACGAAGGACTGGTTCATGAGTGGTGAACTTTTCTCCCGGTATCCCCGCGGAATACTCGTGAGCGGGTCCCCAGCCTCAATGCCAGGGCCCCGGTACACTTCAAGAATTCCAGGGAATCCGCCCCCCTCAATGACCTGGCTGATGCCATCCGGCCAATGCACATCGATTGTGACCGACTGATCCGGATGAGGAACGGGAAAGACTGCCACAGGTTGATCGCTGGAAAGGTATCTCCCACCAGCCGAAATCTGTCGGGTTGCCCTGAATTCACCATTCCTCATGTGCACCGTTGCGCCGATACCACAGGTGTTTGGTGACTGGTGCACCAGGCGGACCTGAACTCTGGGACCTGTGGAATTGTTGCGGAGAATGGATGCCGGACGATTCAAATGATTGACAATGATGTCCAGGTCACCATCGTTGTCCAGATCCCCAAGTGCCATGCCGTTGGAAATACCTTCAGTATTAAAACCCCAATCCGGCCGCACCTCAAACTGCAGGTTTCCAAGATTTCGGAATGCCATATCCGCAGTCGAAAGCCGCGGAAACATCGACCTGGCACGTATCATGTCTGCCTGTGAATGTTTTCCGGATTGCCGCATAGCCGCCAGTCTGGATGAGATATCCCGATTACGGCCGTCCCGCTCCACACCATTGGTGATCAACACATCCTCCAGGCCGTCCAGATCCAGATCCAGAATGGCCACAGCCCAGGACCACCCGGAGGCCGCCAGCCCGGAAAATGGACCGACATCGTACCACCCTGCCCCACCATCATTCAAGAGTAAGGTATTCCACGAATGCTGTGGTGGACCACGAAACTCCGGCTCCTCAAATTGCGACCTGCCTGACGGCAAAGTATTCTGACGATCGAGTGGGTTCAAGGGAAGCATATCCACAATGAGTATGTCATCCCACCCATCCCTGTTGAAGTCGGCACAATCCCACCCCCAATGGAGGAAAAAAACTCTGCCGGGAAAAAGGACCGGTCCTGAGCCAGTTGAAAAACACCAGGTGTCACCTGCAGCCACAATCGATCGGGGGTTTCAAAGTCATTGCAAACATATAAGTCCTGCAAACCGTCACGATTGAGATCGTGGAACCGGGCAGAGAGCCCCCAATCGCGGAACTCATCCGATATGGCTGCACCTCCAGCGTCCCGGAACATCGGGCCAGCTTGCGGGATGCGTTCAAACCGCCTCCCCATTTTATTCAGCAGAATTGTGTCTGGTTCACCCAGTTCACTTATGCCCCCATCCAATCTCACAACAAACCGGTGTTCGTCCGGTGTTCCCGCCACCGGCCGTCCATTCACGTGAGAAATCCGTTTCCCCTGCTGCCCATCGTTCTCAAAACTGAACCGGGTTCCGGGTTGATCCATCAGTGCCTTGGCCCGGTAGTTGGTGATGTAAAATCCAGGTACTGGTCGCCATCCATGTCGGCGATTGCAAAGCTCATGCCAGCATTCCCTCGGTTAAAGCCAATCCCATTGGTCACTTCACTGAAGGTGCCATCCCGATTATTGACGAAAACCAATGTGCCTTGCCCGATCGAATTGACCAGGAGGTCGGGAAAAAAATCTGCGTTGAAATCGACAAACACAGCACCTGTTGACAACCTGTTGGCACACTGAACTCCTGCCTTTTCCGTCACATCTTCAAATCGGAACCCTCCCGTGTTCCGATATAAACGGTTTCCGGAATCCAAACCACAAAAATAAAGATCGCAGAGCCCATCCTTGTCGTAGTCTCCGGCGGCAACTCCACTCCCATTCAAAGTGATCTGGTTATTTAAATGGGTCGCCTCCTTCAGTTCATTCGCAAAATCAACCCCAGTCAGGGAGGAGGCCATGGGTTCAAGAAGCAGGCCGGATCCAGAAGCGCCCGGTGAAAGGGTCCGCATAAACCGATGCGTTGCACCCGCAGTTTTCTGTATAGGCTGAGCCCACCCATCGCTGTCTATCACCATGCATATGAGACACCAAAGCACGGAATAAAAAATCCGTATCAACAATCCTGACGTGATCTGGACCTGATGCATGCTTTCATCATAGTTCGTGATCCCGATGGTCGCACCTCGAAAATCACCATGCCATCACGACCGTACAAAATAATCCCTCACACGCTGGAGGAATTGACGCCGCGGTTTCGCTGGTGGCTCAAATGCATGAAGGCCATTTAAAGCGCGGTTTGCTGGGAGAATCACCCCGACCAGGCAGAAGGCACGACCGGATTTTCAGACACATGGAATGCCTGGGTTCACATAGTGGGACCGGTTCATTCATCTTTACTGGAGCGAACCCGACTGCGCGACATGTGGACTGCCGCCCCCATCATGGAGATTCCGGCAATCCAGCACCCGAACCGATAAAGATCACTCATGGGCGGCGGATCCAGTTTCACAGATGTTGTATTCTTTTCTGTCATGACGGTGACAACCTGTGCCCGGGCCATATGATCTGCCGCAGCAGGTCCAAATATGAGAATTGCCCCAACTATAATCATGGTGATTGCGATCGATGTCTTCATATCCTTGTGTCCGGGATTATGTTCCTTTCCAAATCAGAGGTCGATCCTGAATTCCCGTCCTGAGAGAAATCGGTGCAGATTTCACTTTCGCCGCTTCAATAGATGCGGTGTGGCCCGTCTTGGCGAACTAGGAATTGAGGAATGTAGTGAGTGGTGAGGTGGGATGTGCCAGACGGGACGGAGTGGATATGCCCACTTCAAATGCCAACCGGCCAGCAAAAGTAGCGGCAGCAAAAGCCTTCGCCATATGACTGGGATTCGAGGACACGGCAATAGCTGTGTTCACCAGAACTGCATCGGCACCCAGTTCCATAGCCTCGGCTGCATGCGAGGGGGCTCCAATGCCTGCGTCAATCACAACTGGAACCTCAGCTTGCTCAATGATGATTCGGAGTTGGTCGCGGGTCGCCAGACCCTGGTGGGAGCCAATCGGCGAACCGAGAGGCATGACTGTTGCCGTCCCGATCTCCTGCAACCTTTTCGCCAGCACCGGATCGGCATTGATATACGGAAGCACAACAAATCCTTCTGAAACTAAAATCTCAGCTGCTTTGAGGGTTTCCACTG
>JAJOIW010000100.1 GCA_021209225.1 Verrucomicrobiota bacterium
GAATATGCCGCGAATCTGGATGGGTACCTGGCGAAGCTGAAGGAACTGGATGATTATTGCCGGAAGAGTCTTGCGACGAATACCGGATGGGCAGCGGATACTGGTGACGGCACACGATGCGTTTCATTACCTGGGGCGGGCATATGGACTGGAGGTGCGTGGGATTCAGGGATTGAGCACGGAGTCGGAGGCGGGAGTCCGGGAAATCGAAGAGCTGGTGGATTATCTGGTGACCCTGCGGATACCTTCGGTTTTTGTGGAGTCGTCTGTATCGGATAAAAATGTGCGGGCACTGGTGGAGGGAGCTGCCGCCCGCGGCCATCAGGTGGTGATCGGAGCTGAACTTTTCTCAGATGCCATGGGGCCGCAGGGCACATACGAAGGCACGTATGTCGGTATGATTGACCACAACATCACGATGCTGACCCGGGCACTGGGTGGGGTGGCGCCGGAGCGTGGATTCCAGGGGAAATTGTCCCCCGGTCCCATGAAGCATTAGTCCAGGTCCAGGTTTGGTTATGAAAAAATTTGTCGATCAGAAGCGCGATATCCTGTGCGAGAAGGAGCACCCGAATGAGCTCCCGTTAGTCATCCATGATTTGACGGTTGCCTACAACCTGAAGCCGGTTCTCTGGGACATTGAACTCAATATTCCCGAAGGGAAGCTGGTTGCCATCGTTGGACCGAATGGGGCAGGGAAAAGCACTCTGCTTAAAGCCAGCATGGATTTGATTCCCCGCACATCGGGGGAGATCAGGATATATGGGAAGCCGTACAAGGACCACCGGAAGCTGGTCGGCTACGTGCCACAGCGCGAATCTGTTGACTGGGATTTTCCCGTCAGTGCCCTGGAGGTGGTGGCGATGGGGATGTATGCCCGGATTGGCTGGATACGCCGGGTGAAACGTCCGCATCTGGCCCAGGCTATGGAATGCCTGAAGAAAGTGGGTATTGACCATTTGGCCAACCGCCAGATTTCGCAACTGTCGGGCGGGCAGCAGCAGCGGGTCTTCCTGGCCCGGGCATTGGCTCAGGATTCGGCACTGTATTTGATGGATGAACCCTTCAGTGCAGTGGATGCCGCAACTGAGCTGGCCATCGTGGAATTGCTGCGCGAGCTTAAAAACACCGGGCGGACCTGTATCGTTGTGCATCACGATCTGGCCACGGTCACCCGGTATTTTGACTGGCTGGTCCTGCTGAACATGCGGGTCGTTGCCTCTGGTCCGGTGAAAGACATCTTCACACCGGAGAATCTCCAGAAGACATGATGGGGGGAAGTTGAGTGTCCTGACCGAGGCCGCAGAGGCGTTGAAACAGGTTTCCCGATGAGAGTGGTGCAGGACCGTCATACATGGGGAATCCCGCGGGTTGCCACAGGTATGAGCCTGGCTTGCGTGGCCCTGCTTATGTTTCCGGGCATGCTCACTGGGCAGGTCCCAGTGAGTGAATCGGGTGGCTTTGACACCACGGTTTTTGTGGAGACCATCCTGCTGCGTCATTACAACACCCGACTGGTAGTTTTGGGAACCAGTCTTCTGGGTGTAGCCTCAGGCCTGGTCGGCACCTTCCTTCTGCTTCGCAAGCGCTCGCTTCTCGGGGATGCCCTTTCCCATGCCACTCTGCCCGGAATTGTCCTGGCATTTTTCATTCTGGTCCGCATGGGGGAGCCCGGGAAAAATCTCGCCGCTTTGTTGCTGGGGGGCGGGGATTCACAGGCATTGGAGGGGTTTTCCTGGTTTTATGTATCCGCCGGACCACCCGGCTGAAAGACGATGCCGCCATGGGAATCGTGCTCAGTGTATTCTTCGGAGCCGGGGTGGCCATGCTGAGCATGGTTCAGACCATGCCGGAGGCAAGTGCCGCTGGCCTGGAATCCTTTATCACAGGCAAGACTGCATCCATGATCTGGTCGGATTTTCTGCTGATCGGTGGGGTGTGTGTGCTCTCAATCCTTTGTTCTCTGTTATTTCTGAAGGAGCTGACCTTGTTGTGTTTTGATGAAGGATTTGCGGCCTCGCAGGGATGGCCGGTGCTGGGCTTGGATTTGCTGATGGTGGCAATGGTTGGAGCGGTGACAATCGTCGGGCTGCAGTCGGTGGGATTGATTCTGGTCATTGCTTTTTTAATCATCCCGTCGACTGCGGCGCGGTTCTGGACCCATGATTTGAAGGTGATGTTGATGTTGTCGGGTGTGATTGGGGGATTAAGTGGGTGGATTGGAGCTTCCCTGAGTGCCCTCTTCTCAAAACTGCCGGCCGGGGCCGTGATTGTATTGGTTTCTGCCGGATTTTTTGGAGTCAGTCTGATATGTGGTCCGGCCAAAGGAGTTTTTCCCAGATGGATCCGTCATCGCAGGTTATCCACCAAGGTGGGCCGCCAGCATCTGCTCCGCGCTGTATTTGAAATTCTTGAGGATACTCAGGATTCCCAGGTGGGTCCTGTGCGGAATTACCCGGTCCCGCTGGATGAGGTGGTCAGTCACCGGTCCTGGTCGCGATCCGAAGTGGTTCGACTGGTGAACAAAGCCCGGCGGCTGGGCTACATTGAACTGCCCAGACCCGGCCATTTGGGGCTTTCAGAATCCGGATTTGGGGAAGCCTCGCGAGTCACCAGAAACCACCGGCTGTGGGAGCATTTTATGATCCGCTTCGCGGATATTGCCCCGAGTCATGTCGATCGCGATGCGGATATGGTGGAGCATGTGCTGGGCCCGGAGATTGTCCGCCAGCTCGAGGATGAACTGGCACAAATGGAGGCATCAACCCTTCTGCCCCCAAGTCCGCATGAGGTGCGCTCATCCCAACCGCAGCCGCAACCCGGCGAACCAGGTTCATCCACAAAATCAATCTCAACCGATGTGGAGGGCCCGACAGGATGATTAACCCGCTGACGGATTGGGGAAGTTACGATGCCTGGATTGTCCTGGTAGGGGTGCTGAGTGCGGTGGCGTGTGCCATTCCGGGGTGCTTTTTATTATTGCGTGGCATGAGCATGATGGGTGATGCGATCAGTCATGCCGTATTGCCGGGTCTGGCCCTGGCGTATCTGGTTACAGGCAGCCGCACGAGTGTGGCCATGTTTATTGGTGCCGCGTTTGTTGGGGTTATGACAGCGGTCTTCACCCAGTGGATCAGCCGGTTTGGAAAAGTCGACCGCGGAGCTGCTATGGGCATTGTCTTCACCACATTATTCGCATTTGGCCTGGTTCTGATCGAAAAAGGGGCGCGGAATGTGGATCTTGATGCAAGTTGTGTTCTCTATGGAGCCATCGAACTGACGCCGGTTCTGACCCTTCATCTTGGATCCTGGGAAGTCCCGGAGGCTGTCATCCTGACCGGCGCCATGGTGCTGCTGAATGTCCTCCTGGTCCTCCTCTTTTTCAAAGAACTCAAGATCTGTTCCTTTGACCCCGGTCTGGCGACCACATTGGGGATTCCATCCGAGTTGGTGAACTATGGATTGATGGTGATGGTGGCACTGACAACCGTCGCCTGCTTTGAAGTTGTCGGAAGCATTATCGTCATCGCCATGCTCATCGTTCCGGCGGCCACTGCCTTTCTGATGACCCGGCGATTGGTTCCCATGTTGTGGGCCGCTTGTGGCATGGCCGCCCTTTCCGCGGTCGTCGGACACGCACTGGCTGGAGTGGTCCCCTCCATGTTGGGATTCGCCTCCACCTCGACAAGTGGGATGATCGCTGTCGCTTCCGGTGGGCTCTTCACCATTGTCTGGATTGGATGCCTCATCCTGAAAAAACTGCGTTCATCCAAGGAATCACTTGATCCGACTCCCGACTTGAAGCCACAATCCCCGGACAAAGTTCATGAGTAATCTGCGATTCATCTCCTGGAATGTGAATGGGATACGTTCCGCCCTCAGCAAAGGGCTGGAACAGTATTTTGAAGCCACACAGCCAGATTTTTTCTGCCTTCAGGAGGTGAAAGCTGAAGCCCACCAGGTGGACTCCTCATTCCTGCCAGGCGGGTATCAGTTCTATTGGAACCCAGCTGTGAGAAAAGGGTATTCAGGGGTGGCTGTTCTGACCCGTCATCAGCCTTTGAATGTCCTCTACGGACTCGGTATTCCCGAACTCGACAAAGAAGGCCGGGTTGTGACCTTGGAAATGGAGGCATTCCATCTGGTGAATGTGTATACCCCAAACTCCCAGAATGAACTCGCCAGACTCGATTTCAGGGTGAACCACTGGGATCAGGAATTCCGCAACTTCCTCTGCCGGTTGGATGCCCGGAAACCCGTCATTTTCTGTGGCGATCTCAACGTGGCACATCAGGAAATTGACATTGCCAATCCCAAATCCAATCGGCGCAATCCTGGATTCACAGATGAGGAAAGGGAGAGCTTCAGTCGACTTCTGGATGCCGGATTTGTCGATACATTCCGTCATTTTGAATCGGGAGGTGGTCATTATTCCTGGTGGTCGTATCGGGGGCAGGCACGCGCCAGGAATGTGGGATGGCGTATCGATTATTTCTGTGCATCCACGAGGCTGATGCCGCTGGTGGTTGAGTCCAATATTCATCCTCACATCACTGGCTCGGATCATTGCCCGGTGGAAATGTGGATCCAACCGCTTTAAACCATGAGGACTCCCGGAAATCCATATTTATGCCTGACCAGTTATCTGTGTCTTTCCAGCCTTATACTGGGCTTGTTGTCATCGAGTGGATGTGCGGCTGAGAAAAAATCCTTCCAGTCTCCGGGTTGAAGCCTCTGGAATTTGAAGTGACTGGATACATTCCGCTGCCCGATCAGAGTTTCACTCAGGGATTGACTGTGACTCAGGACAGCCTCTGGTTAGGGACAGGGCGGTACGAGCAGTCCAGACTCATGGAATTAAACCTGCAGGATGGCGCCTCTCTGCGAACCATCCGGATGGACGACGATGTGTTTGGTGAAGGCGTCACGGTGCTGGGGGATAAAGTTTTCCAGCTCACCTGGGAAAACAGATATGCCATAGTCTATGATAAGCTATCCCTGAAACGATTGGGGCAATTCAGGATAGCCACGGAAGGATGGGGCCTTACTCACGATGGTCAATCGCTGATTCTCAGCTGTGGGTTGCCGATTCTTCAGTTTATCGATCCAGTTTCATACCGGGTCACCCGCCGGCTGGAAGTTCATCGCGATGGCATTCCTGTCGGCAGTTTGAATGAGTTGGAATTCATCCGCGGATGGATCCTGTCCAACGTCTGGACATCCAACAAAATTATTTTCATTTCTCCGGAATCCGGTGAGGTGATGCATTTTATCGATTGCCAATCCATAGCCGATGATGCCCGGTTGAGGCGTCCCAGTGTGGATGTGCTCAATGGTATCGCCTGGATCGAGACCACAAATGAACTCCTGGTCACCGGCAAACTTTATGATCGCATCTATAAAATCAAATTGAAAAACTGGCCGACACCTCCGTGATCCAATCACAAAAAAACCCTCATGGAAGAGGGTTCATTTTTTCATATTTATTGTGCCGGAAGATTAAACACCAAGATCTTTTTCAATCTGTGAGATGAGGTTTTTTGAATCCGGAGCATCCCCCGATTTGTAGCGGGCCAGTATCTCACCATTTTTGCCAATCAGGAACTTGTTGAAATTCCAGGAAACCTCTCCGGGGAATGGAGCTGGCTTCTCAGTGAGCGCCTTATAAAACGGATGCTTGCCATCGCCTTTAACTGTGATTTTGGACATCATGGGAAAGGTGACATCAAATTTTGACTTGCAAAAAGCAAGAATCTCACTGTCCGTGCCTGGCTCCTGGGCGCCGAAGTCATTGGATGGGAAGCCGACTATGACCAACCCTTTATCTTTGTATTTTGTGTAAAGCTCCTGAAGCCCCTTGTATTGAGGGGTGTACCCGCAGCGGGAGGCAACATTGACCACCAGAACAGTCTTTCCCTTGAACTTCTCAAGAGTCATTTCTTTTCCTTCTATGTCCTTGAAAGGAATTTCATAAAGTGATCCGGCAGAACCGGACAGAACGCCCATGGCGACAACTGCAATGCATAATTTGAGTATCGTTTTCATCGTGGGCCAAGGTGCCTTGATTTTTTGAACTGTCAAACTTCGTTATTTCAGAATTTTTCTGCGACGGAATGGTGAACATATTGTCACAGATGTCTTTATAGAATATCACACACATCGTATGCGTTTCATCCGGTGCAGGTTTCAAGCGGAATTCCCCACCCCGGGAGCGTACTTTCGTCGTCAAAAAAACCTTCTTTGCATCCACAACCTGTTGGTGTGGAATTTGTTTCACAAACATATCCACTATCGATGCACGGCCGGGTCCGTTGCTCTGGTGAAGTGGATTTCGAGACCACCTGATTTTTTATGCGTCTCCGCAAAAATTAAATTTCGTTGGTGGTGTGATAGTTAGATGGGAACGCGAATTTTTTGCTGCCCAACATGCGGGCAAATGTGTATTGTTTTTGTGCGGGTGGATCAAGTCCCGCATACGAGTTGTCAAGAATGTGTTGGTTATTATGAAAGAGCAAATTTGGAATCATTTTCAGCGGCGGGTTTATTCCCCGGTTTTATTGATGGTCGTTTTATTGGCCATGTTTCTCAGTCTGGCTGAGGCGGTGATCGTGGGTGGAAACGTCCCGGTCTGGTTTCCCTTCGGACACTCTCACAATGATTATGAGCAGACGAAGCCATTGCTGGATGCGCTTGAGAATGGCTTCAACAGTGTCGAGGCAGACATTCACCAGATCCAAGGACAATTGCTCGTGGCCCACGATGCCGATAAAGTTGTTCTCTCCCGCACCCTCACTTCATTATACTTGGAGCCCCTGGCCCAACGCATCGCTCAGAATGGTGGATTCGTCCAGTCACCCGACAAAACATTCTGGTTGATGATTGATATCAAGTCTGATGCCACAAGTACTTTCATTCAGCTTCGCGATGAGCTTTCCAAATATGAATTCATGTTGACGGATTTTGCCCGCCGGGTGGACGGTCATCCGGTGTGGAAGCCGGTCTCTGTGGTGATTTCCGGCAATCGCGACTTTGCTTTGACTTCGGCTGGTCAGAAGTTGTTGGCTGCTTTGGATGCCAGAGTGGGAGACATATATCAGGATGGAGTGATCAAGCCCTCCTGGGCTGGCTCTCCAGCCATAGCCTGGGTCAGTGATAACTGGGCATCCCACTTCTCCTGGAATGGTGACGCTCCGATAGACAGCGTCCAGTCGACAAAACTTCAAGCCATAGTCGAGGCTGCTCATTCTCAGGGGTTGATGCTTCGCTTCTGGAACATACCCGATAAATCCCTGGCCTGGACCACATTGAGGTTCCACGGTGTCGACCTCATCAATACCGATCGGCTGGCAGCCTTCCGTAAATACTTCTCAAAAAACTGCCTTCCCCGCATATCCTGAGCCTGTCATTCCTGGCAGGATAATTTTTTGTTCGTGGCAAGGAATGTGTTTCAAATATTGAGCTTCGTCGGGTAGCCTTTGGCACATGAAAAATTCTCCGTGGGTCTGGTTGCCCATTTTTGCGGTGGTCCTGATGATGAGTGTGCGTGGGCAGGACACTCCTCTGGATGCGTGGGTCAGGATCGATGATGGTGCCTATCGTTTTGATGTTGTCACCGCTCAGAAAAAGGATGGGGTGACCCTGTATCAGATTCACATGGTATCCCAGCGGTGGCTTGATCCCTCGCTTGTCAATCGGGTGGAGTGGGAACACTGGCTGACTGTCAGCGTTCCCGAGGTGGTTAGAACGAGCACCGGGCTTCTTTACATTGGTGGTGGGGCTCATCGTCAGGGTGTGCCCGACCGGGTTGATGACAATCTGATTAAACTTTCCCGGCAGGTTGGGGCTGTCGTCACGGGGCTGGCTCAGGTTCCCAACCAGCCATTGGAATTTGAAGGCAAATCCGGCCCCTTGACCGAGGATGCCTTGATCGCATACGCCTGGAACAAATACCTGGCCACCAAAGACCCCTTCTGGCTCCCCAGGCTCCCCATGACTAAAGCCGCCGTCAAGGCGATGGATACCGTTACCAGCTTCATCCAGCGGGAAAGCGAAGGAAAATACGAAGTCCAGAATTATGTTGTTGCCGGCGCATCCAAACGTGGCTGGACGACATGGACGACTGCCATTGTGGACAAGCGGGTTATTGGCATTGCCCCAATCGTGATTGACATGCTTAACCTGGTTCCATCCTTTCAGCATCACTGGGAAGCCTATGGGTTTTATGCCCCGGCTGTGGGGGATTACGAACGCAATTCCATCATGCAGTGGAGAGAATCCAAGGAGTTCAAAGAATTGCTTCAAATTGTGGAACCATACGAAAACCGGGATCGACTGACCCTTCCCAAGTACCTTCTGAATGCCACCGGAGACCAGTACTTCCTCCCGGATTCCTGGACATTTTACTGGAATGACCTGCTCGGCGACAAATACCTGCGCTACTTTCCAAACGCCGATCATTCACTCAGGGAAACAGATGCCTATGATTCTCTGACCGCCTTTGTTTATTGTCTGGCCCATGACATTCCCCTGCCTGAGCTCACATGGAATGTCACGCGCACCGGTCAATTGCGCGCTCAACCATCTGTGAGTCCCGCATCGGTCAAACTCTGGCAGGCAACAAATCCCGATGCCCGGGATTTTCGGGTCGAGTCACTGGGAAAAGTGTGGACATCCGAAGAACTCAGACCGAATGACCGGGGATTTTACCGGACCCGAATCCCCTCTCCAGCTCAGGGATGGACCGCATTTCTGATCGAGTTCACCTTTGAAATCGAGGGTTGTCCCACTCCCATCAAAATGACAACCGGGACACATATTGTGCCCGACTTTCTTCCATTTGATTTTGAAACTGGTGAGCGCCGTGTGCCCGCTCCCTAGTCAGATGCCGATGGGCATGGTTCACACATCCGCTACGCCGGGATTTCATTTTCCAAAATCTGCTCAAGGGTCTGACGCCTGCGGATCAAGCGATGTGAACCATCGGCTTTGAGCAGGATTTCCGGTGCCTCAGGGAACGAGTTATAGTTTTTGGCACTCATGCTGGCGCAATAGGCTCCCGCGCCATCAATGACAAGCAGATCTCCAGGAAATGCTCGGATCAATTCCCTTGGCGCGAGTTTTTCCGAATCCTGTGCATCGGGCGTCAGAAGGTCACCGGATTCACAACAATGGCCCACAACAACGTACTGCGAGGTATGTGTCTCACCGGATCGGGAAATCACGGAAATTGGATGCTGTGCCGCATAGAGAGAGGGCCGCAGAATTTCGGTCATACCCGTATCCGATTTGATGAATTGATAACCATCCGGACCAGTTGAAACGATGTCGCGGGCCGTCGACAATACACAACAGGCATTTCCCAGCAACCAGGTCCCGGGTTCAATTTCAAGGTGCAGACGCCGGCCTGTCTCATGAGCCAGTTTTTCAAAGGCCTGTTTGACTGGTTGCCCCACTTGCTGAAGATCTGTGGTTTTTTCATGACTCATCCGCCCGATTTTATACCCACCGCCAAGATTCAGTGATTTCGCCCCTGGAAACTTCTTCACGAGATCCATACTCAGTGAAGCCACCCGCTGCCAGATCTGAGGATCGCTGCCGGATCCGATATGCGTATGCAGGCGCTCAACTTTCAGATCAAATCGCTGGACCCATTCCTGAACTTCATCCATCCACTCATGCCAGATGCCAAAGCTGGATTCAGGTCCCCCCACATTGGTCTTCCCGGTTCCCCCCGAGCCTTCGACCCGGGTTAAATCGCAGTCCCAGAGATTGACCAGGAAATAATTCACCAAATTTCCTTAATTGCAGGATCGAACAGGCATTAAACCGGATGCCTGCCGCATGCAATGCTGGAAAATCCTCAAACCATTCCTGAGAACTCAGGGAAATCTCACTCCCCGAATACCCAGCCATCATGGCCCTGCGCACTTCATAGCCCGACGAAGCGTCAATATGAAGTCCCAACTCACGAAAATGCCGCAGAATGGCAGCATTGGGGCATGCTTTCATCGCATACCGGACCGTCAGCCCATAAGCATTGGGGAATGCCAGAGCAGCTCTGGCATTCTCGGTCAAGGTCCGCTCATCGTAAACATAGGCAGGAGTCCCAAATTCTTCCCGTATCCGCTCAGCCTGGTCGCGAGTCAGGAATCGTGATTTTTCCATACTGTCGCCCACTATAGTGATCCCCATTCATTTGTAAAATCCTCTCTTTTTCCGCCAATCATCCCGGTTCCATTCCATCAGAACCCATGCGGGTTTCCCATCCCCGGATGGCACCCGATTCAATTCTCTTTCACAATTGCAGTTTGAATGTCACATCCAACCTGAAAAACCATGAAATTGGAATGGAGCTTAAATTTATTCCGTCACTCAGCTGTCATGGAATCAATTGAGCTCACAGTATATAGATTCAAACATAACCGCCCCGGCAATGTGAAATACATATGTGTCCAATCCTGTTGCCTCATAATTCGAGCACACTGAAACTACCCTGACTGACAAGCTCCGTTGCCTCATAATCCGGACACCATAGCTACTTTTGTTTCTTCTTCTTTTTTTGCCCTGGTGGGCCTTTCGGAGC
>JAJOIW010000016.1 GCA_021209225.1 Verrucomicrobiota bacterium
CCATCCTTCTTCCCGGGGTAACCATTGGTGAAGGCGCCGTCGTTTCCGCTGGAAGCCTGGTGCACAAATCCCTCCAGCCGTGGACTTTATACGCGGGCACCCCGCTGGTCGCGATTGGCCGGCGCGACCGCGAATCCGTGATTGCTGCGGAAATGAAATTGAACTGTCCCTGACGGGTTTCCGCAGTTAAGGTATTCACCTGGGTATGAAAGGAATTTTATTGGCTGGAGGAAGCGGGACGCGGTTGCGGCCGCTGACCAATGTCTGTTGTAAGCAGTTGCTGCCTGTTTATGATAAACCCATGGTCTACTACCCCCTGACCATTTTAATGCTCGCGGATATCCGGGAAATTCTCATCATTTCCACACCCAAGGACATTCCTTTGTTCAAAAGCATTCTGGGTGATGGATCCCAGTTCGGTTGCCGATTCGAATACGCCATTCAGGAACACCCCAATGGCATCGCCGAAGCCTTTGTCATCGGTGCCCCATTCATCGCCAATGATCCATGCGCCCTCATTCTCGGCGACAATATATTCTATGGCTCCGGCCTGGGTGAAATCCTGCGCTCCTGCCAGAATCCCCCAGGCGGCATTGTCTTTGCGTATCCTGTCGCGGATCCACGCTCATTTGGCGTCGTCGAGTTCGATCAAAACCTCAAAGCCACATCCATCGAGGAAAAGCCCAAGCTGCCCAAATCCAATTTTGCCGTTCCCGGGCTGTATTTTTATAATCATGAAGTTGTGGAAATCGCCCGGAATCTGCTGCCCGGCCCGCGTGGTGAGTTGGAAATCACCGATTTGAACCGGGTATATCTGGACCGCGGGATGCTGGAGGTGCGCATCATGAAGCGGGGGACTGCATGGCTCGACACCGGAACCTTTGATTCGCTGCTTCAGGCCGCTGAATTTGTTCAGGTTGTCGAACAACGCCAGGGATTCAAAATCGGATGCCCCGAAGAGGTCGCCTGGCGACGCGGGTTCATCACCGACAGCCAGTTGGAAAACCTCGCTCACACCACCCACCAAAGCGGCTACGGACAATATTTGCTCGATCTTCTCCGCATCGGATAATTCACCAGATTTATATTTCCACTCCATGAAATCAGGATACAAAATTGAATTTCCCAAAATTACAGATTCGCGGGGGAATTTGTCTTTTATAGAAGGCGGCCATCATATTCCATTTCATATCAAGAGAGTTTATTATCTCTATGATGTGCCGGGAGGAGCCGAAAGAGGGGGGCATTCGCATAAAGAATTACAGCAGGTTGTCATCGCCATGAGTGGAAGCTTCGACCTCATACTGGATGATGGCACAAGCCGGATCACTGTCTCACTCAACCGGTCGCATTACGGCATCTACCTCGGCCCGAACACCTGGCGGGAAATGGATAACTTCTCCTCCGGCGCCGTGTGCCTGGTCCTCGCATCAGAAAATTATATAGAATCCGACTATATTCGCGATTATAATGGATTCCTCGAATATATAGCTGGAATTAAATGAATCTCATTTGAATGGACACATCTATGTCTGAAGTGATTCCGTTTCTGGATTTCCATGCTGCGGTGCATGAGTTGCGTGACGAGGTGGATCGGGCAATCCAACGCGTCCTCGATTCGGGATGGTTTATCCTTGGACGTGAGCTGGAAGCATTCGAAGCTGAATTTGCTGAATACTGCGGGGTGCGGTTTTGTGCCGGTGTCGCCAATGGTCTGGATGCCATACGGCTCTTGCTGGAAGCCCATGGCATAGGCAGGGGTGATGAAGTGCTCGTGCCATCACATACGTTTATTGCCACCTGGATTGCTGTAACCCAGGTCGGAGCAAAGCCGGTTCCAGTGGATGTGAGCCTGACTGATTATAATCTGGATGTGGAAAAGCTCAGTTCATCCCTGACTTCGCGCACCAGGGCTGTCATTCCCGTGCATCTTTACGGACTCCCCTGCGATATGGACAGGATCAATGCTTTTGCCGATGAGCATGGATTGATTGTCATTGAAGATAATGCGCAGGCCGTCGGGGCACTTTACCGCAACCGCAGAACCGGCAACCTCACCAGACACGGGGCAGCCATCAGTTTCTATCCCGGGAAAAATCTTGGTGCTTTCGGAGACGCAGGTGCCATCACCACCAATGATCCGGATATCCACCACAAGGTGAAAACCTTGAGGAATTATGGATCCCCTAAGAAGTACCACACCGAGATTGTCGGAATCAACTCCCGTCTCGATGAAATTCAGGCGGCTGTTTTAAGAGCCAAACTGCCACACCTGGATGAGTGGAATCAGCGGCGTTGCCGGATCGCACATCAATACCAGGTCGGCCTCAGTGATCTCCCACAGATCTCGTTGCCGGATGCCTGTCACTCATCCAACCGGATGTCGGTATGGCACCTCTACGTCATCCAGACCAGTCAACGGGATTCCCTTCAGCAATTTCTCGAAAAGAACAACATCCAGACCTTGGTGCATTACCCGATTCCTCCTCATGCCTCCGGGGCATATAAGGACACGGACTTTCCACAGAGTGCCACAGAAAATGCCGGGTATCTGAGTCGTCGTGTATTAAGCCTTCCCATTGGGCCGCACCAATCTCCCCATCAAACCGATTACATCATTGGTAAAATCCGCGAATGGTCAGCTGAGCAGGTCTAACAGATACCCCGTTTTATTCAATCAATGCATGTTTGTGGAAATGACAGTTGGTTCGTTGAATATACCGGATATCCAGACTGTAGCCTGACTCAGCACTTATGCCACGATCCACCTATTCATCTATATTAAAATCTTCTGCATGGGTGGGTGGCAGCCAGGGGGTGGTATTGGTTTTCAGCATCCTGCGGCATAAAATGTTTGCCGTCATTCTGGGTGTGGCCGGTGTGGGAATATATGAAATTCTCTATAACACCTGGGAACTTGGATACTTTATTTTCAGTATAGGCATATCCCAAAGTGCAGCCAGATACCTGGCGTCCATAAGCAGCACTGATTCCGAGGATATCATCCAACCCATGGTCCAGTGGATTCGTTTCCTGGCTCTGACCTTTTCTCTGTGCGCTGTCATTGTTTTTGGCTGCTTCCCGAATCACATTTCTCAATTGGCATTTGGAGATCCCACCTATGCAAAGTTCTCCCTGCTCATCGGCATTGCCATTGGTTTCCAGGTGCTGTGCGAATCGGAAAAAGGGATTCTCATTGGGTTGCGCGAAGTTCGGCGGCTTGCCATCGGTAACGCATTCGGCGTCATCTCAGGTTCCATTCTACTCATTGCGGCCCTCCTCCTGCTTAAACTCTCTTTCCTGCCATGGATTCTTTGTATCAGCTCCATTTGTATGTGGCTGGCCATGTTCTCACAGGTCAGATCCATTCCCATTCAATCATCCTCAAATTTCAATGTCTTCAAGCGCCGGATATTTCATTATACCTTCAGGATCATCCAATTAGGTCTGGTTCTGACATTAAGTGGGATTCTGACCAGTCTGGTTGCCTGGGTCACCAAGTTCTGGATACGAACTGATTATGCCGATGTGGATGGTCAATTCAATGGGGTTGGCTTGTTAGGCCAGGCATTCCGCATCTCCGGTCTATATGTCAATTTTGTGCTGGGAGCGATGGCTGCGGATTTCCTCCCTCGCCTCACTCAGGCCTCACAGGATCCGGATTCATGCCGCAGAACTGTCAACGAGCAAATTGAAGTTGGGATTCTCATGGTTGTCCCGGGAATTGTTGGATTGGTACTCTTCAGGGAATTCGCATTATCCATCTTTTATACCAAAGAATTTATTGCTGCCTCACCCATGGTGGTCTGGTTTTCATTGGGTTGCCTCGGGCGGGTTATCACATGGCCCATCGCCTATCTTTTTGTCGCCTTTGAAAAAAAATGGATTTTTTTTGGTATTGAAATTATTTCCGCTGCCATTCATTTGGCGCTCATTTATCTCTTCATGAAGTGGACCGGTATCACTGGTGCAGCCATCGCTTTTTCTGTCCTGTATTTTTTATATGGTATACTCGTCGTTGCACTGTCCTACCATCAGTTTAACTATAGCCCATCGAAGAATGTTGTGGTGACCGTGGGCGTGGCGATTGTGCTGTGGCTTTGCTCATTGCTCCTTTCCTCCCAATTTCCATCGCATCCTCTCCTGAAATGGACGACGCAATCCGTCTTCTTTGCCGGAGTTCTTCTCCTGGCATTGTGGCGCATCGTATCGCTTCTTCCTCCGGATTCTCATTTGGCTCGCAAGCTTGGAAAATTGCGGCTCTTATCTGGTGATCATTCCCATCATTCGTTAGACTAATCCATTATGAAGTCACACATGGCCATAAACTTTGCGGCTTCCCTGCTGATCGTTCTTCTCTGGGCATTCCCTAAATTCTGGTACACGGCAAAGGATGAATCCCAATCCGTCGGCTGGTTCCAGGAAAAAACCGACTTGCCTGGTTGGGACTATTTTGAGATTCCTGTCGCTGAATCCGCCGAGCGGGTGCTCGTCGCCGACACTCTCTTCAGTGGAGAATTTGTCAATACCACAAACTTCCTCAAGGTAACCGCCTTCTCCGCCAGAAGACTTTCCGAGGACATGAATGAAATTGGCCTCTTCGTCCACACCCCGGATCGTTGCTGGACTGAATCAGGGTGGCAAATCTCCCCTTCCCAACCAGAAACCGTCACCATCTCCATAAATGATCGCGACATCCTTTTCGAACGCCGCATCTTCTCCTTCCAGGGCGTCCAGCATCTCGTCTATTTCACAGGATTAATCGACGGGCAAACTCTGCCCTACCGACTGGATCACAACCTCTCCGTTGCCATGCGCTTCCAGCTCAACCACGAACAGGATAAATCCACCGCAGGCGCAACCGCCAGATCGTCCGATTCCAGATTCTGGAACCGTATCTGGGAATCCTTCACCTCCAGACGACGCATCACCGGCCCCAAACAATTCCTCCGTATCTCCACCGAAATCTCCGGTCAATCCGACAACGAGGACACCATCCTCCGGAACTTCATCGCCTCCTGGCTCACCTAGACCACACACCCATACCTCCCCTCCCCATCCCCCAACCCTGGCCCACCTCACCCAGGGTTTTTTTATCCCATCCAAGGCAGCCATACAGCTGCCAGACAAAAATAATGTGCCTGGCACTTTATGCAGGTTGGCTAGCAAAGAATAATGTGCCTGGCACTTTATGCACTTTATGCAGGTTGGCTAGCGAAGAATAATGTACCTGGCACGATAATAAGTGAGTGGCTTGGCTTGAAATGGGATGGGGAAGTGAATTAGGAATTGGGGACGATGAAGAGGATAGCCATGTGGTCCGGGCCGAGGAATGTATCGACAGCGATGATGAGATCCTGGGGTAACCGGCCGGATACAAAGGTCGTTGATGAGCCATTTTATGCGTATTATTTAAAGTCGACGGGATATGCCCATCCGATGGCGGATGCGGTGATGGGCAGTCAATCGACGGAATGGGAGGATGTGGTTTTGGAATTGACAAGAGGAGGGATAGAAAATGGCGGGATATTTTACCAGAAGCACATGACTCACCACATTCTGAAGGAGATACCCAGGGATTGGATGAGTGAATTGACTCATGTGTTTTTGATCCGTGATCCCCGGGAGATGCTGGTCTCATTGGATGAGAAGACCCCACAACCAAAACTCGAGGATACCGGGTATCCTCAGCAGTCAGAAATTTATGAATGGGTAAAAATCAATACGGATCAAGCCTGCCCGGTGATTGATTCGAAGGATTTGCTGGAAAACCCGCGAGGCATGTTGAGTCGTTTATGTGAGGTTCTGGAAATCCCGTTTTATGAGGACATGTTAAGTTGGCCTGCTGGGCGGCGCACGACGGATGGTGTATGGGCCCCGCATTGGTATGGGAATGTGGAAAAGTCCACCGGATTTGAACCATACCGGGCGAAAAATCAGGAATTACCTGCACATCTGGCGGAATTGGATGCCCAATGCCAGCATTTTTACCAGAAGCTGAAGCGGCATCGGCTGGAAGTTTGTTAAAAATAAAGTGTTTAAGCTGGAAATGAGTGGCTCAATCTTTTTATTAAATTAACGCCTTTTACATGAACGAAGAGAATTCTGGATGAATTGTCAGCATAAAATGAAATTTGGAGTGGTGCTTTGGGTGGTTTTTGGGCTGTTGGCCCAGGCGACGGGGCTCTGCGGTGGAGACGGCAAAGATTCGCGGATTCCTGTTTCGGAATATCCTGCGGATATGCATTTCGTTTGGAAAGGCAGTCGTCAGGGAAGGGAATTTCTGGGGTTGAAGCAGATACAGATGTTATCCACAAACGTCGTGCTTCGTGAGGAATTTTCCCGGTTTCTGAGGGACAGGATCGAATCGGTTCCGGGAGGGAGTGGGTTGATGCAGATGGCCGATCTGTCCTCCATCAGTTCCATGATTTCCAATGACGTGTATTTCTGGCATTGGTCTGCCTCGAATAAGCAGGGGATGAGCGGCTGGATGGTCGCGGTCTCAGAGGATGATGCCACAGTCAGCCCGAACTTCCTCGACTCCACCTTTGAGAGCTTGTTCCAACATGGCGTTCCGGAACTGAACGTCATTGATGGTGATGAGCTCCGGATGGGGTTGTCTCAATCCATCACAGTTGAAAATCATCGTTGGACCACTGGTCGACTGGGATCCTGGCGGCATTATTCGGCGCTGAAAATACCCCCTGATTCCAATTTCTCTCCAGGACTCTTTATTGAGCGGCACATTCCCCGTCAGTCTGGTCCGTCCAGTGACCATCCGGACAAAACCTTTGGACTTTTTGAACTGGCATTCCAATTCAGTTCCTATATCTCACCCTCATTTGTTTCCGAACTTGGGGATAAACTGAGATTACCCCGACTGTCGATTCAAGGCAGTGTTGAATCAGGCAAGGTCAAGCTCGATGGACTGATGGAATTTGATGAGGATGTATACCTGAATCTCAAACCCTGGAAATTACCCAAGGAATATCTGCGCGACCCAATCACCAGCCTGACCGCCATTCGCGGCGTGGATACCTGGCTCAACTTCCTGCATCAGGCCACGTGCGGCCTCTTGCCACAATCGGATCAAATATTTCTGGCAGGCGAATATCATGGAAACCTTGCCTATGCTTTGCGGGCAGTCATTCCAGTCCAATCTGAACCAGCACAATTCGATAAACTCAATTCCCATGTCCATCAATTTGTGGAAAAGAATTTTGGCGAGAATGGATTGGCTAAGTTGGTCAACGACACGGACGACCAGCGCATCTCATGGAGCCGCCTTCCAGTGATTGTACCCTATTTGCGACTGCTGGACTCCCACCCGCAGAATTCATTCATCGAATTCGGACTGCTGCCAATCGTTGCTGAAATGAGGGAAGTGCCCAAGGAACTATTGGACCAAATCACTGAAAATGATAAACTCATCGCCTATGATTGGGAATTGACCCCATTGAGGTCGAATCAGTTTGTATCTATATATAATGTTCTCGAGATCATTCAATTCACCTCTGAGATTGAAAAGCTCACACCTGCCACCATTTCAAAGGCCCCGAAAGCACCCAATCAAAGGCGCTTTATATCGGTTGCCAAAGATATAGCCAATGCCTGCGAGAATACAGTGACTGTGATCACACAAGAAGATGACAGGCACTGGAGATTGCGCCGCAGTTCAAACATCGGCTTGAATGCCCTGGAAATTGCCATACTCGCCAAGATCATCACCCAATAGTTCACTGCGCAATATGGACAGGATTAAATAATGGATATTCCATCACATTTCTTTTATCCCTTTAACATTCAGAAATATTTCCACTCTCATCTATAGTTGAATACCGGGGGGTGATTTCTGTTGTTTATATTGTCCATGAATTGTATCCGGTGTGTCTGCGGTATGGGCTGGACAAGATCGGATTGTGTGCGTATTGATTCTGTCCATTCATTGGGATATGAAGAAAACTTTTAAGGGATTTGAATGACAAAACTGGGAGTTAACATAGACCACGCGGCCACGTTGAGGCAAGTCAGGTATCGGGGAAAAGAAAATCTGGGTGAACCCAACGTTATCGAAGTTGCCCTTCTTTGTGAACAATCCGGGGCGGATGGCATAACAGCGCATTTAAGGGAAGATCGCCGACACATTGTCGACAAAGATATCCATGAGCTGAAAAGCCGGATCCGCACCCGATTGAATTTTGAAATGGCCAATACGGAAGAGATGGTCTCCATCGCCGAAAATGTCCGGCCATCCTACATCTGTCTCGTTCCGGAAAAAAGGCAGGAAATCACCACCGAAGGTGGTCTGGACGTCAAGTCGGACATCCACTCCATCCGAACCACCTGTGATCGGCTGCAAAGCCGTGGGGATATCCAGGTGAGCCTGTTCATTGATCCCGACATCAGCCAGGTCGAGGCCGCGGCGAAATCCGGCGCAAAGCTTGTTGAATTCCATACCGGGCAATACGCGGAACATTATGCAGATCCCGATCGGCGTCATGATGAGCTGATCCGACTCCAGAAAGCCGCCCGTCTGGCTGCGGAAATGGGATTAATCGTCAATGCGGGTCATGGACTCAATTATCAGAACACATCCGACCTCGTGAAATTCATCCCTGATTTTTTCGAACTCAATATTGGACACAGTATTCTCTGCAGAGCTTTGATTGTGGGCATTGGCCAGGCGGTCGCAGAAATGAAGGCCCTGTTGCAGCCAGCGACACCATGATTTCCGCTGGGAAAAGCCAATTCCGGGATGTGTCATTCCACCCACCAGTTTTTAACTCAATGAAATGGTTTACCTGATTGTATTTCTGGGATCCGGGTGTGGGGGCGTCTGTCGGGTATTACTGGGAGACGCGATATTGAAGTGGTTTCCAGTGGTTCCGCAAACTGGGATTTTAGTGGTGAATGTGTTGGGATCCTATCTTATCGGCGTTTTTTCCGCCTGGGTGTCAGCCCACCCTTTGCATGCGCCCGAGTGGGTGAGGCTGGCCTTTATTGCCGGTTTCTGTGGTGGGTTCACAACCTTCAGTTCGTTCAGTCATCAGACCCTGATGCTGGTTCAATCCGGCCGACATCTCGCTGCGTTGACAAATATATTTCTCAATGTGGTTTTGTGCCTTATCGCGACTTACGTTGGGATTCTGTCCCTGAAATGGCGCTGACGCCGGACATCCAGCAGATGAAATTCCGAGAATAGTCTGGTGTCACTCGGATACCTGTTGCTGCCGAATTCTGAAGAAACTCTGATCGGCATTCTGGGGCAGCGAAATGATTTGAGAGGTGATATTCGAGTCGGACTGGATGGCACCGGGAATTGAGAGCCATGGACTGCCCTGGACATTGAGGAGATATTCAACGAGATAGGTCAGCGAGGGGATTGATTGCCATTCCAATGAAATCTGGTCTGGCTGCATAAGAGTCATCGAAGTGATCAGCAGCGGGTGTTGGATATCAATGTTGATGGTGTGTTCCACATTCAGCTCAGGAGATCCGTTGTCGCTGACAAGAAATCTCACCGCCTCACTCGAATTGACCCTGTCAGTTGGAACATTCCAAACAAACTGGCCGGATTCGCCATTGATTTGGCTGCCTTCCGGACCGGAAACCAGAGTGTATTGGAGCGGGTTCGATGGAATATCGGAATCGACCCCATTGACACGAAGAATGAAGGGGTGGCCAGCGTGAGCGAAGTGATTTGTCGGGGAGTCAACCCGGGGAGCCGAATTGATTTCCCGGGTTGACAATGTGAACGAGGATTCTGAACTCAGAGGGGGTACACCGTTATCTGTGATGCGCAGGCTAACCACATGTTCTCCCGGGGCCTGATCCTCCGTGGGAGTCCACTGGATATTTCCATTGTTATCCAGAGTCAGTCCAGTTGGACCACTGATGAGTTCGATGACAAAACTATTCTGTGGGATATCCGAATCCTGCGGGCTGGCCAGAGCGGACCACTGGGTCAATTCATCGAGCATGGTTTCCCCGGTTAATGAAAGTTGAGGTGCGGAATTCACTTCATTCACCAGAACATTCAGTACCTTCCGGGT
Organism: Verrucomicrobiota bacterium; assembly: GCA_021209225.1. Classification (GTDB taxonomy): domain Bacteria; phylum Verrucomicrobiota; class Verrucomicrobiia; order Limisphaerales; family JAJOIW01; genus JAJOIW01. Next base: position 10,053 of record JAJOIW010000016.1, read on the forward strand.
CGACAATGATTTTTCGTTAACAGCAGATGGATTGGAATCTGTCACAATCAGGGTGACGCTGAATGGACCTGGTCCCTGAAGTTCGGAGGGAATCCAACGCATTACCCCAGAGGCGGCGTCCACGGTCATGCCATCGGGTGCATTGTCAATCGCATACTGCAGGACATTCGCTGGGACATCGACGTCGGATGCAGGAATTTGGAATTGCCATGTTTCCAGCTCATTGACGGCGATGTCAGATGGGCTGTTGATTGCCGGTGGCGAATTTATTTCGTCGATGGGAATGGTGGCGGTGAGTGTGCGGGCCAGGCTCGGTTGCCCATTATCGGTGGCCTTAACGATGAATTCGACGGAACCAGGCCCTGATTGCTCGTCGGGTGTCCAGCGAACATTTCCTGTGGTGGCATCAATGACCGCTCCCTCGGGACCGGACTCCAGGCTGAATGTGATTGACTGAGCCGGCAGGTCGGCATCGACCGCTGTGAAAAGAAGTTCGGCTGGTTGCGATTCGGG
>JAJOIW010000183.1 GCA_021209225.1 Verrucomicrobiota bacterium
AGCCAGACTGGAGCCACGGTTTCGGCCATATTTGTGCCCCCTCCATTTGCCGCGGATGCGATTCTGGAGGCGGTCGACGCCGGAGTGGACCTGGTAGTAGCCATCACCGAAGGGATTCCCGTCAATGACATGGTCAAAGTCAAAGCCGCCATGAAAGGGTCCAGGACACGACTCATCGGCCCGAATTGCCCAGGCCTTGTGACTCCAGGCGAAGGTCCGGACAGTCATGGGGGATGCCGAATCGGAATTGCCCCAGGCTACATCCATAAAAAAGGTCATATTGGGGTCGTATCCCGTTCCGGCACGCTGACCTATGAAGCCGTGTGGCAGCTCACCTCACGGGGAGTGGGTCAATCGACCTGCGTTGGGATCGGGGGCGACCCGGTCAATGGAACCTCGCACCTTGATGTGATAAAAATGTTCAATGACGACCCGGACACCCACGGCATCATCATGATTGGCGAAATCGGTGGATCGGCAGAAGAGGAAGCCGCCGAATGGATCAAACTCCACTGCAAAAAACCGGTGGCCGGATTCATCGCCGGTGCCACCGCCCCTCCGGGACGAAGAATGGGACACGCCGGAGCCATCGTCTCAGGCGGGCAAGGCACTGCGGAAGCCAAGAAAAAAGCATTCCGTGAGGCTGGTATCGGCATAGCCGAAACCCCATCCGAGATGGCGGACACCCTCCTCAAAATGATGTCCTGATTCCCATCACACATCTCTCCGAAGTTCACAAAAATTTCACCACACCGCATGGGACCTCCTTCATGACCCTTCATGAAGGGGGTGTTTTTATTTTGATTTGTCAATCCTATGAGCCATTTACAGCCTGTCCCAATCAGTTTGTAAGAGCAGCATATCCATTAAGGAAAATTTCACAAACTGCGGATGGTTAAGCCCAGGTAAAGGTATATCTGAACCGGAAAAATCCCCAAATGCAATTCCCCAGCTGGATTCCGATGCGATCCGTGCCCTGATGGAGCGCGCGCTCAGCGGACTCAACACCAACCAGAAACTCTCGGACCACGAGCAGCAGGCAATGAAACTTGTCTACGACGCGATGGAGGCACCGACCCAGGGTCAGCGTCTCAGGCTGGTTCTGCAGGCTTTGGAGTTGGACCCTGAGAATATCGACGATCTTCTGATGCTGGAGTCAGGGACCGACCTGGAGCAAAACGAAAGAATTGAGGTTTTGCGTGGCATAGTTGCGACAGGAGCCAATCGAATGGGAGAACAGGCTTTCAAAGATCTGGTGCCGCACTTCTGGGGCTTTATCGAGACCCGCCCATACATGCGGGCACGATCCAGACTGGCTGGGCAGTTGCAGACCGCAGGGCGGATAGACGAGGCCATCGTGGAATACTTGGCCTTACTGGATTTGAACGAGGGGGACAACCAGGGTATCCGCTATGAACTGCTGCCCATTCTGCTTTCGACGAACCGCCTCGAGGATGCCCGATCACTTCTGCAGCGCTTCGAGGGTGAGAGCGATTGGAGCGTGGTCTTTGCCTGGGGCCGGGTGCTGGAGCGCTATCTCTCAGGCGATGAAGCCGCAGCCATTCATGCCTTAGCCGTCGCGCGCACGCAGAATGCTCACATCGAAGTTTAACTGAAAGGGCATCGCAAATTCCCGAAAAACACCCCCGGAAGCTACTCCCCTGGCAGCAAAGAGGAGGCTCTTTGCTTTGGGGATGCCCTGACAGCCACATGGAAAAAGCATCCATCGGCAGTGGAATGGCTGATCAGCCAGCGCCCGCACAAGGCCTGAGAGACGCCCCTCCAGACCATGGAGACCTCCCGGATGCCGTCACCGGTTTCCACTCCACTCAGTAATGGCTTGGGTCATTCTCCGATGGGGACGGAATTCAATCATTTTTGGGAGAATTTCAGGATAAGGGCTTTGATGGCGGCTTCGGAGAGATAGGCGAGGACGATGCCGGCCATGGATGCAATGGGAATCATCAGATCCTTATCAAAGTGGTCCATGATGATGGGAATCGCCAGCAATGGACAATAAACAAGAATGGATATCCAGGTGGAGGAATTGGCCTGTTTGGAATCCGGGTATTGGTGACAATAATGCTGCCAGCGTTGGAATACGGAAGCCATGGGGAGATCGTTCAGTTGCTGGTCCAGTTTTTAGTCATCCACAAGGCCCCAATGAGGATGATGATGAAAAGCGGGAGTGAGAGGAACGGGTTGGATTTGGTGAAACCGGATGGGAGGTATCTGAAAACCACGAGTAAGATCAGCAATGCAAATACCATGGAGAACGCGGACTCCCCCTTTTTGGGATGAGCCGGTTTCAAGGCCAGGATCCATCTGACAAGCTGACGCATGCATAATGGATAATGGATATTCCCGGAGAAAACGATCTCAAATCCATGGCCCGGACGCTTCCCTCCACCGCGGGCTTTCACCGATGGCCTGGTTTGGGCCGCAGAATCCCCGTCGGCTGAAGAACCTTTTCCATCCCATCCGTGGATGCCTTTCCCTCATCGATCCAGAGTATTCCTGATTGCCTTTGCCAATCCAATCCATGGCTCCTGCGGTGGTGTCCCAATTGTGAGGCAACGGGGTCCTTTTTCTTATCACCGGATTTTCCTTCGGTGTCCTCTTCATTGAGGCAATAGGGGATTGCATGGCTGGGCGAATCTGATTTTGCTGACCGAAAAGAATCATGCTATTCTGGTCGGCAAAATGGATTGGTATTATGCAGTAAATTCGCAACGAATGGGACCGGTTTCCCAGGAGGAGATTCAGCGATTGGTCGACCGGAAGGAAATTCCCCTGAATTCCCTCATTTGGCATGAGGGGATGGACCAATGGAAGAATCTTTCCGAGATGGGCGATGAGCTGGATCTGGATGCTGTCAACCCGGGCTGGCAACCGGCAGGAACCAGCGGCCACAGCGAAGGGGTTCGCACCATGGGAGAGCATCCTGAATATGTCACACGCTACCTGACCGTGCGAAGGGCTTTGGCCTGGATGATTGATCTGGTGATCTACTCGACCATTGCTGGCGTCCTCTCCCTGTTTCTTTACTCCAGGATCGATGCGAACGGGGAGCAATTTCTGAAGGATTACCGCGAGCTTCAACGTCCATGGCTTGCTCAGGATGAAGATTCCCCTGACAGAGCAAACCTTTCTTTAACCGCGAAAATCGATGGAATGGTGGAACAAACCAAGGCGTTTTATGAGAAGTACCCCCAATACACTCATTGGCAGACCGGTGTGGTATTCGGAATATGGGTGCTGGTGGAAACCTTGATGACGGTGTACCTGGGAGGTAGCCTGGGAAAGCTCTGTCTGCGTCTGAGGATATATTCGCCGAATGGCCAGCGGGTTCAGTTTTATCAATCGATTGGAAAATCAATCATAAGGGCGATGGAGGCCACCCTGCTGATTCTTCTGGTGCCGGTTTCAGCCATTATGATCGTGAACACTTCCCGACAAAGGTCCTTAAGCGATGCGATGAGCCAGACCCTGGTGAGAGGGAATCAATGGAAGCCGGAGCCCTCACAGGATTGATGGCCTGAGATGAGGCGGATTGGCGCGACGGCCAAAGGAACCATCAGGGCAAGGGCTGGATCATGATATCCTTATACCAGGCCTCCCCTGGCTGACCACTATGAATCTGAAGACCTATCAGGCCGGACTGCTCCAGTGAGTCATCGGTCTCAGTGTAATCCACGGTTTTCATACCGTTGATGGTGAGTTGGATTCGTTTACCGTTGGCACGGATGGTATAGTCATTCCACTCGCCCAGTTTGATTACTTTCATAATTTCTGGAAGTTCTGGACCGGACAGGATCTTATTGCGTCGGGATTCATCATAGAGGGCGCCCCAGTATTTCTGGCCGAGATCGGCCTGATAACCGATCATCTCATGATGATTCGGGATGCGTTGGGATCGGAATTGGACCCCGGCATTCGTGTTGTCCCCGACCAGCTTGAACTTCAGCTTGAGGATGAAATTCGTATACGATTTGTCCGTTGTCAGGAATTGATTTTTGGGGATAGGATGAAGGAGTTGCCCCCCCACAATAGCTCCCTCCTCAATGCGGAATGATTCCATGGGACCGTTCCATCCATGGAATGACTTTCCATCAAAGAGTGAGATGTAGCCTTGGGGTAATCGGGGAGCTTCGCCAGCCCCATCCAGTTGTCCGACAAAAAAATACCGCACCAATCCATATCACGAGGTGCCCACAGAATTGCGTGATGCCAGAGTTCATTTTGTCCACAGTTGAGTGTGCTGGAGAGAGAGTGTATCCCTGATTCCCGCAGGAATCCATCCCATATCGCGTGGTGATCGATATACGGGTATTTCATTCCTGGTCCAGAAGGGCTTCCTCAATGATCGCCTTCATCCCGGGCGGAATCGATGGCTGGCGGTTTTTCAGTGCTTTCAGGAGCTGGACTGGAGCCTCAAACCCACCATCCGCAACAATGGCAGACAATGCTGACTGCAGGGCATTATACAGGTCGGACGAATTGAAATACCTCAAAGCGGACAAATATAAAAACCATGAGGTGCGCCGATTGTCCCATTCGACAAAGAGTGTCGAATTTGGCGGGCCAGGGTGAAAATATCCCTCATGCTCAAGAAATTCGTGAATCCATCCCTCACGAATCCAAGCCAATTGGATGGATAAAGCACGCGGCTTGGAAAAGGGCATATGGAATGGGAGCCAGGCACTCATGTCATCTGGGGCCTGTGAATCACCGGATGGAATGCGCTGAGCCAACCATTTTTCATGTCCCAGGTATCCATGGGACAGGTCTATGACAGTCGGCAGGTCGGGCATCCCAACCGCATCCCAATCCGTCAACATCCGTCCCAATCGGTGACTCAGTTCAGTTAGATCCGGCACCCGACTGCCTTCATCGGAAACCAGAAACCCAAGTGAGTAATCCACAAATCCAGGTGGCCCGGATAAGAAGCAGTGAATCCGGGGAAATTCGCGGACTAACGCGGAAATGAAGCGATCGATTGTCCTGGAGTCCATGGATGAAACCGGAATCCAGATTGCTCCCCACCCACCTGGTTTGAGGGATTGATTCAGTTGGCGGAGTGACCCCTGGGACATGAGTCCAGCGCCTCGCATGTCCTCAACCGAATGCACCCGTACAATAAATAAATCATATCGGGGCTGGTTTGCTCCCAGGCTCCACGGGGACGGCAGAATGGAAACAACTGGCTGATCCGCAACAGATATCAGACTGCCCCCATTTAATTTTTCAGAGAGTGGGCTCAGAGCTTTGGCCACCCCATCATCCAGGACAGTTCCGATGTGGCGCATAGTCGGCAGCCGCGCCAGGAGATCCGCACCGGCGCCGAGTTCATCTCCGACCAGCAATGCGGAATGAGGCTCCGCATGCCAGAGGATGGGAAGGAGAAAATCCTTTGCTTCACGCGAGAGAAACCGCATGGAGCGGGAGTTGGTTCCGGGAAGGTGGATGCGTTCAGAATGTCCGGAATCCGAACTTCTGAAAAACGAGTGCAGACCACTGATTGATTCGACCGCGGACACGGGTGGCGGAAGATCAGCCAGCTGGCCTCTCGAAATCGAGGCATAGAGAAAGATGGCAGAAAACCCGGAAACCGCGATGGCAGCCACGACCCAGGTTCGTGTCACGCGTGGGACAAGAGTTAAAAATGCCTGGGGGATGCCAGCCACCATCCAGGAAAATCCAATCAAAGGAATCACCAGGAGCGAGGAAAGGGTGAGAGCCAGACCAGATCCCAGGAAAAGGCCCGACCAGATGAGTGCATCCCCCCGATGATCGCCGCGAATTTCCTGAAAAATCCAAGAGATCAACCACCCGCCTAGGAGCGCCGATGGAAACAGGCACACACCAGAAATCACCGCTTGAAGACACACCTCGCGATACCGGTTGAGGCCAAACAGAATGCCGGATGCCTCACTGATCACATCAACATGCTTCAAACAGAAAATGGAATATTGAGCCGCAAATGCCATCAGGAGAATCAATGCCTGGAATCCGGCCATTCCAAAGGACCATCGACCCGCAAGATGGCGATCCCAAGTGTGGGCGCCAAATCCCAAAGCCAGGAGAAACGTGAGAAGGCAGGCAGGAACCAGCGAAACAGCAAGTCCATGAGAATGACTGATATGCCAGATGCCTGACTGAACCAGTAAAGTCAGCGATGTACTGACAACCAGGATGGAAAGAAAGAGCCTTATGGAACTCAGCCGTCCCGGCTCGACCTCTTTGTTGTCCAAGCCCGCATGGGTGGATTCAGAGAATGAAAACCAGATCCCATCGAATAACAAGAGGAGTGCCAGTTGAATGGGCCCCGACAGGGAAGCCATCCTCAAGCCTCCCATGCTGACGAGTAACCATTCTGTCCCGATCCCTAACCCGGCCCCCCAAAAAAGCCAGGGAACTTTGGGCAGAGCCAGGTCCGGTTTCTGAGCCGATGGCGAAGGTGCTGTGAGAGTGAGCCCGATAAAAATTCCGGGAGGGATGAGGCTGCAAAGCGGAAGCCACCAGTTTGTGCCACTGGAGAAGTTTCCATCAGTGGTCACTGGCAATGCCCAGAGGGGAAGTGTGGTGGAAATCATTGACAGCAGGTACCCAGCCAATCGCAGACCCGTAGGCACATTGTGTAAGAAATGCCCGGACAGGTGAGCACCAATGGCCATGGCGAACAGAAGAACCACCCCGAGGCTCAGTATTCCCAACCCGCCACTGGTTCCATGCAATTGCTGGATATGAACCCAGAGCATGACTTCACTGGAAATCAAACTGCCCGACAATAATACTTTCACCAGTGTCAGCTGGGTGCGGAAATTTCTCATGACCTGCCCACCATGGTTTCCAATTGCTCCCGGTGCGTCAATGGGATTCCGAGTCCAGGTTTTGACGTGGAGATCCTCCGTGCGATACTGTATCCACAGATCAACGGGCTTGAATCCAATCCTGGAAAAAATGATGCGTTGCAAAAACAATACACCCATACGGCAGACAGGCCGGGACACTCTATTGCCCACCGATCCACGGAAACATCCATGACAGGCCAGATATCACCCGGAACCCACACGTCCGAATCATTCCCAGTGGCGCCCGAAATCTCAGTCATATTGCCTGTCTACAATGGCGAAAACACCCTGGAGAAAGCGGTTTATTCGCTGGGTTGCCTGAAGAAAGTGAATGCTGAGCTGGTCATTGTCGACGATGGATCCAGCGATGGGACGAGTCATGTTGCCGGGAAAATCCAGAGCCAGTTGGGGCGGGATCGGGTCCGCATTTTGAGTGGGTCGCATCGCGGGGTGGTGGATGCGGCGAACCGGGCTATTGACGCATCCCGGGGCCGCTGGATTGCCAGAATGGATGCGGATGACTGGTCGAGCCCGCACCGGTTGAGGCGGCAATTGGAGTATGCGCGTCAGCACAATCTGGATGTTGTCAGTTCGCTGGTGAAAATTGTTTCACCGGACGGCCATCCGGTTCTGAGCCTGGAGGGCTATGAGAACTGGCTGAATCAATGCTTGTCCCCGGAGGAGATCCTTGCAGCCAGATTCATCGAGCTTCCCATCCCGAATCCCACGATCCTGGCCAAGCGCGAAGTCTTTGAACTTAAATACCGGCATGGAAATTTCCCGGAGGATTATGATATGTGGCTTCGTGCCGCCGCGTGTGGTTTTCGCATAGGCAAAGTTCCCCGGACGCTGTATTGGTGGACGGATCACCCGAATAGACTCACACGCAACCAATCCATCTACACCAAGGCCGCTTTTATCAACGCCAAAAAGGAACATCTGGTCAATGGTCCACTGCAAGGGGTCACACAGTGCGATTTCTGGGGTGCGGGAGCAGAAGGCAAATCCTGGATATTATGGTTTCAGAAACTGGGGATTCATATCCGCACACTGGTCGATGTTCATCCGGGCAAAATCGGGCAGACGATCCATGGGATTCCGGTGATTTCACCGGATCAGATTCCTACAGCACCCCTTTTTCCGATTTTTATTGCGGTGGGAGTCCCGGAAGGGCGCCGCCAGATTCATAACTTCATCATCAACCACCTTCCCCATACCCCGGGCCAGGATGCCTGGTTTCTTGCCTGATCGGGCACTAAAAAAATTGAAAAGAACGGGTTGGCTGATGACAGGTCAGGAAATAGGTTGAATTCACATGAGGTCGCAGTAACCTGATTCCATGAACAGAGGCAATGGTGGTCAGACAAATGTGTTAGGAAAGCCTCTTGAGGCGTGCAATATGGATCCCATGACCGGATTTTATCGCACTGGGCATTGCTGTACGGGACCGGGAGATGTGGGGGCTGCACACCGTCTGCGCGGTGATGACCGATGATTTTCTCAATTTTTCCCGGAGTCGGGGCAATGACCTGTCGACTCCCATGCCCATGTATGATTTTCCGGGTTTGCAGGCGGGCGATCGCTGGTGTCTTTGCGTGATGCGCTGGGTTGAAGCCTATCAGGCAAACATGGCACCGAGAGTGGTTCTGGAGGCGACACACATCTCAGCCCTGGAATTCATCGATCTGGAGGATCTCAAGCGCCACGAATTCACTTCCTCCTGAATGATTTGCATGCCAGGGAATTCTGTGAACGGGATCAGGCCTTGGGTTTGGCCTGGTTGAAGAGAGTCATCTGCATTTGTTCGTGGTCGAGCTGATCCACCAGAGACGGGATAGTGTGGAGTCGGTGCTCGTTGATCTCCTTGGTGAAGGAGGAATCAAATTCAACCGGATACTCGCCATCATAACAAGCCAGGCAGAATTCTTTTTTGTCCTCCGGTGGCCTTCACCATGCCTTCGAGGCTTAAGTAGGAGACGGAATCCGCCTTCAGATAACCGGCGATTTCCTCGCGGGTGTGGGTCACCGCCATGAGCTTGTTGCGATCCGGAAAATCAATGCCGTAATAACACGAAAAGCGATGAGGTGGGCAACTGACGAGGATATGCACCTCTGTGGCTCCCGCTTCCTTCAGGTTATTGACGTGGGCTTTGCTGGTGGTGCCCCGGACAATTGAATCGTCGACATGATCACCCGCTTTCCGCGCACCAGGTCCTTTACCAGGTTGAGTTTCACCCGGACATTGAAGTCCCGGATCAGTTGCGAGGGTTGAAGGAAACTCCGCCCAACATAGTGGTTTCGGACAAATGCCATCTCATAAGGAATGCCCGATTCAAGGCAATATCCCAGGGCCGCACAATTTCCACTGTCCGGGATCGGAACCACGATGTCCGCATCTATGGGAAACTCGCGGGCTAACTGGCGGCCCATTTCCACCCGGGTATTGTAAACACTCCGGCCGCCAATCTGGCTGTCCGGTCGCGCAAAATATACGTGCTCAAAAATGCAGAACGCCTCGCGTTGAGGCTCGTTGTAAAGTTTAAAACTTCTGGGTCCCTTTTTATCGATGATGATGACTTCACCGGGCTCAATGTCGCGGACATATTCGGCCTGGATGAGGTCGAAGGCGCAGGTTTCGCTGGAGAGAGCCCAACCATCGCCAACTTTGGCGAGCGAGAGGGGACGAAACCCCTGGGGGTCGCGAACACCAATAAGCGCATCACCGGTCATGAGGACCAGGGAGAAAGCACCCTCAATTTTCCGCAGGGCACTGATGAGATTGGTTTGCTCTCTGGATTCGCTGTCAATGGGTTGGGCCAGGAGATGCAGAATAATCTCACTGTCCACAGTCGTTTGAAAAATGGAGCCATTCTGCTCGAGTTCCCAGCGCAATCTGGAGGCGTTGGTGAGATTTCCATTGTGTGCGATGGCGACGCGACCTTTGTAGAAATCGACGGTGAGCGGCTGGGCATTGCTCATTTCGGACGATCCGGTGGTGGAGTAGCGGGTGTGCCCAATCGCCATATCCCCTTTGAGCCGGCTCAGGACATCTCCGGAAAAGACCTGGGACACCAAACCCATTCCACGATAGGTATGAAACTCTTTTGTTTCATCGCAGGTGACAATGCCAGCGCTTTCCTGACCACGGTGCTGCAAAGCGAACAATCCGTAATAGGTCAGGCTGGCTGCATCCGGGTTCCCCCAGATGCCGAATACGCCACAATAGTGTTTTGGGTAATCTTGTCTGTCGTCGCTCATATTAGGCATCCATGACATTTGCAATAGCATTCCACCAAATGGAGTGGAGGTCTGATGTGGACCAGGAGGCAACCGGGGTGCCTCCGATGGATAAATGGATGTGATCTCCGCCAACAATCCCGATGCGCCGGCAGGCAACACCTGCAGGAATGCTGTCCGTCAATACTTCGACATTATCCGGGGACACTTCAATAATGATGCGCGATTGAAATTCCCCGAAGAGAAGGCTGTCGGTTCTCAATCCACAAGCGGCCCCCGGGTCATTGAGTTCTATGGACGCCCCGAGCAATTTCGGGTGATTGCGGGTGTGGTGATTGGAGACAGCCATTTCAGTGAGTGCCACCAGAAGACCACCATCGCTGCAATCATGGGCGGCGAGGACAAAG
>JAJOIW010000039.1 GCA_021209225.1 Verrucomicrobiota bacterium
GTTGGCAACTCCATGGGTTTCAGTCCTCAATCCGGATTACCTCAAAACAATCGGGTCGGGGATCTGGATTCTTATGCTGTGCCACTGATGATGCGACGCCGGGGACTCAGTCTTGATGACGTTGAAAAGGCATTGAGTCAGGAATCCGGCCTCTATGGTCTGTCAGGTGTCTCCAATGATCTGCGGGATATTGACCAGGCTGCCGCTCAGGGGAATGCGGATGCTCAATTGGCACTGGACTATTTAATTCACCAGGCCAGGCATTGGATGGGAGCATATCTCCTTCAACTGGGTGGAGTGGAGGCCATCTCATTCACTGCAGGCATCGGCGAAAACAGGGCGGACCTGCGGGCCGCAATCTGTCGGAATCTGGAGGAGTTCGGTGTCCGGATTGACCCTTCACTGAACGAGTCCGTCCGCGGAGCGGAAGGCCTGATTTCAGCAGAGTCAAGTCGGGTCAAAGTTTATGTGATTCCTGCCAATGAGGAGCTCGTCGTCGCCCGCGAGGTGAGGCGTTATATACAAAACCAATCCACCCACAATGGGCAGGATATCTGAATGGAATGAATTCTGGATCAGACAATTTTCATAAAAACCTCAAAATATAATTTTAAAGATTAAAGGAAAAATAAAATGGCACAACAAGCAATAGGATTACTGGAAACACGTGGGTTAGTTGCACTGGTGGAAGGCACTGATGCAATGTTAAAGTCGGCAAATGTTGAACTTGCTGGTCCCATGACACAGGTTGGGAATGCATTGGTGACATCGGTGGTTGTCGGTGATGTGGCGGCTGTGAAAGCTGCGACCGACGCTGGTGCGGCGGCAGTGAAAGCGATTGGCGGCGAGCTGGTCAGCGTTCATGTGATTGCCCGCCCACATGGTGACACCTCCATCGTCCTCCCGAAGTCAGTGAAAGCCAAGTAATTTGGCTGGCTGACCTGATTGAATACACTCAATTTTTTCACAGATAATCCAATATGTTTCTGGCGCGGGTAGAAGGTTCGGTTGTAGCGACGAAGAAGGACGAGGGCATGAATGGGCAGAAGCTCCTGCTCCTCCGTCCACAACTTATTGATGAGACCGATCCCACTCAGTTCCGCGCCGGAAAAAACACGATTGTTGCGGTGGATACGGTCGGGGCTGGGCTGGGAGAAATGGTCCTGTTCTGCCAGGGGAGTTCGGCGCGCTGGCGGCCCGCTTGAAATCCGCCCCGGTTGATGCTGTGATTATCGGGATTGTTGACACGGTGGATGTGCTGGGCCGCAAAATATTCCAATCCAGCGATTCCTGAACTGAGGACCTAATTTTTGATTATATAAGAATTTTCAATGAATGAGCAGAAAGAGCATACAATGAATGAAGCATTGATCAGTGCAGTGATAGAGGAGGTTTTAAAGAAATTAAATACCGCATCGACTACATCCAAAGTGAATTCATCGCGTGGGGATTTCGGGGTATTTGCCACTGCGTCGGATGCTGTGGAGGCTGCTCATGAGAGTTTTTTAAGCCTACAGGAAAAGGGCGTCGCCGCCCGCAGAAAAATCGTCGATATTGTCAAGTCCATGTGTGAGAGCCAGGCTGCACCATGGGGACGCCAGGAACTGGAGGAAACAAAAATTGGCCGTCTGGACCATAAAATTGAGAAGCTTCAGATCATCAAGCTGGTTCCGGGGGTTGAGTTTCTGCAACCTTATGCATTAAGTGGTGATCATGGGATCACATTGGAGGAATACACACCATTTGGAGTGGTTGGGGCGGTGACACCATCAACTCATTCGGTTCCAACCATTGCGGGAAACATAGTCAACATTGTCGCCGCTGGAAACGCAGTGGTATTCAACCCGCATCCATCCGCCTGTCGTGTGGCGGCTATGGCAATCCGGGAATTCAACAAGGCCATATTCCATGAAACAGGAATCCCCAGTATAGCCACCATCATAGAATCTCCCACCCTGGATACATTCAAAGAGATGTGCACGCATGAATTGGTTCGGCTTTTGTGTGTGACAGGGGGGGCCTGGGGTTGTCAAAGCGGCCATGCAAACCGGCAAACGGGCCATCTGCGCGGGACCTGGCAATCCTCCGGTCCTGGTGGATGAGACTGCCGACCTGACCCGGGCCGCTGAAGCTATTATCAAGGGCGGGGCCTACGATAACAACCTGCTCTGTATCGGTGAAAAGGAAATCTTTGTCGTTGATAAAATTTATAATCAATTCCTTGAAGCATTTAAAAAAGCCGGCGCATTCCACTTGAATGGCAATGAATTTGATCGACTGACAAAGGCGGCATTTGTATTTAAAGAAGGGCAGGGGGCAGGGTGTCCACACCCGGTGGTGAACAGGGATTGTATAGGCAGGGATGCAACTTATTTAGCAGACCTGGCCGGTGTGAAGGTCCCTGGTGCCACGGAGTTGCTGTTTGGCGAATGCGATTCACATCATGCCTTTGTTCAGGAGGAGCAGATGATGCCATGTGTTCCAGTTGTCCGAGTCAAAGATGTGGCCGAAGGCATTGCACTCGCCAAACAAGCTGAGCACAACTACCGGCATACTGCCATTATTCATTCCCACAATGTCGACGCCATGACCGCCATGGGACGGGCACTCGATACCACATTATTCATTAAAAATGGTCCATGTGGTGCTGGTCTGGGACTGGGGGGTGAAGGTTATTTAAGTTTTTCGATAGCCACTCCCACCGGGGAGGGCATCACCAATCCGCGGACATTCACGCGTGTCCGCCGCTGTGTCATGGTGGATAAGCTGCGAATATATTAATTCACATCCGATCTGTTGATCGCGGAATAATTTATAGATATGCAATTGGCTCGTGTGGAAGGAAGCGTCACATCGACCCGCAAACATCCAAGTTTTGCGGGGTGGCGGCTGCTGATATGCCAGCCATTGGATTCCGACATGGAACCGGGTGGGGCGCCTGTCATTGCATTGGATTCATTAGGTTCGGGAATGCATCAGACCGTTCTCCTGACCAGCGATGGTGCGGCTGCAAGAAAAGCTGTAGGTGACGAGATGAGCCCAGCCCGCATGATGATAATTGCCATCATCGATGAAAGTCAGGAGGATCAATGAAACTGGGAACGGTCATTGGACGTGTCACCCTGAGTGTTACTTCACCTGGCTTGGATGGAGCCCGATGGCTGCTGGTGAGTCCCTGGACGCGGGACACTTTCATCCATGGATTATCCGATGGCAATCAGATCACTTCTGAATCCTCATTGGTCATTTATGATAATTTAGGAGGAGGGATCGGCGATGTAGTCGGTTATATCGAAGGGCGGGAGGCTGCTTCTCCCTTTGTCAACCCTCCTCCCATTGATGCCATTAATGCAGCTTTAATAGATAAATATTTTTATACCCCAAGAGAATGAAACAAGTATTCAGCGCAAATGATATAATGAATCTCTTGAAGTCGGGCAAGGGAGTGGGTTCCATTCCTGCGGACGCCATCCTGACTCCATCAGCCCGCGACGTGCTGCGTCAGCACCATTTGGAAATCCCCCGCAGATCGGACATTCCTAAGGGGGCACCAACTCCAGCCAAAGAAATCGCTCCCATTCAGGGGCTGGATAACCTGGGGAAAGATTTTATCCATGTCACTAAGGACAGTGCCCCGGAACTGATACAACAATTTTTCAATTGTCCCCAAATGCATGAACTCAAAGAGCAGATATGCGACGTGGGTCGGCGTCTCTGGTCCCGGGCCTACGTGGATGGCAATGGTGGGAATATTGCCATACGTGTTGGAAATGATCTTGCTCTCTGCACCCCGACCCTGGTTTCAAAAGGGTTCATGAAACCTGAGGATCTGTGTTTGGTGGATTTGGACGGGAATCAGATAGCTGGAAAAAAGCGGCGCACCAGCGAGATCCTCATGCACCTGCAGATCATGAAAAAGCAGCCACGGGCAAAAGCGACCGTGCATTGTCACCCACCGCATGCCACTGCTTTTGCTGTGGCGGGAGTGGAGCCCCCGACCTGCATGATTCCGGAGATTGAGGTTTTTGTGGGCAAGGTTCCCCTGGCTCCTTACCGCACCCCGGGGACTCCGGAAATGGGGAAACTGGTATCTGATCTGGTCGAGGAACATAATACGATTTTAATGGCCAACCATGGCGTGGTCAGCTGGAGTCATCTGAATGTTGAGGATGGCTATTTCAAAATGGAGATTGTGGAAGCCTATTGTCGTACTGTGTGGGTGGCATCGCAATTAGGTCCGAACATGAAGACTTTTTCGCCCTCGCATTTGAAGGACTTGCTGAACATCAAGCAGACTTTGGGAATACCGGATTCCCGGCACAACCTTAAGGAGTGTGAACTGTGCGACAACCGGGATTGGATGCCCGGTGTGATATGTGCTGTGCCTCCTCAGCCCGCTCCGGTCGCGAAGTCTGATGCGATTGGAACCAATGACCGGGACCCGGAATTGGAAAAGCTGGTCAAAGCCATCACCGACCAATTGATGGCGGCGAGGTGATGGGATTTTTCTGAATGATCCGGAAATCGGAAACCAGGTGATGATGAAGACATTGGATAGTAAATTGCAACAATTGCGGCTGGATCCAAGGTCTGCCAGATTCATTCTTGCGGATGCGAAAGATGCGGATATGGCCTTTGGGGTTGCCGCCACCGGACGTCGGTCGTATCTATCCAAACACGGTGAACACCCAGCCGGCTTCTCCCCGGAAATCTGGACCAGAGCCGAATTCGGATACCGCAACCTGCCGGAGTATCTGGATATTATCCGCGAGATTGTGGACCAACGGGTCATCGACATCATGCTGATGTCTGCCTCGGTCAATGAGCAACTCGCGATCAAGGAAGGAATATTTCGTGATTCACCGATCACTCCCGCAGCCCGCGCGAATGACGCCACAGATGTGTGGGCTGTTCGCCATGGACGGTATACAGGCGAACCTGCCAGACCATTCCGTTCCGCTTCCATTGACCATATTCAATGCGGTTCAATCAACTGTGACCGTTCTGAACCCCTCGATTTTCCCGGTGCCAACCTCGGACTCTATTCCGTGACGTTTGTCAACCAGCTCGATCAGGATTGGAAAACCCTCCAAGCCTTCAAATGCTTCCGGGAAGAGGCGGAACGCAAAAAGTTCAGATATTTTTTGGAGGTTTTTGATCCGAATGTGGCCAGTGGAATTCTTCCAGAGAAAATGGGTGAGTTCATCAATGACCAGATTCTCAGATCCCTGGCGGGTGTCACCGAAGCGGGCCGCCCCCAGTTTTTAAAAATCGTTTACCACGGGCCACGGGCCATGGAGGAGCTTTGCCAATACGACCCCAACCTCATAGTGGGAATTCTGGGTGGAAGCGCTGGGACAACCTACGATGCCTTTAAAATGCTGGCTGACGCGCGGAAATACGGTGCCCGCGTCGCTTTATACGGTCGGAAAATAAACAATGCCGAACATCAACTGGCCTTTATTGAGTTCCTGCGCCTCATAGCGGATGATCAGATCTCTCCCGAAGAGGCTGTCCATGCATACCATGGTGTTCTGCAGTCCAGAAAAATCCCACCTCAAAGGGCGTTAAAGGATGATCTCGTGCTCACCAATCAGGCCATGAGTTATGATTCTCAGGCACGGTCGCGCTCATCGATTGTCGTGCCATCCGGGAAACCCACCGCACATCCTTCCGCGACGCAGGAAAAGTCCACCTCTTCGAAACCTCATGCATCTGCTGCGATCCAATGGCCGGTTTTGGCAAATGGGCTTCCGGATTTTCCAGCCATGACTCCGGAACAAAGACTCGCTTTTCATACCCATCGGATCAATCGCTGATTATGCACTCTATTGCTTGTCCTGATGAGGATGCCTGGTGGCGATTCGCTGGCAGGTGATCAGTCTGGTCCTTCTTCTCGGCTTTGTCACAAATTCTTTTCTGGCTTGGTATTGGGATTTTGACTATACCTCGTGAAGGTTTATCCATGGGTCAATTATTGGATGTGGATAACGTCTATCATATCAATCCCCATTTCCAAGAGTCCTATGTCAAAATATCGAGTCGAGAAGTCCGTTATTATCCATGCCGACCTCAACAGAATTTACAATCTTGCCCGGGATGTTCGGTTATCCAGATCCTGGTCTCCCTGGCTGATTGCCGATCCGGATTGCCTGGTCACATACTCGGATGACGGCAAATCTTATTCCTGGGAAGGCAGAATATCCGGAGCCGGCGAAAATAAAGTGATCGCCGAAGTTCCCAACGAAAGATTCGATAGCAATTTGCTGTTTCTCAAACCATGGAAAAGTCGCGCTGCAGTATCCATGACCTTTCAAAACGTGGCGCAGGGAGTGAAAGTGACCTGGACTCTGGACAGCTCCCTTCCTCTCTTTCTCTTCTGGATGAAAAATATGATGACTGCCCTCATCGGTATGGATTATCAACGGGGACTCAATATGCTCAAAGTCGTCGCTGAAATGGGTGAACTCAATTTCAGACTTGAATTCCCGGGCTTTAAAGATTTTCAGGAAAGTCCATATATCGGAGTCAGTAATCAGTGCTCCATTGACGGGATTGCGGAAAATATGCAGAAAGATTTCCAAAGAGTGCAGACATTAAGTCAGAATCTGGGAATCATTCTCAAAAGCGGCCTCAGCATCTATCATAAATGGGATGTCGTGAAAGGAATGACTGAGTATACCATAGGATTTCTGGTGGATAAGCCAGTCGATAATCCGCCCGGTGGCCTGGTGAGTGGGAAAATTCCATTGATGAAAACCTATGTGGTGCGCCACCATGGATCCTATAGTCAGCTGGGCAATGCATGGGCGTCAGGAATGATGCACAAGCAGGCAAAGATCTTCCAGTCAGGTCGTCAGTTCCATCCATTCGAAATATATGAAAATAACCCGGAAACCACACCTGAGTCTGATTTGGTGACCTCGATTGTATTCCCAGTCAAAGCCTGAATCACTTCAGTGTATTGTCTTCAATATCCTCTCCATTTGTTGAGATGATATGAAGTCCATGGGCGTGGGCGGATGGGTGAAAGAATTCCCACACCACCTTTTTGTCGGGTGTGATTTCGAAGATTCGGGGTTTGGAAGCGTTACGTTGGGCATAACTGGCGATCACGGTATTGCCATTCGGGAGCCTTTGTCCGCCACAGGGGTCGCTGAACCTTCCATCCACATCCGAATTATCCACTTTCCAGACTACTTCACCCTGGGCATTGAACTCGACTGTTTTATTCCCGTGGGTGAGGTTGGCCAGTGTATTTCCATTCTTCAATCGGATGGCGGTGAATGGCCAATTCTCCGCTGGTCTGCCCCCCAGTTCATCCAGGTCGGTTTTCAGAGTCTGCACGACTGTTCCATCACTCTGGTATTCTTTGATAGCGAACCCTAGCAGATGGGGCACCAGATAATTCCCATTGGAAAGCTTGCGTGCCATCCTCGTCTGCATGTGGGCATTGTCAGTATCGGGCCTGAGAGGAATGACAGCATGAATTGCTCCATCATGAGTGACTTCAACCAATCGGGGATGATTGCCACGCTCGACAACCATCGTTTTCCCGTCAGCCAGACGCACAGCTGTACCTAATTCCAGATTCATCGGGTCCAGTGAATAGGACCAGATCAGTCGGTTTTGCCGGTCAACTTCCCTGGCAATCCGGCCATTTGAAAAGAGAATATTGCCATTCCTGAGCACGTAGCCATCGCGTGATCCTTCATCATAGGACCAGATCACCTGGCCGTTCTCCGCAAATAATGCCGTCACATTTCCACAAACCAGGACTGAATGCCGAATTCCCTCAGAACTCACCTGACGGGCTTCTTCCACTGCTCGAATATCATGAAATGAAAATGCGACGCATATACAGGCGATGATCACCAATGACCAATGGGTGTGGATATATGGGCGATGAATGCATGTCTTGAATGTGTGAATCATGATGGAGATTGGCACAACGGATCGCGAATGTCCACTGGGTTTCCAGTGTGTCCGGGCCATCCGGTGAAGTCCTGGATTGCTATTTTTGTCGGGGTATGGGTGCGGCGAGCGGGTTGTCAGGCCAGGCATGTTTGGGATACTGGCGCTGCAGTTCCTTTTTTCTTGCAGGGTATTGCTCCTTCCAGAATCCCAGAATATCGCACGTAATTTGAACCGGCCGGAAATTTGGAGCCAGAATCTGAATCTGGAGCTTTTGGCGATCCATATATATACTGGGAATTTGTGTCACCCCGAGCAGATCCTGGATGCGGGCTGAAATCATCGGGTCACCCGCATCCCGGTACTCGACACGGACCTTTTTGCCATTGCTCAATACAATTTTCTCCGGGGCAAATTTTTCCACCAGGTGTGTCTGTGTCCCATTCAGCCATTGTTTCACATGTGGAAGTATTTCGCGTTCGCGGATTTCTTTCATTGAGAATGCTCCGAGGCAGGCTTGGGTGATGATGGCTTCGCGGGCCAGATCATCGATCGTGGGTATTTCGAGTTCCGGGCAATTCTGGCTCAGGCTGTTGACGCGGCGTATCCATGCTTCAACATTCGCATCCCATTTTTTGAACACGTTGGTCCCTTTGAGGGCTTCCCTGGCAAGAATTTCTGCAGCTGCTTCAGCAGTTGGTTCAGTTGGAGAGCCGGTTCGAATCATCAGATCCCGGAAAAAAATGGCCTTGCGGGCAACGACTCTTTTTGTTTCCGCATCGAGCCTCACATCCTGCTTTTCAGAATAGTCATTAGGGAAATGCTGGATGAGCCAGTCCTCCTCGATGGCTGTTGCCGATGTCAGGATGGTTTGAACTTGTTTATCCCGACCTTCGATCTCCTGAATTTCTGCAATGACCAATATAGACGCATGGTCCACCACACTTTGACGTGCGAGGTCTCCCCGTCGACCATGAACCAGTTCACATCGAAGTGTCCCTTTGTCCAAACGCCTGGCTACTCTATCGCTGAACGCAATCAACAAACATCTCTGGAGGTTTTCATCGACCAGTGGTTTCGGTGAGGTATCCAGACCCTGGTTTTCTGCAATGGACAAAAATTGCTGAAAGAGGGGCTGAACCTGCCGTGATGTCGCTGCATGTATACCCAATCGACGACAGGCATCCGTATTAAAGTTTTTGGAAGAGGCATATTTCCAGGCACGCATCATAATAAGGAAGTCAGAACATTGATTGGTGCCCAGAATATCTTCCCTGTTACTGAGAATATTTTTATCGTTTGTGTTAATCAGAATTTCCCGCCCCTGAGTCAGAGCTGCAATCAGGGCCTGCCTGGTGAACGCATCCAAAATCATGCGCTGCAAGCAGCAACCTCGCATAGCGCGGGTGGGTCGGAAAGGCCTGCATTTTCCGACCCGTTTCGGTCACTGCCCCACGCTTATCAATGGCCCCCAGATCGTAAAGCAGCGTGACAGCCTGGTGTAATGAATTCTTATCCGGCATGTCAAACCATGGAAAGTCCTCTAAATTGTCCACTCCCGAACACTTCAGTGTGAGAATTGTTTCAGACAGTTCCAAGCGATGAACTTCTGGTTTCTCTTGAACCGGCCGATGGCTATGATCTTTTTCGCTCCATAAGCGAATACAATGTCCCGCACTGGTTCGCCCGGCCCTGCCAGTCCTCTGGTCAGCGGATGCCTGACTGATGCGGTGAATGTGCAAGGTATTGATCCCTCGATTGGAGTCGTAATGAGCAATCCGCGCCAGGCCACTATCGATGACCAATTTAATGCCGTCGATCGTCAGTGAGGTCTCAGCCACATTTGTCGAGACGACGATTTTCGGGTGATTCTGATTAGCCACCGCATTGTCCTGTTGTTCAGGTGGCAGCTCTCCGTGCAAGGGCAGAACAAGATAGTCTTTCGCCTCCCGGCATGACTGCAAAGCCTGGATGGTTTTTCCTATCTCAAAATTGCCCGGCATAAAAATGAGGACGTCTCCAGCCCCTCCGGATAGAAACCAATCGGAAAAGGCCTCAGCCGCGGCTTCCCAGACCGGGGTGGATTGCGGGCCCACACT
The DNA here is from genome assembly GCA_021209225.1 of Verrucomicrobiota bacterium. GTDB lineage: Bacteria > Verrucomicrobiota > Verrucomicrobiia > Limisphaerales > JAJOIW01 > JAJOIW01. The sequence continues at coordinate 10,014 of JAJOIW010000039.1, forward strand.
TTTTTTCCAGTATTCGATTGAAACAGGAAATGTGCGTCCGCGACTTTCAATGCGTGTCGCAGGTGCCAGAAAATCCATTAATGGTCCAGCATCCAATGTCGCCGACATGACCGCCAATTTGAGATCTGGTCGAAGGTGACGCTGAATCTGAACTGCACGGGAGAGTGTAATATCCCCGTACAAATGCCTTTCGTGAAATTCATCAAAAATTATGATTGCGATTTTACTCAGTTTCGGATCATTGACCATCTGTCGAAGGAGTATCGCCTCGGTGACATAACGGATTCTTGTGGATTGGCTCGTTCTATTTTCGAAACGGATCTGGTAGCCCACTTCTTCGCCGAGTGGCACTTTTCTCTCTGAAGCGACACGCTGTGCCAACATGCGAGCTGCCAGACGACGAGGCTGGAGAACGACAATTTCACGATCAGCACCAGCTAATCCACCATCCAGAAGAATCTGAGGCACCTGAGTGCTCTTTCC
>JAJOIW010000216.1 GCA_021209225.1 Verrucomicrobiota bacterium
CAGTCAGCTCCTTGAGGACTCAGCTTCCAAAATTCCACCATGGGAGAATGTCGGCCATCCTGAAAATCCAGTGTGGCTGAAGAGGCAATTTCAGCCCTGTGCGGGGCAAAGATGGCACATGAATGGGACCCTCTCCACTAGTTGTGAGCCTTTGGGGAAGTGGTGCGTTTTTTTTTGAATTCTGTGGATTTCATTGAGCAGGAGTGGGAAAGCGGGTTCAGACATACCGTGGCCGTAGCCGTCCAGCTCAAATAGTTGAGTCGATGGATGGCCTGCGACTTTCATCATGCGCATGAGGTAGGCATTTTCCTCGTAGCGGCCGAGCATTTCCAGTTCCCGGTCCCCCGTGATCAGGAGCAATGGTGGGGCATCAGCCCGAACATGAAAGAGCGGAGCCAACTCGTCGACAACTGGCTGGAGCTCTGAATAGCCACGTTCCTTCCGAACGGTGAAGTGGGTGATGGTGTGTCCACTGAACGGAATCAAACCAGCAATGTTATTGGCATCAACCTGGTGGGCATTCAACCACTTTTTATCCAACCCAATCATGCTGGCCAGGTAACCTCCGGCGGAGTGACCCGAGACAAATATCATCGAAGTGTCCCCACCGAAATCGGCCACATGAGAAAATACCCAGCTGACTGCCGCTGCGGCATCCTCAATATACTTTGGGGCGGTCACCCGGGGATGAAGTCGATAGTTTACCGCGACAATCCCTATTCCCTTGTTTTTCAATGCGGTGGGGATGGATTTTTGTCCACTGGTCAACCCGCCCCCGTGAAACCAGACCACAGTTGGGTAACCCGGAACGTCCACAGGGTGATAAATGTCCAGAACGCATCGCTCGTGAATGTAGGCATCCGCCTCACTCCCGGTTTTATCGTAATAGGGAATATCCACCCGGGTCGCATAGTCGCCTCCAGAAGATGACACGACAACAACCGCCCCACAAATCCAGGCTGTGAACCCAAGATACTTTATCCATTTCGTTTTCATGACCGCCATGGGATCAGTGATTGACTCCCAGCCATTCCCGCCTGAAAATCACGCGCGGATTGGATGTTCAAAAAATTGCTCAGGCGTAATGCATGACGACCGATCGGGATCCCGTAGTGACATGCCCGATGGTTGATGCCTGGATCTGACGCCGCTTGCAGAAGCTCAGGATGGATGCCGCCAAATTGGGGTCGACAATCAGTGTTAATCCAATCCCCATATTGAACACGTGGTACATTTCCTCGCGGTCAATCTTCCCATGTTTTTCGATGATCTGGAAAATGGGTTGGGATTCCCATGATCCGCATTGAATATGAACATCAAGGTTTTCAGGCAGGTTCCGCGGGATATTGTCGATAAATCCCCCGCCTGTGATGTGGGCCATCGCGCGGATTCCGGGCTTTGCCGGGGAGGCATTGAACTTTCTGGTCAGGGCCTGCACGAGCAGTCCATAACTGCGATGAATGCGGAGAAGCTCGTCGCCGACGGACGTTTTCCCCAGTTCCGGCAGGCGGCTGCGGACAGTGCACCCCATCGTGTCAAAGATCACCTTGCGGGCCAGGGAATATCCATTGGTATGGAGTCCATTCGAGGCCAGGCCAATCACCAAATCCCCTTCCTGAACGCGACTCCCATCCAGGATTTTTTTCTTTTCGACCACTCCGATAATGGTGCCGCTGACATCGTATTCGCCGGGCTGGTAGAAGCCGGGCATCTGGGCAGTTTCACCACCCAATAAAGAGCAATTGTTCTCACGGCACGCGGTGGCAAAACCAGTTATGATGTCCTCAAACATCCTGGCGCTCAGCTTCCCCGTGCCCAGATAGTCCAGGAAGAACAAAGGTTCAGCCCCCAGTATCGCTATGTCATTCACGCAATGGTTCACCAGGTCCTGCCCAATCGTGGCGTGCTTTTTCATGTCAAAGGCCACCTTGAGTTTTGTCCCCACGCCATCCACGCTGGAGACCAGGACCGGCTGTTTGTAACGCGACACATCCAGGGCAAACAGCCCGCCAAATCCTCCCACCTCACCTAAAACCTCCTTGCGCCGCGTCGACGCCAGCAAGTCCGGGAGCGTTTCCTTGACCTGATTCCCTAACGCAATATCCACACCGGATTGAGCATATGCAGACTTCTTATTCGCCATAAGCACACCCACTATCTGATGAGATGGCGGGATTGAGAAGTCTTTTTGTCAGCTTTTCAATAAGTCGGATGATTTGCAGGCAATCGCCCGGATCAATGCTTCGCGCAGATCGGGAATGCGCATGGGCTTGGTGACATAATCGTCCATGCCCGACATCAGACATTTTTCCCGATCTCCAGTCATGGCGTGAGCGGTCACGGCAATGATATACGAATGACTGGAGTCGGATGCCAGACATCGAATCCTCTGCGTCGCTTCATACCCATCCATCTCAGGCATCTGGCAATCCATGAGAATGACATCAAACCGCTGCTCCCCGCAGATCTGGATCGCCGACCTGCCGTTCGTCACCAAGGTCGCTTCGAGCCCCATTTTTTCGAGGTACCTCAGCGTCAGGTTGGCATTCACCAGGTTGTCTTCAACCACCAGAACCTTCAATGCATTCTCCATGTTGCAGATGAAGGAAATTTCATCCTGGCACTTTTTACGGGGCGGATCTTTCATCATCTGGGCCAGATCGGAAATATGAATTGGATCGGGAATCGTGTAATCCACCAATAAATGAACTGGATTGGATGCTCTGTTCTGTTGGGAGATACCTGCGATAATCCATTCAGGTCGCTGGCGCCTCACCTGCCGGATTAAATTCACCAACTGACCCGGCGCCTCCATGTCCTCCATCTCAGTCCAAAGAGTGACCCAGGTCCGGTCGGAACAGGATACCTGGCTCAAATCGGAATCCGTGCGCAAAGATTGAACCATCAATCCCGACCTCTCAAATCCAGGTATAAAATGGCCAGTCGCCGGATAATAACCATCAAATAATATCACAGTGACACTATTCTCCGGATCCTGAGTCAGCGGATTCCCCAGGCCAAAAATGGTTTTTGCTTCAAATGTTGAGCCCCGACCTTCCTGACTTTGGACTGAGATACTGCCCTGCATCATTTCCACCAGTTTCCGGGTGATGGCCAGGCCGAGTCCAGTCCCTCCGAACTCCCGGGTCGTCGATGAATCCGCCTGAGAAAACGCCTCGAATAATCTGCCTCTGGCCTCGGCATTCATGCCGATGCCGGTATCTTCAACGATCCATGTCAGCTCAACGCGGTTGAGCCATTGTCTGGTTGGCTGGCAACTGATCCGGACGTGGCCCTCGCGGGTGAACTTGACCGCGTTTGAGGCGAGATTGAGCAGGATCTGGCGCAAACGGGAATCGTCTCCGACGATTCTGATTGGGACTTTTCGATCCATGGTGACGATGATTTTGAGATTTTTCTTATCGGCGTCGAGCTGGATGATGCGAACGACCTCATCCATGGTTCGTTGAGGATCAAATTCCCTCTGATCCAACTGGAGCTTACCCGCCTCAATCTTGGAAAAGTCCAGAATGTCATTGATCACCACCAGCAGGTTTCGCGAACAATCCTGAATGGTTGTCGCAAAATAGCCCTGTTCCTCATTCAAACTGGATTCCAGCAGCAGCTCAGTCATCCCAACAACCCCATTCAATGGAGTGCGGATTTCATGGGACATATTCGCCAGAAAACTGCTTTTTGCCCGGTTGGCTGATTCGGCCGCGTTCCGCAATTCCTCCTCTTTTGCCAGACTTTGCCTGAGTCTGGCCGTTTGTGATGCGACCTGGCTTTTCAAGGATTTGACCCATAAATAGCTCATGCCGACAATCCCGATGATGGATCCGATGGCGATAATGGTGATGTAGATGGATATGGGGCCTTTTCTCTCCAGAATAATGAATTCATTCAGTGAGCTGATGGTATACAAAGGATATTCATATTTGCGGAGATTCCCGGGCAGGCAAACTTGTGGCAGTTGAATTCCGGTGAGCATGACCCTTTTGATGGATTCGACATGGAGATTGTTGGATTGGCCATGGATATTGTCTACTTCGATGTATGCTTTGGCTCCATTTTCATCGATCAGGAGCCAGGTTTTTGAACGATCTTGACTGTGGTGAACTTTTTCAACCATACCCCCGAAGGTGTAGCGATAATATTCACGGCCTCTGCGGACCACCGAGGCGAGTTGTTCCACCTTGGGTGGACTCAACCGGTCGGTATTGCCTATGCTCAAATATTCCAGATGGTATTGATTTCCGGATTTCATGCACACGACATCGACGCGCGAGCCTGTGGGGATGTCGAATGTTTCAAAGCACTTTAAATGGATGATTTCCTGGGTGTGTTCGACGACAATTTCCTTTTTATCCTTATGGCTGACCCACCCGTGAAATCGGTACCTTCCGTCTGGTGAATTGTTGGCCGCCAAGCTTAGCAAATGCGTTTCAGTGACCGGATGTGTTGCCGTCTGGCTCATGGCCAGAACCTCGATCTGATTTTCAGAATGCAATAACAGTTGAGGTAAAAACCTGGCGTTCTCATTCTCCACTATCAACCCATTGACCCCGGAAGCGCGGATTTTTGCCCCACTCAGCAATCCAACCGATTCCCATGGTTGACCAAATTTCACATTCACCACTATCGTGGTGCTGGAGCCCGGCTCAGAACACCACAAAAGCGTCTCATTGGATTTCGATGTGATCAGGCGCACCATCAGATCCATACTCACAATCGAACAATCCATTTCCCTGTGATCTCTGGATTTCACACTCCATGGAATGGGATCAGGCAATGTGCCGCAGCCAGTCACCTTGATTTCCACGGGATTGAAAATGGGTTTAAGGAGGCCCGGAGACAAATAGCCAACCATCTCAAGCTGATCAGACACATGAATCTCTGTCATCAATGATTGATTCACAAAAATGCCATGTGGACCGTCATTCAAAAACAGGAAGTCATAATTGCTGTGCCGATAACTCACAATGCCAGTAATCCGATACAATAGTTGGGCGTCGGCTTGGTCATTCCAATGCCATGTGCCGATTTCTCCAATTGTTGTATCGATTGGTTCGACAATATGAATCGGCTCAGTCTCCAGCAATGCAGAGTGATCGGCTGATCGAATTAACCCACATCCCAGGAAAAAATACACGCAGACCATCGCCCGCAGAAGTTTCCATCCAGCGGGGCAGGCACGTATTGGTTCCCGAATTTTATCCAAAGTGCTCAAAATCGATCTTTTTTCCAATCTGCCCCTCTCATGTTCGAGATGTGGGCATAAATTCTACATTTCAGTCGGACACAATGAGGTTTTCTTAATTCAATGATGTGAAGGGATTTAGCGGAAATTTTCCTGTTCGCGCTTTAGTATGGGGATGAAATCGGCTAAACTGACTTCACCCTATGAAGATGACAAGAAGAGCCATGTGGCTGATTTACGGGATTCAATTATTGGGGGCTGGTCTGATAGAGGCTGCCCCGCATTGGATCTGGAGTAGCGATAAAAATAGTGCCAAACCTGATGAGGTGGTCTACTTCCGCGAGGTTTTCCGCGTTGGGGAAGGCCTCGAAAGTGCCTCGCTTTTCGGCACATGTGACAATGCCATGACCGTCTGGATCAATGGTGAAAAGGTGGTGGAAAGCGACGAATGGCAAAGTCCGGTCCGGATGGACATCAGGAAGTTTGTCGGGACTGGGGACAATGTGATTTCCGTGCAGGCAAAAAACGACGGAGGGACCACAGCTGGATTGATCCTGCGGATGCGGCTTGGGTATCAGGGGGGGGCCACCACAAACATAGAATCCAATCCGGACTGGAGATGGTCACACCAGCCGGAAGGCGGCTGGATGATCAGTGGATTTTATGAATCCACCTGGTCAAAGTCCGTCTCCGGCGGGGAATTGGGGGCCGCTCCCTGGGGAGATTTGGGCAATGGTTCCAGACCAACCAGACCAGGCACTGGAATCGATCCGGAAAACCTGATCGTTGCCCCGGGATTTCATGTGGAGCGCATTTATGATGTGCCACGCAATGCTCAGGGATCCTGGGTGAGCCTGACCACGGGGCCGGATGGGTCGTTGTTCGCGTCTGATCAGGGCAATCAGGGCATCTACCAGATCATTGTGCGGGACGGATCGGTTCAGGATGTGATCCGTCAGAAACTGGATTTATCCGGAGCCCAGGGAATGGTCTGGGCCTTCAACAGCCTGTATGTCAACCTCAGCGGCAAAGGATTGTTCCGGGCTTATGACAGCAATAACGACGGGATTCTGGACACATCCGAGAGTCTTCCCAGTGCCAATGGTGGAGGAGAACATGGAAACCACGCCGTGATTCTCACCGAAGATGGTTCAGGACTTTATGTCGTCGGCGGGAACCACACCAATCTGCCCGACTTTGTCAAAAAAGGCCGCATGCCCATGAAGTGGAATGAGGATCTATTATTACCCCGGCAGTGGGATGCCCGTGGCCATGCCCAGGGAGTCCTGGCTCCGGGCGGATGGATTGCCAGAATGTCCCCGGATGGCCAGGACTGGGAAGTAGTGAGTGTGGGCTACCGGAATCAATATGACATCGCCATCAACCGCCATGGAGAAATGTTCACCTACGACGCCGATATGGAATGGGATATGGGTATGCCCTGGTACCGCCCGACACGCATCTGCCACGTCACCTCAGGCAGTGAATTCGGCTGGCGGTCCGGCACAGGCAAGTGGCCCGTTTACTATGAGGACTCCCTGCCTCCAGTTGTCGATATTGGTCCGGGCTCCCCGACCGGCGTGACTATGGGAACCGGTGCCCGATTCCCGGCAAAATATCAGGACGCCCTCTACGCCCTCGACTGGACATTCGGAACCATTTACGCCATTCACCTCCAACCCGACGGAGCCGGGTACACCGGAATCAAAGAGGAATTCATTTCCGGCAGCCCCTTCCCGGTGACTGACGCCATTGTCGGTGCCGACGGGGCCATGTATATCTCCATCGGTGGACGCGGAACCCAGTCCGCACTCTATCGCGTCACTTATGTTGGAACCGAATCCACCCAGCCCGCCACGGGCGACGGAGACCCGGCATCCGCCCGCGCCCGCCGGATGCGCCACCAGCTCGAATCCTTTCACGGAAAAGAAGATCCCAATGCCATAGCTCAAGCCTGGCCATTCCTTTCTTCAGAAGACCGGTTTCTGCGCTATGCCGCCCGCCTGGCTCTGGAATCCCAACCAGCTCAATTGTGGAATGATCGTGCCTTTTCTGAACCCAGTCCACGGGCACGCATCACCGCGATCATCGCCTGGGCCCGGGTGGGTGAGTCCAGCGACCGCGATCGCGCCCTAAATTCTCTGATCCGCATCAATGCAGCCAGGCTCAATGAATCCGACCAGCTCGCTTTGATGCGTGCCTATGCCCTGGTGAGCATCCGCCATGGCAAACCCGATGCCACACACGCATCCCGGATCACAACCCAACTCAATGCCATTGACCTCAAACAGAGCCGGCCACTTCAGACCGAATGGACCCGCTTGGGAGTCTACCTCGATAATCCATTGGTTTTGGAAAAAGCACTCGGCTTCATGCTGGATGGTCAACCGGAGGAAATTCCCGGGTGGGGGCAACTGATTGCGCGCAATGCCGGATATGGTGGCACCATCTCGCAGATGCTGAACAATATGCCTCCGACCAGCCGCATCCAGTTTGCTCTCATGTTGCGTAATGTCCGATTCGGATGGACTTTGGACCAGAGAAAGCAATTTTTCGGCTTCATCAATGATGCCGCCAAACATCCAGGCGGGGCCAGCTTTTCAGGGTTTTTGGAAAACATCCGCAAAGAGGCACTTGAAAATTGCTCGCCGGCAGAACGCCAGTCCCTTGCTGCCCTCACTGGCGAAAACCTCAACCGAACCCTCGATTTTGAGGTCACTCCTCCCAAGGGGCCGGGCCGGAATTGGTCGGTTGCAGCCGCTGCCAGTGCCATGGATTCGCTATCTGGTAAAGCCAGTTTCCAGAATGGCAGAAATCTTTATCATTCGGCTGCTTGTGCCGTCTGTCACCTTTTTTCCGGAGAAGGTGGAGCCATCGGTCCCGACCTGTCATCGGTCCGCAACAAATTCTCCATGAATGACCTGCTGGAAGCCATTGTCGAACCCAGCAAAGTCATCTCCGACCAATATGGCTCTGTGACTGTCACGGACACCGCGGGAAAATCCATCACCGGTCGCGCACTGACGAAAAAGGATCCCTCCACAAATGAGTCCATCGTCGAAGTCTACACAGCCGATTACACGGCTGCTCCAGTCAGAATCCCTCAGTCCCGCGTCCAATCGATTTCGGAAACCCCAATTTCCCAAATGCCCCCAGGATTATTGAATGGTCTCAACGCCAGCGAAGTCCGCGACCTCATGACCTACCTCATGTCCCGCGGCAATTCTGAGGATCCCGCCTATCAATAAGTCGCCACGACCCAGAGAGGCCTGATTTCCTCCAATCATCAAACTCCCACGCTCTCACCGTGGGAGTTTTTTCTTTCCTGTAGCCCAGGGTTGCGCATGCCTCCAGTAATGTCGCTGCTACCATTGGTTGCTGAAGAAAAAGGTGGCTAAGGCAATCCTGCCTTAGGATACTTCTGACATTGAATCGAGGTGGAAAATCCTAAGAGGCGAAGTCATTCAGGATATTACTGATGGACTGGTATGTTTTATTGAGCCACACTTTGGTGCGCTGTCTCTCCATCAGGTTTAAATGCGGCACCTCACGGTTGTCCTTCAGATTCGCCGCCGCCCAGAAACTCAATCCAAACATCTCAATCTTGTGCATCGTGGGCGCATGAAGAGCTGGAATATAAAACTGATGGATACATTTTTCACCGCATGGGTTTTTATATTGATCCAGCATGGTTTCTATATGTGAGAAATCGCTGCCGCGCCCCAGATTCTTAGCGATTATTATATTCATCTTCGCCCTGTATTTATCGAGAAATCCGGATAATAAGCTGGCGGAATCCGGCCCGTCATCCACTGCATACCAATAGGCCAGTTGAATACCCATTTCGTCGCACATCTCCACGAATCCATTCTCATCAATCCAGTTGTCAAGAAACCGTTGGCTTTGAGCTGGAAGGTCAATCAACACACCCCCCTCATTCTCAGCAGCCAATTCCATCATCTCATCCATACTTTCAAAATGATCCAGATTAACCGGCTTGGTATAGTCCTTGTAATAACGGCTCAAGGTCGAGTGGGACTGGTCAGCGTCAAACCCCTGGAAAACCAGTGAGTTGTCAAGATAATACTGTGATAAAAGTCGGGATAACACAGATTTTCCAACCCCGCCTTTTTCGCCTCCTATAAAATGAATGGTGCTCATATAATATAATTAAAATACTCATACTGAGAGTCCATGGTTCTCTTCAGTCGCGAGGACGTTTACTCTGAATGTTGATCAAATAAAAGCTAATTTATATAGAATGGGGATTGGTGGTGCGGATGTTTGGGTGGATGCATTTCAATGGATGGGATTTCAGAATGGATCCGGTGCTCATCACCCCCTGGCGAACTGCCAGCTCATGGTGAGGAGAGTGAGAAATGTCAGAGTAGCCAACGCCTCGGCGATGGGTTTTTTCAATTGTTTCCGGATCCATACCCCGGATTGCAATGCCCAGCCGATCCATCCACCGAAAGCAAACCCAGCGCAGTGAGCCATCCAGTTGGAGTCCGGACTAAGGCCGAATAAGGCGATCAGGCAGATGGAGGCGATGAGGGACCGGAACCGCATGAATGGGGCCACAGTGGAGGACTGGGAAGCTTGGGTTCTGAGTGCTGAAAGGGTGGGGGATGTGAAGTCGATGCACATCCCCAAACCGGCAAACACCATGCCGGATGCCCCAAGGGAAGCCCAGTGCGGGCCGACCTGGACCTGAGTCCATGTGAAGAGGGCATTGGCGAGAATGCCACCGATAAGTGAGCCGAGCAGTGTGATCCCTGCTCCGTATCGCCAGGACGCCAGGGAGGTGAATCCCCATCCGGAGATCAGGTTGAGCACAAGGTGCCCGGCATCTTTATGCAGGCAGATCGATGTCAGAAGCCGGTGCCATTCGCGGTGGTCCCACGTGCGCTGATTCAGGATGCCGGCGATTTTCATTGGCGAATTGTCAGAGGGCCCAGCCACAAAAACGACCACCAGAAATGCCAGCCATCCCAGAATCCAACCATTGGTAAACTGGAAAGGGGGCATCTCCTGTGGTTGGACTTCATTCTCCGGATTCCAGATATTCTGGGAGTGGTCATGCATCCATTCCGCCAGGATCTGCCCGGTGCGTGGCCGGTCGTGAATTTCAACCCATAATCCCCAATGATCCCCCGAAATGGACGATACAGGAATGGTTTCAATGCCTTCCGACAGGAGAACCAGAGAAAAATCCATACACG
>JAJOIW010000056.1 GCA_021209225.1 Verrucomicrobiota bacterium
AGCGCACCCTGCTGATCGCCGACAGAAGGGGCGACAGGAATGGCCGCGCCGAACAGGTCGGGATCGGTGGCGCCATAGATTTCGGAACTGTCGCGCACCTCGGGCAGGATGCTGCGTGGCACATTCAGTTCGGCCAGCAGGCGGGCATCCCAGTCGCCGCTGCGGATGTTGAACAGCAAGGTGCGCGAGGCGTTCGAGGCATCGGTGACATGCACCACGGGGCCGTCGTAATGCTGGGCAATTTTAATGGCCGTATGGGCCCGGCTGGTGGTGGCTCCACCGATGAGCAAGGGTACTTTCAAGCCCCGCCTCTGCATTTCCGTGGCGTTGAAAATCATCTCATCCAGGCTCGGAGTGATCAGGCCACTGAGTCCGATGATGTCAGCTCCGATTTCAGCTGCCTTATCCAGGATGGTTTTGCAATCGACCATGACGCCCAGGTCGACCACATTGTAATCATTGCAACCCAGAACCACACCCACGATATTTTTTCCGATGTCATGCACGTCGCCTTTCACTGTGGCAATGAGAAAGGTCCCCGCATTTTTTTTGTCCCCCTCTTTGGATTCGGCCTCCATGAATGGGATGAGGTGGCCAACAGCCTTTTTCATCACCCTGGCACTTTTCACAACCTGGGGCAGGAACATTTTCCCTTCGCCAAAAAGTGTGCCCACCACTTTCATGCCATCCATGAGCGGTCCTTCAATGACATGCAAGGGGCGTTCGTGCTGCAGCCGGGCTTCCTCGGTATCCTCAATCACGTAATCGGTGATGCCTTTGATCAATGAATACTCCAGCCTTTTGGCCACTGGTTGATTGCGCCATTCCAATTTGGAATGATCGGCTTCCTTCTTTTTGGAATGGTCGAGGGTTTCGGCGAATTCGATGAGGTTTTCGGTGGCCTCCGGGGGAGCGGTTCAGGAGGACGTCCTCAACTTTCTTCAGCAGGTCCCTGGGGGATCTCCTCATAGACCTCGAGCATGCCGGCGTTGACAATGCCCATATCCAGACCAGCGCGTGTGGCATGGTAAAGAAATGCGGAATGCATGGCCTCCCGAACCACATTTTTCCCGCGGAAGCTGAATGAGATATTCGAGACGCCGCCCGATGTGCGGACGCCTGGGCAGCGTTTTTTGACTTCTCTGACGGCTTCAATAAAATCGACGGCGTAGTTGTTATGTTCATCCATGCCTGTGGCCACGGTCAGGATGTTCAGATCGAATATGATGTCTGCGGGGTTCATGCCAACCACATCGGTCAGGAGCTTATAGGCCCGCTCAGCGATACGGACCTTTTCATCGCGGGTTGCAGCCTGGCCATTCTCATCAAAAGCCATGACTACCACAGCAGCTCCATATCGCTGGCATAAATGTGCCTGTTCGATGAATTTTGCCTCCCCTTCCTTCAGGCTGATGGAGTTGACGATGCATTTCCCCTGCGCGCACTGCAATCCCGCCTCAATCACCGACCACTTGGAACTGTCGATCATGATTGGCACCTTGGAGATTGCCGGTTCTGAGGCAATCAGATTGAGGAAGTGGCGCATGCAGTATTCCGAGTCCAGCAGTCCCTCATCGAAGTTGATATCGATGATCTGGGCGCCATTTTCCACCTGCTGTCGAGCCACCTGCAGGGCGTCCTCGTAACGGTCCTCCTTGATGAGTTTTCTGAATTGCGGGGATCCCGTGACATTGGTCCGCTCCCCAACCATGAGGAAAGGCGCGTTTTCATAGGTCAATGTGACCGCTTCCAGGCCGGCGGTGGAGAAAAGATAGGGGTCTCTGGAAATGGCCTCGGGATTGCGTGGTGGGATATTTTTCAAGCGATCGACGACGGCTTTGATGTGGGCTGGGGTGGTGCCGCAGCATCCGCCGACGATATTGAGCAGGCCCTCTTTCGCGAAGGATTCCAACTGACTCGAGGTGTCCTCGGGAGTTTCGTCATAGCCTGTGGCGGCCAATGGGTTGGGAAGGCCCGCATTGGGGTAACAACTGATATAACAACCGGCCACTTTCGACAGCGCCTGAACATGCGGCCTCATTTCATTCGCCCCCAGGGCACAATTGACACCGACTGAAAGGGGATTGGCGTGCTGGATCGAATACCAACAGGCTTCAGGTGTCTGACCGGAAAGCGTCCGCCCGGCCCGGTCCGTGATGGTGATCGACAACATCACCGGAAGCCGCTCCGCAGCCGATGCAAAAAACTGCTCAATCGCAAAGATCGCCGCCTTGAGATTCAAAGTGTCAAAAGTCGTTTCCGGGAGCAGGAGATCGACCCCACCCCGGACCAATCCATCTATCTGTTGGTAGTAGGCCTCAACCAGTTGATGGAATGTCATCGCCCGGTAGGCCGGATCCTCCGTCTTGGGGGACAAACTCAATGTCCGGTTCGTCGGCCCGATCGCTCCCGCGACAAAGCATTCGCGTCCGGGATTCTCCGCCATGAACCGATCGGCTGTGCGCCGCGCCAGCCGCGCCGCCTCCAGGTTCAGTTCGTCGACGGCGCTTTCCAATCCGTAGTCTGCCTGGGCAATGGTTGTGGCGGAGAAAGTATTTGTCTCGATGATATCTGATCCAGCTGCCAGAAAATCCCAGTGAATCTGCTCGATGATTTCCGGCCGGGTCAATACCAGCAATTCATTGTTCCCCTTCAGATCCTTGGGCGGATTCTTGAAATGACTGCCACGAAAATCGGACTCCCCCAGTTTGTACTGTTGAATCATCGTGCCCATCGCCCCGTCGAGAAAGACAATCCGCTCACGCAATATCTCCCTCAATCGACGCCCCTGAACCGATTCCTTCTTGTTCAATCCTGATCTCATTCGCTGGTCTATACTCAATTTACGAATCATCATATCATGATTCGTTGATTCGACAAGCATGTTCTCGCTTGTGGAAATGAATCCGGAGCTGGTTTCCGGGGTGGGGGAAATGGGTGGGAGAGGTTGGGTATCAGGGGTTTTGAGGGCTGATACGTCGAGATCAGTGATGGGGGTGGAGTCCTGAGTGAGGTGGATTTCCTGTTGGTAGGTCAGGACGGATTCGAGTTGAGCGCGGGAATTTCCCGGTTCTTTTCTGTAGATGTTGGCCTTGAGGATGTAATCGCCTTTGGGGAGGTTCTGGAAAACGAGAGTTCCATTGTGGGTGGCATCGGCGACACGGGAGGTTAAGTTGGCCATGCGATCCAGGTAGTGGGAGCTGTTTCTCCAGATATTGAGCAACCTGGGGTTGGAGCGGATTTTTGGCGACGGTTCGGGCATGGGTTCAGAGATGGTGGCGAATATGAAATGGTGTTCAAAATGGTCGAGAAGAGTCTTTGGAATGTCGAGATGGGCCGTGGCGGTTGTGCCAAAGTGTCCCAAAATGAGGGGTTCAGCTGGTAATTGAGCGAGATCGATGCAGTGGGAGAATCCGCCGCCCATGGGGATATCATTCAGGTAAAATGACTGAAGAATGCGGGCGCGGATGGGCGGGAGTCCCTGGATTTCAAAGGATCCATTTTCGTCGGTGACAGCTGAATGGGCACCTGCTGAGAGTTTGGGGGCAAATGGATCATTGGACGGGTAGGGGACGAGTTTGAGTTCTATGCCTGGCCAGGGGGAGCCATCCGATTTTTTGAGAACTCCTTTGAGGTTGGCCAGTGGGGTCAGTTTGAGAATGAATGGTTCCTGAGCTGACGTGGCGTTGTACGGGGCGGAAGCGAAACCCAGATCGTTGATCGCGACGATCACGGATTGAGCGAGGGAAGCAGGCAGAGAGAAGGATCCATCCCCACGGGATTGAGTGACGGGAGGAGGAGGGGATCCGAAAATGGAAACGGTGCCGGATTTCTGGATTTGATAGGAACCGAGCCCGGTCATGAAGACGGTACAGTTGGCCACCGGGAGTCCCTGAGCATCCAGGATGGTGCCATGGGGGCCTGGGCCCCGGTTGAGCGCGATCGTTCCTTCGAGGATCTGGTCCTTTTCGAGGAAGTCGGATTCGAATGCGAGGTATCCTGGAGCTGAGAAGAGGAGTTTATGTCTCTCGGGGCTGGGGAGTACTTCATTGGACTGGTGAATATACATTCCTCCTTCGCGTTGGAGATCAAGTGGGGCCCGCCATTGATGGATCTCCGGGAGATATGGGTTGCGGGCGGTGCCCAGGAAAATGGACAGGTTCTCAACCGGGTTGAGAGTCAGCGAATCGATGACCTGGTATCGAAAATGAAATGGCCGGCCGAACTGGAGAGTCACCCCGGCCTGATCTGACTCCCGCAGGTCCACCTCCGCATAAACGTTGTCCGTGACTCCAGGCCGTTGGGCCAGCAACTGGATCGATTGTCTGGGAGCCGCGTCCCAAAGGAAACGCCCATCGCTGTCTGTCCTGGCCGACCAGGGACTGAATTGGGATGAATCATTGACCTTGGCTAGACGGATAATGGCATTTGCCACAGGATGTCCGTCAGCATCCATGGCCTGACCGGAGATGGTTCCTGGTGATTTGAACCGGATATTCCAGGTGTATGGATGGTTCAGGCTGGACAGAGTCGTCGACTCGACAAACGAGACACCCTGATGAGCCGTCAGTGTGTGGTCCCCCCCGGAATTGGATCGGAAGACGAAATTCTCCCCTTTGGCCGGTCCTCGTTTCCGGGATGTGGATGAGGGATCGGACAGCAAAAAACTGGATGTCCTTCGGGGTGGCTTTGATCTGAACATCGGGAAATGGTTCGCCACCAGGTTGAGAAACATGTCCCACCACGATGGGTGCCGGCTCCATCCCTATCCTGAGTGGATGGGCCACAAGGTCGTCCAGCGGAACATGTTTTGGATGCGCCGGATTGTGCCCAAGAAAAAAATATTCTGTATAGAGTCCCGGGCTTGTGATGGTCAGGTTGGCGAAATGGTTTCTGCTGTGCGGGACCCGGATTTCAAAATTCCCATCGGATGGCACCTGCACCGAGTGAATCGCTGTGCGCATGGGTGTCATTGGGCGGGTATCCCACGAGGAGTTGTCCAGGACCGTGACAGTGACAGGATCCGACCATAAAGCGTCAGGATGCGGAGAGCCTGGAATATCCACGTGCCCCTTTATTGTCCGGAGTTCAATCAGATTCAGGGTCAGTCCGTCCGTTTCCCATTTTGTCACCATGCGCAAGTCGGGCAGAAAATACTGGTCGGAATCCACCTTGAGAGCAAAGCGTATCGGGGCACCTTCAAAATAGGCCGGGACCATGGCCACGCCCTCCGAATCCGTTTCGATGGTCAGGTCCTGAAGGAGATTTCTGTAATTTGGAGTTGTGCGTTCAGTCAAATGGATTCTGATATTCGGGAGTGGGCTGATTGTCCCGGACACCTGGTCCGTTGTGGTCAGTTTCAGTGGACGAAATTCAATTGGCTCCAAAAGCGTGGCGGATTGGGAATAGGCTGCAGCCAGGGCACACGCCAGGCACATGACCAGAGCCGCGAATCTGAGAAGTCGTGAAAACGGAAATGGAAGGATCCGAAGCCCTGCTGAGTCTTGTGGTGGCCTGACTGGTTTCATTGCGTGCATTGGTTCAAGTGACAATCCAGCATAGTCTGAGAATCCGGGATATGCATGAAAAATTCACTGCATTCTCTGCTCTGAAGCGATCATTCGGCGACCATGCCGGTGATCAGAAGCCCGGGTGGGGCTGGGGATTGATCATTGGGATTTCAAGCGGAAAAACCGAGCCTGAGAATCCGGACGGACAGATGTCTGGAAATGGAAGCCATCAAACTCAGACTTTTCAACCAAAGGGGACCATGGGCCGCGCGGGGAGGTGGCCGACTCCAGGACTGACTGGACGCCGTCTCCCGACCAACTCAAAGTGATCCGAGTGTCTGAGCTGGATATATGAAGCTGTGGGGGTGTGGATGCCAGGCGGGGAGCCAGGAACTGGTTGAGGTAATTGTGCCGTGCCTGGATGTGATTGAGGGTTGAGTTCGCCGCGCCCGGGCTTCCGTATTCAGCCGCCGCATCCTGAACCAGTGATCGGAGATTTTCAGGAGCCAATACGGAGTTGTTGAGATGGAAAAACATCTGCATGAACTCATCGGGAAAGGCGATAAAAAAGGAATCTTTAATCCGGTTCCACCAGCCGGACCGGTTTCCAACAGATCCGTATCTGGATTCATCGACCCCGCGGAATGGGTGAGCATCGGCTTCTCCGAATGCCCCTCCGAGGGTGTTGTCCATATCCCAGGGAAACATGCACCACAAGCCATTGTCGGCTCTGCGGTAGATGTAGTGATTCTGAAACATGTCGTCAAATGTGCCGACGTAGTTGATCACGCAGATGTATCTGAGTGTCAGGTTGATATCAAAGTTTTCGGTGAGGAATTGCCGGAGAGCCTCTTTTCCTTTGCCCCGGGCCACGTGAAGATCCTCGATCATTCTTTGCGGCATATCCGGGATGATGTTTTCAAGGGAGCTTTTGTATTTATGTGTGACCCGATCATAGGTGTATTTATACCTTTGGGCTTTGGTGAAGCCATTGAGGGCTCCGACGATGAGTCGCTCATCGCCCCAGCTCCATGGGCCCTCATCTCCTGTGAAACCCTGAGATTTGAACAGATCGCCGACCTCTCCGAACCAGCGCTCCACCAGGTCGCTTCCGGGTCGTTCGATGGCGAAAGCACGGGAGTTGTAGGGACATCCATTGATTCTGAGATCCATCCAGGTCGTATCAGGTGCGGGGACGCCTGCCTGCTGGAATAATTTGAACGAGATTTTCTGTGGCCAGCCGGATTGTTTTTGCAGGGTGAGCACATCGCGTCCCTGGAATCGGCGGTATCCGGGAAAGTCGATTCTCCAGGACCGGGTGAGAGCGGTTCCATCGTTCTCCGGCGATGAGCATTCAAAGTTTATTTGCCCCCCATTGTTTCTCCCCCATCGGCTGCCCTGGTGCCGGGACCATGACATCAAAGATGGTGCCATCGGCCACAAAGATGGCTGGGACTTCCCGGTCCCAGTTTGGGTTTGGAGAATTTCCTGAGACCCGTCCCGGACTGGTATAATTGTGGAGCAACCTCCAATTGTCGGACGAGATGAACAGGTGGACCTGGGCTGGGGCGTTTGTTGGCGATTCCGGATCCACAAACCATCCATGCCAGGGGAATTGATCCCGTTGTGGATCTGGAGACCGCCAGGTTCCCGCTTCAGCAATCTCCGCACGCACGGTATACCGGACCACAGTCGATGGGGGAAATTGAGGGAATTCAAAAGTCCAGGTTGATTCGGATATTTTTGTGGCAGTTCCAGTCCGCAGGGGTTTGTCATCGCGATCCAGGTCTTCGGCAAAATACTCGATGGCGACGTTTTCCGGTGGGAAGTTTTTGGAGAACCCGATCGTCAGAACTGGCTTGGTGGAACTGGTGATGAACTCCGGGGATATGGAAAGGTTCTGGATGCATCCAATGGTGTTGAAAGCTGGTTCAGGTGTGGGCTGCAGTGGATTCGGGATTGCGGCAATCCAGGATGTCGGACCCGAGCCATCCTGATCGTGAGTCAGTCGACTCAATGAGAGGCCGGGAACCGGAATGGTCGAGTCCGCATCGGCGGTGGAGGGCCAGGGAAAGTCGTCATTGAACTGCACACTGTCGACGATGAGCCCCTCGGATTGCACCACTGTGATATTGCCTCCGCCATTTGGAATTTCGCTGCTGTAGCCACCCAGGACCCGATCCTGCGGCAGGGTAAAGTACTCCCGGCAGCGAAGTGGGTCCCAGGCAACGATCAATCGGGCATCTGGCTGCATGGTCTGGCCATTTGGAAATTCGTAAAAAATATCCCCGACAAGTGCCCACCCATCCAATGAGACCTCCGATGCTCCGGAATTCACAATCTCAACAAATTCCAGAGCCCGGCCATCCTCATCTTTCACGGAGGGATTGTAGAAAATTTCCGAAATTTTCACGGACGGAGTCTCGTGGGGCACGCATCCGGTGAGGCGGTTGTTCCGGCCGGGTGATGGATGCTGTCTTTGGGAGGCGGTCCAATCGGTCCAGGTGCTGGGAATGCTCTCGATGCATGTTCTTTCCAGTGATGCTCCGAGACCGTCGGGTGTGAGTGGCCATGGGCTCTGGTTGTTGAATTCAACCATGTCCATCACGATGTCTGATCCGTCCATCAGAACCAGTAACTCTCCCCCGTCACGCAGGCCACCGGAATAACTATCGAGGAATGTGCCCCCGGGAATTTCATAGCGTGAGACAGCTGAGGTTCTGTCGTCTGCGATCACCCCGAATCCCAGCGCTGGAATCGACGCCCCAGCGGGAAACTGATAGTCGATTCCTATGAAGTGCCAGTTTGATATGTCGAGTGGGACGTCTGCGGACATGTTGGCGATTTCGAGAAATTCGAATCTTTCCCCATCCGGGTGGTGGTAGTGGATTTCGTTGATCACAGCCGGGAGGAATCTCGATGGGATGTTGGATGCTCCGGGCGATGGGGCTGTCGAATAAAACCAGTTCTGATTCCCATCCGGGAACCGGCTCAATCCCACTTCAGGCCATTGAGTTCCCCAGGCATATCCGCATGCAACGGTCTGGGGGGATGGGAAAACAAGAAAGAATTTTTCTCCGGCTGAGCTCAGTGAGAATCCCATGTCTTCAGCGGACAAGGAATAGAATCCATTTGCCGGCACAATTGTTCCGCCGGGCAGAGTGAACTTGTCGAGATTGGAACTTGAGTCAGAAATGAGGAAGCCACTGATATCGATGGGTGCATCAGTGGGGTTGAACAGTTCGACGAAATCCACAACTGTGGTGGAGGAGGCTGAAATTTCATTGATGACGAGATTTCTCCAGGGCTGATCGGTATTCGCTTTGGGACTGAGTTGCAGTGTCAGCCTGGGAGCGATCACAAAGTCGCTGCTGTTGGAGATGCCGACGTTATGCCCCTGGATTGCCAGAATATTGACGCCAGCAATCAGTCGCCCCAGGTGTGGGGTCAGGTCGATGTCCACGGGTGGGTAATCTGAGCCAGTGGTTGCCTGCTGGTTGAACGCGGGTGGGGACCCGGGAATATTGGCGGCGGCAACGCGTGTCCCGTTCAGGTACACGACATAGCCATCATCATACTGAAGCCGCAGGAGGAGTTTTTCGGATTGTTCCATTTCTGCGGCGGTAAGTGGGAATGCATGGCGTGTATAAACGGAAAGGTAGCGGCCGGGCATATCATTCAAAACGGTTGTGACCTCGACGAGTTCCTGAGGATCGGAGGAGTATCCAATGCCGGACTTTGCGGCTATCCAGTTCTGATCAGGAGCGTAGCCTGGCGTGGTCCAGGAAGTGCTGCCCTCGGAGGGTTCGCGGGTTCCTTTGAAGTAGTGCATCTCCGATCCCTTGTCCACAAGGCGCAACTCGGCCCCGGTGGAGTTGGGCGGAATATCCCAGGACCCGGGCGAGCCTCCTTTTTCGCGGCTGGCTCTCCAATTGCGGCCCCGGTTCACGGGTTCAGATAAATCTTCAAAAACCATGGTGTGGCCTGTCCCGTCGGCTGCCGCCGGCCAGTCGCCAATCGATTGGTAGCGAATGCGCCAGATCGTTTCCCCGGCAGAATTCTCGATGGTGATGGATTCGCCCGAATTGCTGAGTTGCCCCTCGTATGGACCGAAGTTGGGAGTGAACTTATAGAAATTGCTGAAAGCCGAGGTGTCTTTGGCGATGACAGCGAATCTGGAGGGTCCGAGTTTTGATCCATCCGGGAACCGGTATTGGATGCCATTGGTGAACCGGTAGCCAGTGAGCGCAATTTCATCCGGGCCAGGATTATGGATTTCAATGAATTCCAGCGGGTCCGAAGCATTCCCGTCCGATTCGAAGTCAGAATGGTAGTGAATTTCCGTCACCATGAGTTCGCCCCGGAGACCGACAAGTTGACCCCAGCCAAGGAAACTCATCAGTATGACCAGGGGGAATGGCCACAAGATTTTTCGGACGGGACGGTGCATCCCACAAACATCGGCTCATTCATGGAATTCATCAAACGGAAATTTCACCACAATGTGATGTGAATTTGCTGGAATTATCATTTCATGGGAGGATGATTCCCTTCATGAATTTGCAGGTCAGGAAGCTGATGAATGCCATGGTTGTGGCCATTCTCATGAATGTCAGTGGGGGCTATTCAGCCGATGAGGTGGCCCATGGTCGGGTCTTTCACGACCTCAATGGGAATGGCCGATACGATGATGGAGAACCGGGCCTGACGTGCTCAATGAGCAGAGTGCGCTTGTGTTCATAGCCTACCTGATGCTCTCCGCAATGATCGTCTGGCTGTGCCCCAACGCCTATGAACTGGCGGATCTGGTGGAGAACCGGATAAAACT
>JAJOIW010000015.1 GCA_021209225.1 Verrucomicrobiota bacterium
CAGGTCCACCGCGACGCCCCCAGGCGAACACAGTTTCCTCCTCCTGAGGGGATGGGTTGTGAACCCATGCCTCAATGGTGCGGCTGGAATTGAAGACAACTGATTCCGGGGCGACAGGCCCAACGTAGTGGGTGTTGGCCACACCGGGCACAAATTGAACCGCTTTGACACCATCGACGATGGAAATTGTGGGTGTCTGGCTTCCCGCGCTGGTGAAATCGCCATCGAGCGTTCCTGAATTCAGCCAGGTTTCCAATGGACCCTCGGGAAGTGATGTCGAATCCAGATTGACCAGGATCTCGCCCTGAAGCCCTCCCAGGCCAAGACCAAAGGCTGTGACTGCAAATGCCGGAAACGCCAGGGTGCGAATTCCGGAAGGAATCATTTCTCGTTCTTTTTTCATGTGATGATTATGATATATAAAAATTTGAGCCAGAAATTTCACCACCAGAATGCCGGGGCTCCGGTGGTGCGGATTTTCATTTCCTGGAATTTGCCCCATTCGGCGTGGTTATCGAGGTAGAGAGCGTTTCTTCCAGCCGGGAGTGACTTGTGGACGTGGGCACTGGAGTGGGGCTTATTCCATCCACCTGGCACTTTGGTGAAATTATTCCGCTCAGGGGCATTTTCAGTTGGCAGGAAGGATAAGGTTGCGTCCGCTGTGATGATGGCCTGTGCGGGCATGATTCTCTGCTGGCCTGCTGGGGTGCGGAATGTTTTCACGGCGACCCGGTCATAGGTGAAGTTGGGATTGACACGTGGTGCTCCGATGGTGGCGAAGGCATATCCCGTGACTTTGTGGAGTCTGTTCCAGGTCCAGAGTGTCTCATTATTCTGATCGGCGAAGGATGGGCAGTAGAGGATGTCTCTTTTGAAGCCATAACTGAGAAGATTGGTGACCATGGTGGATGGGACATCCCATGGCCAGAAGCCGGTCTCATTTTTCCAACCCATGGGAGGGAGGAATTGCTTGTTGTCATCGGAGTAAAGAGTCATGACAATGCCGACCTGCCGGATATTGTTGAGGCATTTGATGCGCTTGGCTTTTTCCTTGGCGGTTGCCAGGGCGGGGATGAGCATGCTCGCCAGGATGGCGATAATGGCGATGACGACAAGGAGTTCAATTAATGTGAACCCCGATCGGTTTCGGATTTTGATTTCAGAAAATCTCATCATGAACTCTCAGACTGAACACCGCCAACCCCGGAACGGGTGGAAAGTGAGTTTCTTATATCGGAATGGTGAGAAGATCATCATCAATCCGTCACCCAAACGCAATCAAAAATTTGGTTAAATAAAACCAATTTTGATGAAGAGGATTTGACGGGTGTTGGCAGAGAAAACCGCTGGAGGGTAATGTCATGACATAAAGCTTTCAAAAATGAAGCAAAGGTTTTAAAAGTGGGTGAATCAACTGGATGGAAGCATGAGCAGGGAATTGAATTTCAAGCAGGAATTGACTGGGGCCTTTGGGGATCCGATATCTGAGAATCCCACGCAGGTGATGATTGAGGCGGCGTACCGGCATCATGGATTGGACTGGAGGTATTTGACGATTGAGGTGAAGCGTGGGGATCTGGCGGCAGCGGTATCCGGGGCGAAAGCGATGGGATTTCGCGGATTCAACTGCACGATACCGCACAAAGTGGCGGTGATTGAGCACTTGGATGGATTGGGCGAATCGGCGCGGCTGATGGGAGCGGTGAACTGCGTGGTCCGGCGTGGATCGGAATGGATTGGAGAAAACACGGATGGGAAAGGATTTGTGGATTCCTTGGGAACGCTGACCAATCCACGGGGTAAAAAGGTGGTGATTTTTGGAGCCGGCGGAGCGGCTCGAGCCATCAGCGTGGAATTGGCTTTGGCTGGAGCCAGTCATCTGACCATAGTCAACCGGAGTCCATCGCGTGGGGAGGAACTTGTCCGGCTGCTGCGTGAGGATGTCCGGGTGGCGGCTGACCTGGTGGCATCCCATCAGGAATACACCATTCCCGATGGGACGGACGTGGTGATCAATGCGACATCCATCGGGTTATTTCCCGATATCCATGCCAGAGTCCCGCTGAATGCCGGGAGTTTGAAATCGGGCATGGTTGTGGCGGACGTGATCCCCAATCCGCCAATCACCCCATTGGTGAGGGATGCACGCCGGGCGGGGTGCCAGGTGATCGACGGATTGGGCATGTTAGTGAACCAGGGGGTCCTGGGAATTCAGTATTGGACAGGGATTCAGGCCGATCCGGTGGTGATGAGGCAGGCGCTGGAAAAGGTTTTTTCCTAGTCTGATCCCATGCTGGCGGGTATAAAAGCGGGACAGCATGAAACCCGGCAGCATACTCCTGATAACTTTTCAATTCGTGATCCTGGCAAGCATAGGAGAATCCCAGAATATGTCGATCGAGACGCGGCATGGACAAACCTGCTGGGTGGTGCGAAGTCAGGATGTGGAGATGGCGGTGACTGAGAATGGTGGGCATATGGCGCCAGTGAATTTTTTCAGGCAGTCCGCCAGCCCGGTATCGCCGTATTATGTGAGTCCGTGGCAGGAGGAGGGACATAAGAAATTTCCGGCGGCAGTTCTGACGTCGTTGCGCGGGGACTTTTTCTGCCTTCCATTTGGAGGCAATGGGGCGGCGTATCAGGGGGAGAAACATGAACCCCATGGAGAAACAGCCACCAGCCGTTGGCAGCTTGAAGCAGTGGAGTCCGACCCGCAATCCACCTCACTGGTCCTGTCACTCCACACCCGGGTGCGCCCGGGCCGGGTCACGAAAAACTCACGTTGGTGAATGGGCAGAATGTCATTTACAGTTCTCACAGAATTGAGGGATTTGCCGGCAAAGTTCCGCTGGGTCACCATGCGACACTGGCGATGCCGGACTCAGTTGGGGCCATGGCGGTATTTCATAGTCCGATAGAATTTGGCATGACGAATGCGGGGGTTTTCAGTGACCCAGCCAACAAAGAATATCAGCAACTGGCGGTGGGTGCTGAATTCGAATCCCTGAAGAATGTGCCATCGATCTTCCGGGACACTCCGGGAGTGGATCTCTCGGGACTGCCAGCCCGCAAAGGATATGCGGATTTGGTCCTGATGGTTCAGAAAATGGAATCCACCCCATCCTGGGTTGCGGTTCTGAATCGGGAGGCGGGGTGGATGTGGTATTCGCTGAAAGATCCCAGGCAGTTGCGGAGCACGGTGATCTGGTTGGAGAATGGCGGGCGGCATGGATTCCCATGGAATGGTCGCAATAACTGTGTGGGACTGGAGGACGTGACAGCTTATTTTGCCGATGGATTGGTGCCATCCATGCAGGACAATAGTCTGAATCAGAAAGGCATTCCAACCACTGTCGAACTGCGTCCGGATATCCCGACCGAGATTCGTTACATCCAGGGGGTGGTGAAGGTGGATGCGGATTTTGACAGCGTCAAAACCGTCGGATTTCATGACGATGAATCCCTGAGTTTCATTTCTCAAGCCGGGAGAACAATCTCCACCCCGGTCCAGTGGAGATTTGTCCTCTCCCGATGAATTTTTCAGGAGATGGAGTCACCGGGAATACTGGGGCACACTGTCAGGATGATTTGAGAATCTGATGGATTGGCGACCCGAAATCGATTTCGAGGCGCTTGTGAGCTGGAACTTGGAGTGACCTTTCATGGAGGCCGAGCTGGTGCAGCAGGGTGGCATGGACGTCTGTGACATAGTGGGGATTTTCCACGGCATGGAACCCAAGTTCATCGGTGGCGCCATGAATCTGGCCGCCCTGAATTCCTCCCCCAGCCATCCAGATGGAGAATCCGAATGGGTGATGGTCTCTGCCATCGGCATTCTGGGATCCCGGGGTGCGTCCGAATTCGGTGGCGAAAACGACGAGCGTTTCATCAAGCAGCCCCCGGCATTTCAGATCCTGAATCAAGCCGGCAACTGGCTGGTCGACTTGAGCGGCCAATGATGCATGATTGCTTTTGAGTCCGGAGTGGGCATCCCATTCTCCAGCCGCTCCGTTTCCGTGCATGATCTGGACAAACCGGACCCCGCGTTCCACCAGTCTTCTGGCACTGAGGAGTTGACGGGCAAATGAGTGGGTGGGTTCCTGGTTCAATCCATAAAGCTTTTGAGTCGCCTCGGATTCCCCCTCAATGGACAGCGTTTCCGGAACCGCCATCTGCATTCTGTATGCCAGTTCATAGGAGCGGATTCGTGCTTCGAGCTTCTCATCATCGGGATAGTATTTTTTACTGATGCGATTGAGCCTGTTGGCCAGGCGGAAGCTCAGCGATTGTTCCTGATCCGTCATGGGTGCCTGAGGTCGGGCAAATGGCAGGGGAACATCCGCATTGACCTGAAGCGGCACAGCGTCGTAAGCGGGGCCCAGGTAATGACCATCGCGGCGATCAAAAAAACGAGGTCCCATGGTGATGAACTTCGGGAGATTCTCATTGAGCGAACCCAGACCATAACTGATCCACGCACCTATGGTGGGAACTCTCTCATCCAGCATATGCCGGCCCGAATGAAATTGCACCTGAGCACCATGATTGTCGTCGGTGGTCCACATGGAGCGGATGATGGCAAGGTCGTCGACACACTGACCGATGCGGGGAAACCAGTCGCTCACAGGAATTCCAGATTGTCCATAATGCTTGAATCCCACCTGTGTCGGGTAAATGAGGTTCCGCTGCTGACCATTGGCATCATTCACCACCACGACCCGCACCTTCTTGAGCTTTTCGGGATCCTGGACGGATGAATAGGGGGTTTCCGGGATGGATTTCCCCTGATACCGGTCCAGCGCCGGCTTGGGGTCGAAACTCTCGAGATGACTTAATCCGCCCCGCAGGAATATCCATATGACACTGCGGGCCTTGGGAGCGAATTGAGGCAGCCCATTGAGTTGGGCCTGAGATTCATCGGCCAGAACGGAATCGGTGCGCAAAAGTGACTCCAGTGCGAGGGCCCCAAACCCCAGACCCATCCCCTGCCAGAAGTGCCTCCGCCCCAACAAAGGAGTCCGGGTGAGTGATGTGTCGGGTGGGACAGTTTGAGTGCGTGCTTTCATGATCTTGAATCCTCAGCGGATGGTGATGAAATCGTTGTGGTTTAATAGCGAATGAATCAGGAGTGTCCGGTTTCTCGGAGCTGCGATTTCCGAGAGAAATTCCAGACATGCCGAGGATTCCTCAGCATCCGGATTCCGGCCGAGCAGCAAATGAAAGCTGTTTTGAATAAAGTTCAACGGACTGGGATCCCCATCCCACTGACCGAGGTGGCTGGCGATTTTGTCAGCCATCGATATGGTCAATTGGCTATTGGCCATGGCGAGTGCCTGCTGGGGGATGATGCTTTCCTCCCTTCGATAACACGATTGTATGTCGGCATCATCAAATTGCATCAGAAAGGGATTCTGGTCATCGCGGGAATGCAGGAAATAGAGGCTCCTTCGGTGCGGGGATTGGGAATCGTCTGCTGGGACAGATGGGCCAAACTGGGTTGGGTCCAAAGCACCAGCCATAAACAGAACCGAATCCCGGATGGTCTGGGATTCCAATCGGGTAGAATGCCGTTTCCAGAATAAAGCATTGATTGGATCGGATAGACCATTCTCAAATTTCTGGTCTGCGGGCGGGCTTGCGGATCTTTTCCACGCATCGGATGTGACAATGAGGCGGTGGAGCGACTTCATACTCCAGCCCTGATGGACAAAGGTCTGAGCCAGTTCATCGAGCAGGTCCTGGAGTTTGGGAGCCTTCTGACGGCGCCCAAAGTCAGACATGGATTCGACCAGGGGTTCTCCGAAGTGCCGCAACCAGATATGATTGACAGCCACCCGTGCCGTCAATGGATTCTCCGGGCTGGCGATCCATCGAGCTAATGCCAGTCGGCGACCAGTGGTGAAATCGGGAAATGGTTGTCGACGGGATTCCTCAGACTCATCCGGTGATTCCAATGCTTTCTGAGCGGGTCGATGGATAGGAAATTCCAGACCCCAGTTCCGGACCTGGAATTCAGCCCACTGGGCTTCCAGCTTGTGCAATTTCTCCTGAGTTTGCTTTTTTTTGTCCTCCGGGGCCTGGTCGAAGGCCATTTGTGCCTGGTGAAGTTCGAGGCGCACACGGCTGAGTTCTCTGGATTTCCAGGCATCGGCCGCATGCTGACGGTGGGAGGATTCAGAATTCATATTGGGATTGGCTGGAGCTGGAAAATAGGCAGCCTTTTCAGCCTCCCAGGCCAATCGCCTGAATTCCAATTCGGATTGGGCCAATGCCAGCGCAAATCGCGCCTCCGTAATGTGTGGGGATTCCTTATCTGGAGCATGGGACCGCTGGAGGAGCTCCGCCAGTTTCTGCTCAGCGCTGAAAACCTGCCTTTGTGACTCGGTCATCCGGTCATCATGAACATACCCGCGCAACGATGGATTATAAGCTGCAGGGTGAAGCTTTTGAGAAACGATCTCCAATCTGGAACTGGAAAAAACCTCCGGCAATCCAGGTGTGACCGGGCGTGATTGATCCGGATTTTTTTCCTCCCCGCGAATATGCAGGAAAGTCTGGATGTCCGGGTGAGCATCAAATGCTCTTGGGATGCCATTCTGGCTGACCTCGGTGGATCCGGGAACCGGATCCAGACGAATCTGATGGGGCTCGAAGAAAGCGCGGAATTGATAGTAGTTCCACTGACTGATCGGATCGTATTTATGGTCGTGGCATTTGGCGCAATGGATGGTGAGGCCGAGGAATCCTTTTCCGACATGTTCGATGGTTTGATCGAGCCAGGTTGTGCGATTAAAGAGGTAATAATTGCGGGCGAGGAATCCGGTTGCGCGATGCGCCATGAAGTCAGTGGGTGATAACTCATCGGCGGCAAGCATTTCTGTCACCATCCTGTCATAGCCCTTGTCGGCATTCAGGCTTTCGATCATCCAATCGCGCCAGTGCCAGATATGTTTTTGTGAATACCTCAACTGCGCATCGAGCCCATACCAGTCGGAATATCTCCAGACATCCATCCAATGCCTCGCCCATCGCTCACCGTATTGCGGACTGGCGAGTAAACTGTCAACCGTGCGGGACCAGCGATCCTCCGGATGCATTTCAAAATACTCCCGGTATTGCTCCAGGGATGGAGGGAGGCCAATCAGGTCGAGATAGAGTCGGCGGACCAGCACCCGCTCTTCAGCCAACGGAAATGGGGTGATGTAATTTGTGGCATAATGATTGGCCAGAATCCGATCGATGACGGTTGCGGTTGGCCTGTGGGTTCAAGCTGGAAACCGGAGGTTGGAATGCCCAATGCATGGTCGGGTCCACCTCAGGTTCTTCGCCCTCCGGTCCGTGAGCACCCAGACCAATCCACTGGATGATCGACCCGATAACTTCCCGTGGGACCCGCGTCCCTTCCGGGGGCATCTGCTGGAGTGGATCGTGAGATTCCAGACGCCGGATTAACTCGCTTGCTGCCAGACTGGATGTGTCAATGATCGGGCCGTCCCCGCTTCCCTGACGGATGAATCCGGCAGTATCCAACCTCAGCCCGGCTTTTTGCTTGAGCGCTCCATGGCAGGCATAACACCTCTCGCGGAAGGTCGCTTTGATCGTCGATGCATAGGCACCTTCCTCACCACCGGAAATGTGCAACTGGAATATCAGACAACTGACTATGACTCCCAGGAATGATGCTTGCAGATTGCCCGTTTTCATAAGGAACAGATTTATCGGTCAGCGTGTGACCCGGTGGCTCAATCCTCAATTCCAAGAATGAATTTCAATCCTCTGACATCTCCAAACCGGGTGGCACCAGGGAGAAAATCGGGGTGGCGGATCGAATGGATCTCATGGAAAGCGAAGTCACCGGTGTCCGCATCCAGCGAATGGACTTTATCCGCCCCGGCGAGAGCGGCGGCCGCCAGCGCAATGGGAGCCGCTTCCCGGTCGGAGGACAAATCAACTTTACTCGGTCCTTTTTCAAAAGTGTGAAGAAATTGAACGGTTGTCATCACGTCATGGATGCGCTGCGCGCAGAGTGAATGGTTATACCCGAGTGTGTAGGCGGCTGACTCACGCGGGTTCTCGACGGACCGGGTTTGCGACACATCCTGTCCCTGGTCGAGGAATTCGCCCTGATGGAATAAATCCACACCCAGGACGGTGGATCCTTTGGCGAGGTACTGAGCCACTTCCGCTGTGATCGACCCGTCCGGATTGTAGAGGGCGCTTTTGCCCCGGGATGAAATAAGGAGTCGGGTGCGTCCATTCCATTGGGATTTCGGGTGGAGGAAGACGACCGGAAGCGATTCGTGATAGGTGGTATTGTCCAGAGTTCCCGACATTTCCAGATATGTGCCCTTGTCGGATTTACCCGTGAGCTTCCATTTCACCTGACCGGAGTCAGCGAAACGGCGTCCCACAACCACCTGCCAGCCGGATAGTAGAATGCTGCGGAGCTTTTCAGGATCGGATTCAGCCAGGTCCAACAAGTATTTCATGTTTGACTCGGCCATCCGCTTGAGCAGATCCACTTCAAATTCCTCCCCGGATGGAGGGACGGGATGATTGTCATTCCAGACCGACATCTGGTCGCGGGTCAAACGGGTGAAGTTCTTTTCCAGAATGGGGGAATTCTGATTCAGATCAAAATGCTTATTAACCCACTCATACATGGCGTGCCGGCTGACGGCGTTGTAGTTGTGGCCAAAATGAGTGAGTGGCTTGAGAGAAACCCTGTCCCCGGCACCCATCAGCTGGTAGAGCTTCCTGAGCTCGGGAAATCCTTTGCTCTCCATTTCCCTGGTCCAATCATCCGCCGATGTCAGGCCTTGTGGTTTGGGCGCAAATAAAGCGGCGATCTCCACATTGCCTGTCCCAATCCGCAATCCACAGGCGTTTTCACAGGTGCACCCGCCTTGCATGCCAGTCGACACCATCACCGCAGGAAAGGATAACGAGATCCGGTCATCCAACGCTGCGAGCAGAAAGCTTTCGCGTCCCCCCGCCACTGGCTCCAGTGACCCCGAGCCGCCGGGTATCCACTTCGGGCAAGGTGCAGAGGAAATCCAATGCCCGAATCGAGTTCCATGTCTGGAGGCCCATGACGCTCTGATAGAGACTTTCGGCCTTTGGGCTGAATAATCCCCACCTGTCACCCCGGGATAATTCCGGACGCTGTCTGGCAAAGCGATGCGCCAGATCCTCACTGATCTGGACGGAATCCGCATAGCCTATCATGTCGTAATGAAAGACGAGGCATCCCATGCGGGCCAGCTGAACACATCGACTCTGGAGCGGGCTCCGTCCTTCATCGGGAAATCTTTCCGCCCCATCAGCAACCTCCCTGGCCGCATTGTCATTGTCATAAAACCGTCCCCCACTCCAGTGACCATGCGGACTCAGTATGCCGGGGATTTTTCCCGAAATGTTCTTCGGCCGGTAGAGGTTGCCAGTGACATAAAATCCGGGGAAACTCTCAAAATAGACATTGGCCACATAATAATCCCCCAGATCTTTCTGGCTATGGATGACGACATTCAGGGGTGTCTTTTCTGGTTCCGGCCAGACTCCCAGCACGGTGGCCAGCCGGTGTTTGAGTGATGCAGCCCGGGTCTCCCAGGCATCCCGGGTCGCCGGCACCACAAACGGAAAATACCCATTGAGATCTTTCGGGGCCTGGAGCCGTATGTCATCGGGTTTGGCTGGCGACTGGAAGACGCTCGGACCGGATGCCAATGCCTGGCTCAAGTGGACTAAGCTCAACCCTGCAAAAACCATCATCACTCTCATATCTGCCATCATTCTTCGGGATTCGGCTCCGATCATGCCATTGATTCCTGCCAGTCGACAACTCTTTCTCCTTGGGAATTTTTTTATCAATCGTATGATCCAGTCATGAAAAAATTCAGATTTTCCGGCATGGCATGCATCCTGATGGCGATGTCCATGGTTCTTCCCCATCCCCACGGAGCCTGGGCTCAAATGCCGCCCACCCTGGAAATCGAACTGATTTCACCCACAGAATTGAAGGTGAAATGGTCGACCAACCCATCCAGTCCGCTGTCGGAGGATGAAGGGCTTCAATTGCTCGGCAGCGGAACATTGCATCCACCGGAATGGCAGCCCATTCCCAGTGCAAGCGTGAACGGGTTGTTCCGGGAACCGGGGAGCTTCACTCAATCCATCCATTCACCCCACAGATTCTTCCGACTGG